>NZ_POQU01000039.1 GCF_002938425.1 Blastococcus atacamensis | reverse complement strand
TTTGTAGTCATATTTATTTGTTATCTTCAGGCAGATGACGGGTTCCGAGTGCTTGATCGGTCTCGGGGGCTCGGAGATGTGTGTAAGGGACGGGGACGGGCGGGCCGGTCGCCGGCTCGGGATCGCGGCGGCAGCCCGGCGCGCGGGTCAAGCCGCGGGGGCAGCGGACGACCCGCGGGGTCGTCCTGCTGGTCGCGGTCTCGGCTCACGGTGCCTCGCTTCCGGGAAGGGCCCCGCCACGGGGGTGACGTCGAGTCTCGGACGAGGTTCGATCGTAGGGGCGCGGTGCCTCTGCACCGACCCTTCGACACGGGGCCCGGCGGCCGCCTCCACTCGAGGTGCCCAACGGGTGTCTTCGCTGGTTGACTCCTCACATGGTCGAGCCGATGCCTGAGCCGGATCCGTTGATCGATCCGAACGAGCCCGTGCCCGACGACCCTGGTGAGCTCCTGCCCGACACCCCGGACACGCTGCCGCCCCCGCCGATCGAGGCGACCCCCGACGATCCCGGCGGCGACCCGGGAGGCGTGCCCGAACCCGCCTGACGTCCGGACCGGTCCGCTGGGTTCCGCGGGTGGGCTGGGCAGTGCACGCGCGACAGGTGCGCGACGAATCCCTGCCGATCGATCGCGGGGTGACGTCCCTGGACTCTTTGATCGCCAGCCTCCACGCACCGTTCGGCTTCCTCGGGACGGTGGCCCACCTGCGCGAGCTCGTCGGGGCGCGGCGGGGACGCCGGACGAGCCGTCAGCTCGCGAAGGCCCTGGACCTCCTCGAAGAGTCGCGCGTCACCCACCTGGCCTACCGGCTCGCCTTCGCGGAACGCCCGTCGGTCGAGAAGGCAGAGGGCCGTCGCCGTCCGACCGCGGGTGACATGGCGGCCCTCGAGCGCGCGGAGTGGCTGAAGCAGGTCGAAGAGGCGCGTACCCGGGTCCCCGGTCGACGGGGGCGGGCCTCCGGATAAGGGCTTTCTCCTGCCTGGGAGACTTTCCCCGTGCTGTTGCGGATGTCGACCCTGTTCCTGCGGACCCTGCGTGACGATCCGGCCGACGCCGAGGTCGCCAGCCACCGTCTCCTGGCCCGTGCCGGCTACATCCGGCGAGCCGCGCCGGGCGGGTTCACCTGGTTGCCGCTGGGCTTCCGGGTCTTCCGCAACGTCGAGCGGATCATCCGCGAGGAGATGGACGCCATGGGCGCCCAGGAGGTGCACTTCCCCTCGCTCCTACCGCGCGAGCCCTACGAGGCCACCGGTCGCTGGACCGAGTACGGCCCCAACCTGTTCCGGCTGAAGGACCGCCGCGGCAACGACTTCCTCCTCGGCCCCACCCACGAGGAGATGTTCACGCTCCTGGTGAAGGACCTCTACGGCTCCTACAAGGACCTGCCGCTCTCGCTGTACCAGATCCAGACGAAGTACCGGGACGAGGCGCGTCCCCGGGCCGGGCTGTTCCGCGGCCGCGAGTTCACGATGAAGGACAGCTACTCCTTCGACGTCGACGACGCCGGCCTGGACAAGAGCTACGCCGCCCACCGCGACGCCTACATCAAGATCTTCGACCGGCTGGGCCTGGAGTACGTCATCGTCTCGGCGATGTCGGGCGCCATGGGCGGCTCCCGGAGCGAGGAGTTCCTGCACCCGACCGAGATCGGTGAGGACACCTTCGTCCGATCGGCCGGCGGCTACGCGGCCAACGTCGAGGCCGTCACCACCGTCGTCCCCGACGAGGTGCCGTTCGACGGCCTGCCCGAGGCGCACGTCGAGGACACCCCCGACACCCCGACCATCGACTCGCTGGTCGCCGTCGCCCAGCAGCTGTTCCCCGACGCCGGCTACACCGCCGCCTCGACGCTGAAGAACGTCGTCGTGACCCTGGTCCAGCCCGACGGCACCCGCGAGCCGCTGGTCATCGGCCTGCCCGGCGATCGCGAGGTCGACGCCAAGCGGCTGGAGGCGCAGGTCGCCCCCGCCGAGGTCGAGGCGTTCACCGAGTTCGACAAGCACCCCGCGCTGGTCAAGGGCTACATCGGCCCGCAGGTGCTGGGCAGCGAGAGCGAGTCGGGCATCCGGTACCTCGTCGACCCGCGGGTGGTTCGCGGCAGCCGCTGGATCACCGGCGCCAACTCACCCGGCAAGCACGTGTTCGACCTCGTGGCCGGCCGCGACTTCACCTGGGACGGCGTCATCGAGGCCGCCGAGGTGCTCGCCGGTGACCCCGCGCCCGACGGCTCCGGTCCGCTGGAGCTCGCGCGCGGCGTGGAGATGGGCCACATCTTCCAGCTCGGCCGCAAGTACGCCGAGGCGCTGGACCTCAAGGTGCTCGACGAGAACGGCAAGCTCGTCACCGTCACCATGGGCTCGTACGGCATCGGCGTCTCCCGCGCCGTCGCCGCCATCGCCGAGTCCATGCACGACGAGCTCGGCCTGATCTGGCCCCGCGAGGTCGCGCCGGCCGACGTGCACATCGTGGCCACCGGCAAGGACGCCGCCGTCTTCGAGGCAGCCGAGGCGCTGGCCGCCGAGCTCGTCGGCCAGGGCCTCACGGTGCTCTACGACGACCGCCCGAAGGTCTCGCCCGGCGTGAAGTTCAAGGACGCCGAGCTGCTCGGCATGCCCACGATCGTCACGGTCGGCCGCGGCCTGGCCGAGGGCGTGCTGGAGCTGCGCGACCGGGTGACCGGCGAGCGCGAGGAGATCCCGGTCGACGGCGCCGCCGCCCGCGTGGTCGCCGCCGTCCGCGGCTGACTCCCCCGCGACGATTATGAAGTCGGGGACGCGCCACGCCGGTCCGCGACGGCGTGCCGCTTCCCGGACTCCATGATCGCGGGAGATCGGCCGACGTCGTGTTCCACTGGCGTCGTGCCGCAGGACGTCGAGGAGTTGCTGGCGCAGAGCGCCGCGCTGGTCGAGGAGCGCCTCGGCCTGGGCGACCGGGTGCACGAACCACGGCCCATCGACCACCTCGCCGGCTTCCGGACCCGCAGGGCGGCCGAGGCCGCGGGGGAGGAGCTCACTGCCTCCGGCTACCGCATCGACGGGCTCTACCGGCGGCTGCTCACCGTGTGGCTGGAGTTCAGCGCCATCACCGCGGTCGACTCCGCCACCGCGGCCGCCTTCACCCGCGAGATCGTGCCGATCGTCAACCGGCACGGCGGCACCTACGACGGCTGGGGCGGCTTCCTGGTGGGGTCCGACGACTAGCTCCCGGCCTCGCTGCAGGGGCCCGCGGCGAGCTGGCGAGGCGTGGGGGGCAGCGAGGTCCTTCAACTTCTTCTGGCACAATGGCTGGTCGAACACGTCGGGTGCGGCCCTCTCACCGTGCCCGCGCGTGTCCATCGCTCCGCCCCGGCGTAACCCCACACGCCGCCCGGCGAGCAACCACACAGCGTTCGAGGAGAACACCACACACCGTGGCCACCAAGATCAAGCTCATGCGCCTGGGCAAGATGCGCGCGCCGTACTACCGCATCGTCGTCGCCGACGCCCGCACCAAGCGTGACGGCCGCTCGATCGAGACGATCGGCAAGTACCACCCCAAGGAGGACCCCTCGTTCATCGAGGTCGACTCCGAGCGCGCGCAGTACTGGCTGGGTGTCGGCGCGCAGCCGACCGAGGCCGTCGCCGCCATCTTCCGGGTGACCGGTGACTGGCAGCAGTTCAAGGGCGAGGCCGCGCCGCCGCCCATGAAGGTCAAGGAGCCCAAGCCGGACAAGAAGGCCCTCTACGAGGCCGCTGTCCGCGCCGGCATGGACGAGCCGACCACCGAGGCGACCACCGCCAAGAAGAAGGCCGCTCCGAAGAAGGCCGCTGCCGAGGACGCTCCGGCTGCCGACGCCGCTCCCGCCGCCGAGGCCGCTCCGGCCGAGACGCCGGCCGAGTAAGACGTGCTCGAAGAAGCGCTCGAGCACCTGGTCAAGGGCATCGTCGACAACCCCGACGACGTCACCGTCGACCTGCTCACCAACCGCCGCGGCAAGACCCTCGAGATCCGGGTGCACCCCGAGGACCTCGGCAAGGTCATCGGTCGTGGGGGGCGCACCGCCAAGGCGCTGCGCCAGGTGATGACCGGCGTCGGCGGACGAGGCCTGCGGGTCGACGTCGTCGACACCGACGGGCGCTGAGCACGAGCTCTTTGAACGCACAGCAGGAACCCCTCGACACCGTGGTGGTCGGCCGCATCGGCCGGCCCCACGGTGTTCGTGGTCTGGCCACCATCGAGGTGCGCACCGACGACCCGGACCTCCGCTTCACCCCGGGCGCGGTGATGCTCACCGAGCCCGCGGAGCGCGGTCCGCTGACCGTGGTCGACAAGCGCTGGCACAGCGGCACGCTGCTGCTGCAGCTGGCCGATCCGAGCGGCGCCGTCTTCAGCACCCGTGAGGACGTCGACGCCCTGCGCAACACCCTCCTGCTGGTCCCCGTCGTGGACCTGCCGGAGATCGAGGAGCCCGACTCCTACTACGACCACCAGCTGGTCGGCCTGGCCGCGCGACTGCCCGACGGCTCGCCGATCGGCCAGGTCATCGCCGTCCGGCACGAGGCCCAGGACCTGCTGGTCGTCCGCCGCATCGAGGGCGGGGAGGCGCTGATCCCGTTCGTCTCGGCGATCGTGCCGACCGTCGACGTCGCCGGCGGCTTCGTGGTGGTGGACCCGCCCGAGGGGCTGCTCGACCTGTGAGCGGCTTCCGGATCGACGTCCTCACGATCTTCCCGGAGTACCTCGCGCCGCTGCGCCAGTCGCTGCTCGGCAAGGCGATCGAGCGCGGCCTCATCGAGGTCGGCGTGCACGACCTCCGCCAGTGGACCGACGACGTGCACCGCACCGTCGACGACGCCCCCTACGGCGGCGGCCCCGGCATGGTCATGAAGCCCGAGCCGTGGGGGCAGGCGCTGGACGCCGTGCGCCCACCCGGCACCCGCCTCGTCGTGCCGACCCCCGCCGGTCGCCCGTTCACCCACGCCATGGCGGCGCAGTGGGCCACCGAGCCCGGCCTGGTCTTCGCCTGCGGCCGCTACGAGGGCATCGACCAGCGCGTGGCCGAGTGGGCGGCCGACGCCGGCCCGGTCTCCGAGGTCTCCATCGGCGACTACGTGCTCGCCGGCGGGGAGTCCGCGGTCCTGGTGATGACCGAGGCCGTCACCCGCCTGATCCCGGGCGTCCTGGGCAACCGGGAGTCCGCCGAGTTCGACTCGCACGCCGACGGCTTGCTCGAGGGGCCGTCCTACACGCGGCCGGCGAACTGGCGCGGTCACGAGGTGCCGCCGGTCCTGCTGTCCGGCGACCACGCGGCCATCGACCGGTGGCGGCGGGCGGAGTCGCTGCGGCGCACCGCCACCCGGCGTCCCGACCTGCTGGCCGCCCTGCCCGAGGGCGCGCTCACCGACGCGGAGCGGGCGGCCCTGTCCGGTGAGTGACCGGCCGGTCCAGCGGACGACGGCGCGCGTCGTCGTCCTCGATCCGGACGGCCGCGTGCTGCTGCTCGGTGCCCGGCTGCCCGATCCGTCCGTGCCGCCCGGTGAGGTGCTGTTCTGGTACACGCCCGGTGGGGGAGTGGAGGACGGCGAGACGCTGCGGGCGGCCGCCGTCCGGGAGCTGGCCGAGGAGATCGGTCTGGTCGTCGAGCCGGATGCCCTCGAGGGCCCGGTGTGGCTGCGTCGGCACGTGGGCCCGTTCGGGGACCAGGTGTTCGACACCCGCGAGACCTTCTTCGTGCTGCGGGACGTCGTCCACGAGGTCGTCCCGGGCGCCCTGACCGAGCTCGAGATCCTCGCGGACGAGCCGCACCGGTGGTGGTCGGCCGACGAGCTGGTCACGGCCACCGACGACCTCGTGCCGGCCGATCTGCCCGCTCTCCTGGCGGAGCTGCGGTCGGGTCCGTGGACGGGGCCCCCGCGCATCGTTTCCTGAGGATGTGGCACAGTAGAGAGTCGCTGCTGACCGACGGCACCGCTGTCGGGAGCTCCTCGTGGAGCCGCAGCTCCCCGGAACGGACAGCCGGGGCGTTCCGCTGTCCGAACCGAGAACGAGCCATCTGAGACTGAGGACTGCCGAGATGAACACCCTGGACGCACTCGACGCCGACTCGTTGCGCGACGACATCCCCTCGTTCCGCCCGGGGGACACCGTCAAGGTGCACGTCCGCGTCATCGAGGGCAACCGCTCGCGCATCCAGGTCTTCCAGGGCGTCGTCATCCGCCGTCAGGGCGGTGGCGTCCGCGAGACCTTCACCGTGCGCAAGGTCAGCTTCGGTGTCGGGGTCGAGCGCACCTTCCCGGTGCACACCCCCGTCGTGGAGAAGATCGAGGTCGTCACCCGCGGTGACGTGCGTCGCGCCAAGCTCTACTACCTGCGCGAGCTGCGCGGCAAGGCCGCCAAGATCAAGGAGAAGCGCGAGCCCGTCTCCCGCTGACCTCCGGGACACGCCTGACAGCCGGGGAACACCGGCTGGAACTCGGCGGGTTCCCCGGGCCGTACGCTGCTCCCTGATGAGCAGCGACCGGCCCGGGGGGCCCGCCGACGTCGTTCCCGGGGATGACGAGCCCGACGCCCAGAGCACCGGTGACGCGGGCAAGACGTCCAGAGGTCGCAAGGCGAAGAAGAAGGGCTCGCTGCTGCGCGAGCTGCCGATCCTGCTGCTCGTCGCCTTCGTCCTGGCCCTGGTGGTCAAGACGTTCTTCGTCCAGGCGTTCTTCATCCCGTCCGGATCGATGGAGCAGACGCTGCACGGCTGTACCGGCTGCACCGGCGACCGCGTGCTGGTGAACAAGGTGCCCTACTGGTTCGGCGAGCCCGAGCCCGGTGACATCGTCGTCTTCAAGGGGCCCGACACCTGGACGCCGGAGATCAGCGTCGAGAAGCCCTCGAACTGGTTCACCGGATCCCTGCTGTGGTTGGGGCGCACCCTGGGGGTCGCACCGCCGAGCGAGGACGACTTCGTGAAGCGCGTCATCGCCACCGAGGGCCAGACGGTGCAGTGCTGCGACGCCGAGGGCCGGCTCACCGTGGACGGCGAGCCGCTCGAGGAGCCCTACATCTTCGAGAACTCGCCTATCGAGCAGCGCCCGTTCGGCCCCGTCACCGTGCCCGAGGGCCGGCTCTGGGTCATGGGTGACCACCGTTCCGCCTCGGCTGACTCCCGGTCGCACATGGGCGACGAGTACAGCGGAACCATCGGTGTGGACGACGTGATCGGCAAGGCGTCGCTGATCGTGTGGCCCCTCGACCGTTTCGGCGTGCTCGATTCCCCGGACATCCAGGGGCTGGAGGCGACCGGCATTCCCGTCGGCGGAACGCAGTCACCGGTCGGCTCCGTGGTCCTCGCTCCCTACGTCGTCGGCCTGGTCGGAGCGGTGCCGATCACCGCCTGGCGCCGCCGTCGGCGGGCCCGCCACCCGGCCGCCTGACCGCTTGCCCGGACCGGGAATGGTCGCCCTGTTGCGCGAGTGACGTGGGTCGCACCATTACGACGTGCGTGTACCAGTGGAAAAAAATGCTGGGAAAGCATTCAAGCAACCGTTTCACCCTTCCGATGGATGCATTGCACGGTCCGGGAGAATGAAATGGAGTCAGTTGTGTCTGCACCTATGGCGAGCACCGCCCGCGGAGTCACCCGCGTGCTCCTCCTCGCCGACGCGCCCGTCCTGCGTCGGGGGCTGGTCAGCATGATCAACGAGACGGCCGGCATGCAGTCGGTCGGCACCCCTGGCGAACTGCGCCGCGCTCTCACGCTGGCCGAATCCGCCCGCCCCGACGCCGTCGTCGTCGAGCTGGGCCAGGGCCGTGCCGCGACCCTCAACGCCTGCCGCGACCTGCGTCGCCGGTTCCCCCGTGTGGCGATCGTCGCGCTGGCCACCTCGGAGGACCCGGCCGTGGTCAACGAGGCCCTGGCCGCCGGCATCCGCGGCTACCTGATGATCAACACCTCGCCGACGCTGCTCGGGTGGGCCATCCTGGCCGCCCGCGCCGGCCGCACCGTCGTCGACCCGCAGATCCGCCGCATCGAGCCCTCGGACGTGCCCGCCGCCAAGCCGTTCACCCCCGAGGTGCCGCTGACCCGCCGCGAGCAGGACGTCCTGGACGAGCTGCTGCAGGGTCAGTCCAACCGGACGATCGGCCGCAATCTCTTCATCAGCGAGGACACCGTCAAGAGCCACGTCAAGGCCATCCTGCGCAAGCTGGGTGCCCGCGACCGGGCGCACGCGGTCTCGCTGGTCCTGTCCTCGCGCAGCCCCGGCTGCACCTGTGGGGCGCACGCCCCGCAGGCGAGCGTCCCCGACGTGCCCGCCGACATCTGATCCGTCGGCAACCCCTTCTCCGGCACATGGGCCGGCCCCTCCCCAGGGGCCGGCCCGTCGTGCGTCCGGGGGACGGCGGCGGTGTCGCCGGGGCGTCGTAGTGTCGTGCCGCGATGGCTGTCCGACCCACCCACACCCGATCGGCACCGGTCCGGCGAACTCCCGCCGTCGACCGGCCCGACGCGCTCTGGGACATGGAGCGCACCCTGCGCCGCCGCGGTTTCGAGGCGATCGCCGGTGCCGACGAGGCCGGACGGGGGGCCTGCGCGGGACCGCTGGTGGCGGCTGCCTGCATCCTCCCGCCGGGCAAGCGGGGGAGGGTGCCGGGGCTGGCGGACTCCAAGCTGCTGACCGCGGCCACCCGCGAGCGCGTGTACGAGGAGATCGTGCAGCGCGCCGTCTCCTGGTCGGTCGTGGTGCTGCCGGTCGAGGACCTCGACGCCCGCGGCATGCACGTGACCAACATCGAGGCGCTGCGCCGTGCGGTCTCCACGCTGGACCCCGGACCCGACTACGTGCTCACCGACGGCTTCCCGGTGCCTGGCCTGGCGCGGCCCGGGCTGGCGGTGTGGAAGGGCGACCGCGTCGCCGCCTGCGTGGCCGCGGCGTCGGTGCTGGCCAAGGTCACCCGCGACCGGATGATGCTCGAGCTGCACGAGCGGTGGCCGGAGTACGACTTCGCGGTGCACAAGGGCTACATCACCGAGGCGCACACGGCTGCCCTGGAGCGCCACGGACCGTGCCCGCAGCACCGCATGCGCTTCGTCAACGTGCGGAGCGCGCGCGACTCGTACACAGCCCGGGTGACCGCTTCGGCCGGCATGGTCGATGATGGGGCCATGCGCCCTGAGTCCCGAGCCCTGACGAGCACCGAGGACCGATGAGCACCGAGGACCTCGAGAAGTACGAGACCGAGATGGAGCTGCAGCTCTATCGCGAGTACCGGGACATCGTCCGCCAGTTCACCTACGTGGTGGAGACCGAGCGGCGGTTCTACCTGGCCAACTCCGTCGACCTGCAGGTGCGGGAGGCGGGGGGAGAGGTCTACTTCGAGCTGAAGCTCTCCGACGCCTGGGTGTGGGACATGTACCGGCCCGCCCGCTTCGTCCGGAACGTGCGGGTGCTGACGTTCAAGGACGTCAACGTCGAAGAGCTCGACAAGCCCGACCTCGAGCTGCCCGAGAACCCCCGCCTCCCGTAGCTGGATGCTGTCCCACCCGCCCGGTCTCGTCGTCGAGCACGCACGGCCGTGGGCCTACTTCCCGGCCGACTGGGAGCAGCAGGGCTCGTGGCGCGACTTCACCCGTCACCTCGAGTACATCGGTATGCCCCGCTCTCGCGCGAGGGGGTTCACCGGCTCGTGGCTCCCTGTGCTGAGGGACACCATCGACGCCGGGTGCGTCGGTGTCTTCCTCCGCATGGACGGGGGACTTCCCGACCCGCCGGAGATGGCCGTGCGCCTCAGCCGGCACGAGCACGACCCGGCGCTGCCCGCGGCACAGGCCGTCGACGAGGTGCTGCGGGCCCACCTCCGGTCGGACGACCCGCGGCTGGCTCCTCCGCTGATCGAGCCGGTGCCGGGTTCCGGCGTCGGGGCGGTGCGGATGCGCCGGCAGGTGGGGCGCCGGCGCTGGGCGAGGGTGCAGGAACAGGTCCGGTGGTTCGTTCCCGTCGCGGGGGCGGTGTGGGTCCTCTCCACCTCGCTCACCGACTACCAGGGAGTCGTGGCGGCGAACCTGAGAACCATCGACGAGCTGGCGAACGGCATGCGCGCTCGGATGCCCGTGGTCGAGGGGCCGGTCGTCGTCCTCCGCCCGGGTGTTCCCGGGACGGATGCCGACCCTCACCGCTCCGCGCAGAACATGGCGCACTGCTCCCTCACGATCGACCGCGAGAAGCGCGAGGTCACCTGGGTGGAGGACGCCTTTCGGCGACGTCGCGTCCACTTGCCGCTGGGATCCGGTCCCGGTGAGGTCGCGGGGCTGCTGCGCGCGACGTTCCCGCCGATCAAGGCCGGATCTCCGCAGTTCCACGACAGCTGGCGGTTGATGCTCATCGATGCGGACGGCCGCGTGCTCGTCCGCAGTGCGCTGGAACCCCTGAGGTCGCTCGACACGATGTGGCCGGTGGAGTTGCTGGAGACCAGCGGCCTGCCCGTGTACGACCGGCGGTTCACGAGCACGCGGCAGATGGAGCAGGCGCACCCGGGGGCCGCGCCGATGTGGATCTTCACCGGCGGTCTGTGGATGCTGACGTTCTGGGCGCTGCTCGGCGCTGTCCTGCTGCTCGTGGTCGGCGGCCTTCTGGTCGGTGACCCCATCTGGTCGGACTGGTAGGGGCTGCTTCCGGCCGGCGTTGTCCACAAGCAACCGTCGCACCGCCGACTCGTCCTCGCGCGAACGATTACGTTCCGCGACGAACAGACGAGGAGGTGGTGCGGGCGTGGCGGACATCGTGGTCGATCTCCCCCTGCTCCGCGAGACCGCGGGTGGTCTCGGGATGCTGGTGCACGAGTTCCAGCGGTCGGCGGACATCGTCGAGGACGCGGAGCCAACCATCGGCCGGAACGCATTGCTGGACGAGGTGCGCGAGTTCGTCGACGAGTGGGCGTGCAACAGGGAGAAGCTGCTTCAGTCCCTGCAGGCGGTGTACGAGGCGGCGACGCAGAGCCACGACGCCTACGTGCAGGTGGACAACGAGCTCGCCCAGGCGATCCAGACCGCGACCGAGGGCTGTTCGCCGTGACCGTCACCCCGGTGGCGCCGGCATCCTTCGAGCCGCTGGACGACCGCAACGGTGTGCCGGGCGATCCTGAGGAGCTCGCCACCCTGGCCCGTCGCTACGCCGACACCGCGGCGGAGATCGAGGCCCAGGCAGCGAACCTGACGGCGCTCACGTCGCGGTCGCAGAAGGCGTGGAAGGGCGAGGCGGGCGACAACTTCGTCGAGGTCGCGGGCGATCTGGCCGAGCGAATCGGCCGTGCGCGAGGCCGCTACGAGGCTGCCGCCCGGGCGCTGGACTTCTTCGCCACGGCGCTGGAGGTCGTGCAGACCGAGGCCTACGACGCGGTCCGCCGGGCGCAAGCGGCCGAGGACTCGCAGCGAGCGCTGCGTAATGGCGCGCCGGTCGCGCCCCCTTCCGGCGCGACGCCCGAGCAACTCCTCGCTGCCGAGGACGAGCAGCAGACTCACCAGCTGGCGGTCTTCGCCGCGGATGACGCCCTGGCCGCCGCGCGCAGGGACTACTTCTTCGCGGTCGAGTCCTACGAGCGCGCCGCGAGGACCGCAGCGCACATGCTGAGCGCCGGGCGCATCGGGGACGAGCTGGTCGACGACTGGTGGGACCTGAACGCGGGATGGATCGATGCGCTTCTCGATGCCGTCTCGGTCGTTGCCCTGACCCTGGTCATCGTTGCCGTCGTGGTCGCCGTCGTCCTCGGCCCCGGCGTCGCGCTCGTCGGGACCCTCATGGTCACGAGCAGCGCCCTGAGCTTCGTGTCGGCGACCGTGCGCCTCGACATGTGGGCCAGCGGCAACGGTTCTTTCGAGGACGTGCTCTGGGACCTGGCGGGCGCGGCCACGCTCGGATTCGGCAAGGGCGTCGCAGTGGGCGCCCAGGGGATGCTGCGAGTGACGGAGCGCGTCGGAGGACGCGTCGGGGCGGCGCGCGGAGGCCGGCAGGCGTTCGCCGATGCCGGTCGCTCTCCGCTGCTGTTCGACCTCGGCCGGCTGCTAGGCGTTCGTTCTCTGCTCGAGCTGTCGCCGGGACTGCGGGTGACGTTCCAGGCCGCGGATGATGCGGGGAAGGCGGCTCGGGAGGGGGTGACGGCTGCGGCGGGCTCGTCCGGTACCGGCCTCACCCGCGCGGTGTCGTTCGCGGAGGACGGCATCGCGGACGCCCTGACAGCGATCCACCGGATCCGTCAGGCGGCCGGTGGAGGTGCGCAGCTCACAGCGTTGACCGCGCTGGCCGACTCGATGGTCGTGGGAGCGGTGACCGTTCCCAACGCCGTGATCAACGGCAGGACCGCCTGGGGTCTCCAGGACAGCGTCAGCGTGGATCCGTCGGCCGCGCTGGATCAGGCGGCCGCGGACAAGGCGAACCGGGAGGCCATCGTCGACCGGTGGTCCATGCCGCTGGGGCGTGTGTCGTGACGGCTCCGGTCGCCATGGTGACCGACTTCCGGATCCTGCTCCCCCCGGGATGGGCACGCATTCCTTTGGACTCGCGGGCACCGCTCCGGGTCAAGAACCTCGTCACCGAGCGCGTGGGCGCCGTGCCCGCGCCACAACGGGCCGAGCTGCGGGCCTGGCTGACCCGGGAGCTCACCGCGGCGCTGGAATCGGCGGCCCGTCAGGGCGGAATCGACGTCCTGCTGAGCGTCGATCCGGTCGCCGGCCGGCCTGTTCCGGCATCCGGACTGGTCACCCACGTACGAAGTCCGGGAGGCAGCAGCGCTCTGGAGGGGCTGCTCGGCAGTCTGAGGTCCAGCGGAAAGGGCGTCCGCGAGCTCGGACTGGTGGACGTCGCGGGTGCTCCGGCCGTCCGGCGGCTCTCGTCGCGGCAGGAAATGGTGCCCGACGCCAACGGTGTACGCAGTGGGGAGCTGACGGTGACCCAGGTCGACTACTTCGTCCCCGTACCGGGATCCGACGGGTGGCTGCTGCTCACCTTCACGACGCCCGTCGAGCACCTGGCTTCGCCGCTGGTGAAGCTCTTCGACGTCATCGGGGGGAGCCTGCGGTGGGTGCTGAGCTGACCGTGGGTCCGCCGGACATCGTCGTGGACTTCTCGGCCGCCTGGGTGCAGGTGGGCCCGGACGACGACCTCGCGGGCTGGGCCTCCGCGGCGGCCCAGCGCATCTGGGCGCTGGGCGGGGGGCCGCCCTCCCGGCTCGACGCGGAGATCCTGGCGGCCGAGTTCACGGTGCTGGCGAAGGTGGCCTTCGCGGTGCCCAGCTTCGGCGCCCTGGTGTTCTGCCCGGAGCCGTCGCGGGGTCCTCGGGCCTGCGTCCGCCTGATGGGGCTGCGCTACTCGCCGGGGATCGAGGAGTCATCCATCGTCGAGGAGTTCCTGCTCCCTGCCGAACAGCAGCTGCTGCCGCCGGAGGTGGAGCAGTCGACCGACGCCGGCCTGCGACGGATCCGCATACGGCAGCGGGCCTGGTCGGCCGACACGGGGAGGGTGGCGGACCACATCGCCTACCTCTTCCCCTGCGACGAGGGCGCCTGGGCGCTGACCACGTCGCTACCCGATCCGCACGAGGCCGAGCTGATGCTCGCCGATCTGGACCAGCTGGCGGCAAGCGTGCAGCTCCAGGGCTGCGCCGTGACCGGACCCGTCGCTCGTCCTCCACAGGACCCGTCGCCGTCCACAGAAGCCCGCGGCCCCTTCGCCGTCGTCCTTCCCGACGGCATGGTCGAGGGGTGCCTCCTACCTCCGAGCTCGGCGCCCGCGGCGAAGCGATCGCCGTCGCCTACCTGACCGACACGGGACTCCGCGTCCTCGACCGCAACTGGCGCTGCCGCGAGGGCGAGCTCGACCTCGTCGCGCGCGAGGGCGAGGCCCTCGTCTTCTGCGAGGTGAAGGCCCGCCGGGGCACCGGGTACGGGCATCCGGTCGAGGCGGTCACGCACACCAAGCAGCGCCGCATCCGGGTGCTGGCGCAGCGCTGGCTCGCCGCCCACGACGAGCACGCGCGTGACGTCCGTTTCGACGTCGTCGGTGTACTGGTGCGGTCCGAGGGTCCCGCGCTGGTCACGCACCTCCGCGGGGCGTTCTCGTGACGCTGGCCCGCACCTGGTCGGTGGGGCTCGCCGGGGTCCGCGGCGCGATGGTCGAGGTCGAGGTGGACATCGCCGCCGGGCTCCCCGGCGTCGCCCTCGTGGGGCTGCCCGATGCGGTCGTACGGCAGTCGGTCGACCGGGTGCGCGCCGCGATCGCCAACGCGAAGGGGGAGTTCCCGGCCCGCCGGATCACCATCGGGCTGTCGCCGGCGTCGATGCCCAAGCAGGGGAGTGGCTTCGACCTGGCCCTGGCTGCCGCGGTGCTCGCCGCGTCGGGCACGGTGCCCCGGCAGGCGGTGGACCGCCTCGTGCTGCTCGGTGAGCTCGGGCTCGACGGCTCCGTGCGGGCCATCCGCGGAGTCCTGCCGGCCGTACTGGCCGCGGCGCGGGCGGGGCACGACCACGTCGTCGTCCCGGCGGCCAACGCTGCCGAGGCCGCGCTCGTCGACCGGATCGACGTCCTGGCCGTCGAGACGCTCACCCAGCTCGTCGAGCACCTGAAGGGCATCACCCGGCTGGAACCGCAGGTGCGGGGCGCGGTGCCGCCGGCACCGCCGTCGCCCGATCTGGGTGACGTCGTCGGTCAGGCGGCGGGGCGGCGCGCGGTCGAGGTGGCCGCGGCGGGTGGCCACCACCTGTACCTTGCGGGGCCGCCCGGGGCGGGCAAGACGATGCTCGCCGAGCGGCTGCCCGGGCTGCTGCCCGCGCTCGACGAGCAGTCCGCGCTCGAGGTGACCGCCATCCATTCGATCGCCGGAATCCTGCCTTCGGATGCCCCGCTGATCACCCGGCCCACGTTCGAGGCGCCGCACCACTCCGCCACCATGGCGGCGCTCATCGGAGGTGGTTCCGGCTCGATCCGGCCGGGTGCCCTGTGCCGGGCGCATCGCGGCGTCCTCTTCATGGACGAGGCGCCGGAGTTCCCTCGGGCGGTGCTCGACACGCTGCGCCAGCCGCTCGAGCGGGGTCAGGTGACCATCCAGCGGGCAGCCGGCGCGGCGACGTTCCCCTGCCGGGCCCAGCTCGTCCTGGCCGCGAACCCGTGCCCCTGCGCGACGGCGGTGGGTGACACCGCCTGCACCTGCAGCCCGCTGGAACGACGGCGCTACCAGGCGCGGCTGTCCGGGCCGCTGCTCGACCGCGTCGACCTTCGGGTCGAACTGCCACCGGTCACCCGGGCGGCATGGCTCGACGGGCTGCCGGCACCGGAGTCCACCGCCGTCGTCGCCGCGCGAGTCGCCGGGGCACGAGCCGCAGCGGGGGAGCGGCTGGCCGGCACCGGGCTCGGCCTCAACAGCGAGGTGCCCGGGCGCATGCTGCGCGAGCGGTTCGCCGTTCCGAGGGCGTCGCTGCGGCTGGCCGAGCGGGCGCTGGAGCGGGGTGCGATTTCCGTGCGCGGCTTCGACCGCGTCATGCGGGTGGCGTGGACGTTGAGCGATCTGGCGGGTCGCACGGTGCCGGGCTCCGACGAGGTGGCCGAGGCCCTCGGCATGCGACTCCAACGGGCAGCGGCATGAGCACCATCGAGGAGGCGCTGGAGGAGGCGGCCGCCGGGTCCGCCACCCCGGAATTCGTGGACGCCGGGGTCCGCCGCGCGCGGGCCTGGCTCAGTCGCGCGGTGGAGCCGGGCACCGTCGACCTCTGGCGCTACGTCGAGGACGTCGGACCGGTCGATGCCGTGCGCCGGCTGCGGTCGGGCACCGCTCCGGCAGGGATCCGGTCGCTGGCCGGACCGCGGGTGGAGCAGGACGAATCCTTGATCGACCTGCGACGGGCCGAGCGGTGCGGCGCCCGCCTGGTCGTGCCGGAGGACGACGAGTGGCCCGCTCTGCCGCTGCACGCCCTGACGGTGGCCGCGGTGCAGGAACCGGCTGACCGCAAGGACCAGACCGAACGGACGCAGGCGCTGGTCCCGCCGATGGCGCTGTGGGTCCGCGGGAACGTGTGCCTCGACCAGGTGATCGACCGATCGGTGGGGGTGGTGGGCTCGCGCGCCTCCACGGCCTACGGCGAGCACGTGGCCGGCGAACTGGGTCACCAGCTCGGTGAGCGGGGCTGGACCGTCGTCTCCGGTGGTGCCTTCGGGATCGACGGCGCGGCGCACCGTGGGGCGCTGGCCGCCGGTGCGCCGACGGTGGCGGTCCTCTCCTGCGGCGTCGACCGGCCGTACCCGGCCGGCAACGGCGCGCTCTTCCACCGGATCGCCGAGACCGGGCTGCTGGTGAGCGAATGGCCCCCAGGGTGTGCTCCGCTCAAGCACCGCTTCCTCGTCCGCAACCGGCTGATCGCGGCGCTGACCCGCGGCACGGTCGTCGTGGAGGCGGCGGCCCGGTCGGGAGCGCAGGCCACGGCGAACCGTGCCCAGAAGCTCGGCCGGCCGGTGCTGGTGGTTCCCGGACCGGTGACCAGCGCGCTGTCGGTCGGCTGCCACGAGCTGCTGCGCGACGAGGCGTTCGGCGCCACGCTCGTGACGTCGGCGGCGCAGGTCATCGAGGCCGTGGGCAGCATCGGCAGCGATCTGGCGGATCCCGTCGCACGGTCGAGCTCCCCGCGGGACGGGCTCTCCGACCTCGCCGTCCGGGTCCTCGACGCGTGCCCCGTGCGCATCGGGGTCGCCCCCGAACGCCTGGCCGCCATCGCCGGCTGCGACGTGCTGGACGTCCTGCGCGTGCTCCCGGCGCTGGAGCTGGCCGACCTCGTCCAGTGGACGGGCACCGGCTGGCGGCTCGCACCGCCGCCGACCCCTTCCGGCGCGGCGTCTTGACCAGCGCGACGCGCCGACGGACCGTGCCCCCGTGGCCACCCCCAGCACCGCCGACGTCCGCGCCGGGCTGCCGCCCGCGCTGGCCGAGGCACTGGCCGGCTACGAGGAGCACCTGTCCGCCCAGCGGGACCTGTCGGAGAACACGGTCCGCGGGTACGTCGGCGACGCGGTGCGGATGCTCGACCACCTCGCCCGCCGCGGCGGGCAGCAGCCGCACGACCTCGACCTCGCCGCCCTCCGCAGCTGGCTGGCCCAGGGCCGCACGCGCGGGCACAGCCGCTCGACGACCGCCCGCAACGCCGCGAGCGCGCGCTCCTTCACGGCCTGGCTCCGCCGCGCCGAGCTGCTGCCCGAGGACGTCGGCCAGCGGCTGGTCAGCCCGCGAGCCCGCCGCACGCTGCCCGACGTCCTCGCGCCCGCCCAGGCCCGCGAACTGGTGGAGTCCACTGCCGGGGCCGAGGAGCCGGCTGGCCTGCGTGACGCCGTCGTCCTGGAGCTCCTGTACGCCAGCGGGATCCGCGTCAGCGAGCTCGTCGGGCTGGACATCGACGACGTGGACCGCGGCCGGCGGCTGCTGCGGGTCCTCGGCAAGGGGAACAAGGAGCGCAGCGTCCCCTACGGCGTCCCGGCCGAGCGCGCACTGGATGCCTGGCTGACCCGGGGCCGCCCGGCGCTCGCCACGCCCGACTCCGGGCCGGCGCTGCTGCTGGGCCTGCGTGGTCGCCGGCTCGACGCACGCGAGGCCCGGCGCACCGTGCACGCGGCCACCGCGCGGGTGCCCGGCGCTCCCGACATCGGCCCGCACGGCCTGCGGCACTCCGCGGCGACCCACGTGCTGGAGGGCGGCGCGGACCTGCGGTCCGTACAGGAACTGCTGGGCCACGCTAGCCTCGCGACGACGCAGATCTACACGCACGTGACGGTCGAACGGCTCCGTGCGGTCCACGCCCAGGCGCACCCCCGTGCCTGAGGGCGGTGGCCGTGCCCGGCGCCGCGCATCGGCAGTCAGGACCACGCGGGACCACGGATGGGGAACCCGCAGCACGACCGAGGAGCGCGACCGTGTCTGAGGCAACGATCCGCCGGCTCGACGAGTCCGGCGAGGACACCGACGCCATGCTGGCCGAGCTGTGGGCCCGGTACGTCGAGGGCCGCGACTCGGCCCTCCGCGACCGGCTGATCCTGCACTATGCGCCGCTGGTGAAGTACGTCGCCGGCCGGGTCGGCAGCGGTCTGCCCGCGCACGTAGAGCAGGCGGACCTCATCTCCTACGGCACGTTCGGCCTCATCGACGCGATCACCCGCTACGAGCCCACCCGCGAGGTGAAGTTCGAGAGCTACGCGATGTCGCGCATCCGCGGCGCGATCATCGACGAGCTGCGCAACACCGACTGGATCCCGCGGTCGGTGCGGGTCAAGGCGCGCCTGTTCGAGCGCACCGTCGCCGAGCTCGAGGCCAAGTACCGGCGGACGCCCACCGACGAGGAGGTCGCCGATGCCATGGAGATGGACGTCGACGACATCCGCAAGTTCCTCGGCCAGCTCTCCCTGGTCAACGTCGTCGCCCTCGACGAGCTGCTCACCGACGACGACGGCGGCGCCCCCCGCCTCGGTGACACTCTGCAGGACACCACCGCCCTGGACCCGCAGGCCATGGCCGAGCACGGCGAGGCCCGCCAGCTGCTCGCCCGGGCCGTCGAGCAGCTCCCCGAGCGGGAGAAGGTCGTCGTCTCCCTCTACTACTTCGAGGGCCTCACCCTGGCCGACATCGGCCGCGTCCTCGGCGTCACCGAGAGCCGAATCTGCCAGCTGCACACCAAGGCCGTGCTGCACCTGCGCACCAAGCTCGCCGACATCGCCTGACTCCTCCTGCGGCTAGTCCCGGCGGGCGGTCACCGAGGGATCGACTCGTGACCCCTGTGCGCCTGCACGGGTGCCAGAGGGCGGTGACCGACGACGGAGACGGGAGCACGCGATGCGCCGCTCGAGAAGGGCTGGAGCCCTCGCGCTCCTTGTCCTGGCCTCCTCGGTGGCCTGCTCGTCCGACCCGGTCGACCGCGTACCTCCGGTGGCCGGGACGGGCGACGACGACCTGGCCGACCACGTCATCGAGGCCCCGGGCGGCGGTCCGACGGCGCTCCCCGACGGAACGCCCCTGTTCCGCGAGGCGCCACCGGTCGCCTGGGCCGATGGCGGTGAGCACCTGGCGGTCATCATCGGGGGCAGTTCGAGCTGCCCGCGAGGGCCCGGCTCCCTCGAGGTCACCGAGCCGCAGCGTCTGGTGATCGACGTGGTGGAGCTGCGCCCCGGTCAGGAAGCGTGCAGCGCGGACGATTCGCCGTACGTGACGATCGTCGAGGCGCCTGACGGACTGGATGCGACTCGTCCGGTGACGGCGGTGCTCGACTGGGGTTCGGCCTCGTCCGACGACACCACGGTGACGCTCGCGCCGCTGGACTGAGCACTGGCCCGGCGGATGCGGAACGGTCTAGGTTCACCTCGACCGCTCGGTGATCTGCGGAGGTGCGTGTGGCCATCGACTTCCACGACGTCCGGAATCGCACGAGCTACTGGGGCAGACCGGCCGACCCGTCGTGGGAAGCGGCGATCCGCGAGCTGGTGGACCCGGTCGGTGCCGTGGTCGTGGACGTCGGCTGCGGCGGTGGGATCTACACCCGCGCCTGGCACGACCTCGGCGCCGCGATGGTGCTCGGCGTCGACGTCAGCGAGCCGATCTTGGCGGCCGCCCGCGCCGAGCACGGCCAGCTCGCGGGTGTGGACTTCCGGCAGGGGGACGCCGCCGCCACCGGGCTGGCCGAGGGCTGCGCCGACATCGTGTTCGAGCGGGCGCTGGTGCACCACACGCCCGACCTCGCCGCGATCGCTGCCGAGGCGTTCCGGGTGGTGCGGCCGGGCGGCACCTACCTGATCCAGGACCGGAGCGCTGACGACACCGCCCAACCGGCCTCGCCCACCCATCCACGAGGGTGGTTCTTCGAGGTGTCCCCGCGCCTGGTCGAGGTCGAGAACCGGCGGCGACCCGACCCGGCCGTGCTGATCAACACCCTCACCGCCGCCGGCTTCGACGAGGTCACCACGACGACGCTGTGGGAGGTGCGCCGGAGGTACGCCGACCGCGAGGACTACCTGGCCGAGATCGCCGCCCGCACCGGCCGCTCGATCCTGCACGAGCTCGACGACGACGAGCTCGCGGAGCTGGTGGAGCAACTACGGGCACGTCTGCCGCACGGGCCGCTCGAGGAGACCGACCGGTGGACGATCTGGCGGGCGACCCGACCGGCCTGAGGTCGCCCACCGGCAGCAGCCGCACCCGGGGCGGGCGCAGGAGCGTCAGCGGATCCCGGTAGGTCTCGCCTCGGCGCAGCCCCCAGTGCAGGCAGGCAGCGGCCGGGCAGCCCCCGTGCCCTGGACCGAGCGTTCCCAGGGGCGATCCCCGCAGGATCCGTTGACCCGCGCCCACCGTCGGGGTCACCGGCTCGTACGTCGTCCGCAATCCGTCGGCGTGGTCGACGCTCACCACCGGCCGGCCGGCGACCATCCCCGCGAACACCACGACGCCGTCGCCCGCCGCCAGCACCGGCACCTCGGGGACGGCGGCCAAGTCCGCACCCCGGTGCCCCGGCCCGTACGCATGCGGCGGCGCCTCGAACGGGCGGGTCACGGCGAGCTCGCCGGCCAGCGGAGCGGTCCACGGCGGCCCCGGCGGGGGAGTGGCCCCGGCGGAGGGCGCCACGCCGACGAGCAGCAGGAGGGCGAGGAGGAACGCGCGGAAGGCCACGGGCCGATGCTCGCCCCGCGAGCAGGCCAGAGCGTCGGCGGCCGAGGATCTGTGGAGGACCCAGGATCTGTGGAGAACGTGGTCAGCGCGACGCCGGATCGGTCGCCTCGATCACCGCCGCCCGCCGGTCCGGGGTCAGGGCCGCCACGGCGGTGCGCATCAGATCGGTGCGGGAGGCCACGGTGCCGTCGTCCTCGCCCGCCTCCAGCACGATCAGGAAGCGGCCGTCGAGAGCCGCGGCCCCGTAGGACTGGCGGAACACCGCGAGCCACCCCTCGGGCAGTGGCTCGCCGCCCTCGGCCTCGACCTCGGCCACCATCTGCGCCCGCGCGGCGTCGGGGTCGGCGTCACCTGACAGCTCGGAGACGGTCAGGAACACCCGGGATCCCGCGGGGACTCCGGGAGCGGGGGCCGTGAGCAGCAGAGCGCGCCACCCACGATCCATGGGCTCTCCGCCGGTGAGCTCGTCCGCCAGCATGGACGGCTCCAGCGCCGCCATCCCCTCCAGCTCCACGGTGCTCACCTGCTGCTCCAGCGGGGCGCCGGCCAGCGCGGGGACGGAAACGACGACCGGATCGAGCGTCGGGTGGAGGGGGTCGCCGGCGTCCCGACCGACCGCCACCATGCCTGCCAGGAGCGCCACGGGAACGGCGGCGGTGACGACGAGACGCACCACGAGGGGGGCCCACCCCTGCGGCTCCGCCGGCGGGGGGCCGAGGTCGGGCCGGCCCCGACGGAGGTCGCGGCCCTGCCGGACGCCCCGCAGCACCTGGGTGGCGAACCAGCCGACGGCCAGCAGCAGGAAGCCGCCCCAGGTGCAGTAGACGAACACCGGGACGAGGTCGCGCACGGCCGAGCCGACGTCGCCCCGACCCGGCGGCGGGGCGAGCAGCACCATGGTGGCCGCGCAGCCCCAGAGCAGCCCGCGCAGCCAGGACGGATACGGCAGCCCCCGTGCGAGCCGCCGCTCGCCGGCCAGCGTCGCGACCGCCATTCCCAGTGGCAGCACCGCCGCGCCCAGGACCTCGCGCGGGCCCGACGGCATCAGGTGGGCGAGCCCCCACGCGAGCTCCGGGACGCCGGCGAGGACGACGTGCCCGATCACCACGGCCGCCACCAGCCCGAGCACGAGTGCTGCCGACCGCCGCTGCTCCGCCTCGGGGGACAGCGGCTCCGACGGACCCGGCGCCTTCGTCTGGAGGGTCATGGGGGAGCGCTCCTCGTCGATCGGGGGACCGGCTGGTTCCGGAGGAGGAGGGTGCCACGTCGGAGGGTGCCGACCGGCGGGCCGAGCGCAACCTGTGGACGCGTATGCTTCCCGGTGCGGCCCGTCTCGGCGGGTCGACTTCGCGTGTCCTCTTCCCGCCGATCGGCGGGGCAGTCGTCACCTCGGTCCCGGCTCAGCCGGGTGAGTGGCGCCGCAGGACGCCAGGGCGTGCACCACCCGGTGCCCGCGACAACCGTAGAAGCGCGCGGCCCCGCCGCGCGCTGACAGCAGAGAGGCTGCGATATGGCAGTCGTCAGCATGAAGCAGCTGCTCGACAGCGGCGTCCACTTCGGGCACCAGACCCGTCGCTGGAACCCGAAGATGAAGCGCTTCATCTTCACCGAGCGCAACGGCATCTACATCATCGACCTGCAGCAGACGCTCGGGTACATCGACAACGCCTACGAGTTCGTCAAGCAGACGGTCGCCCACGGCGGCTCGATCCTGTTCGTCGGCACCAAGCGTCAGGCGCAGGAGGTCGTGGCCGAGCAGGCCACGCGCGTCGGGATGCCCTACGTCAACCAGCGCTGGCTGGGCGGGATGCTCACCAACTTCCAGACGGTCTTCAAGCGCCTCGAGCGCCTCAAGGAGATCGAGGACATGGAGCAGACCGGCGTGCTGGTCTCCCTGTCCAAGAAGGAGCAGCTCGTCCTCAGCCGCGAGAAGGCCAAGCTCGACCGGTCCCTCGGCGGTATCCGCGACATGAAGAAGGTGCCCAGCGCCATCTGGATCGTGGACACCAAGAAGGAGCACATCGCCGTCGGCGAGGCGCGGAAGCTCAACATCCCGGTCGTCGCGATCCTCGACACCAACTGCGACCCCGACGAGGTCGACTACAAGATCCCGGGCAACGACGACGCGATCCGCAGCATCACGGTGCTGACCCGCGTGGTCGCCGATGCCGTCGCCGAGGGCCTCATGGCCCGCTCGGCCGCGCAGGCCAACGCCGGTCGCGAGGACGGCGGCGAGCCGGCCGTGGCCGCCGGCGAGCCGCTGGCCGACTGGGAGCGCGAGCTGCTGACCGGTGGCACCGCCGCCGACCAGCCCGCCACCCCGCTGCCCGAGACCCCGGCCGAGGCCCCCACGGTCACCGCCGAGGAGATCGCGCCGGTCGAGGGCGTGCCCGCCACCGGCAGCCCCGACACCGGTACCCAGGGCGCCCAGAACGGCTGAGACCTTGGCGCCGCCCTGTCCGCGGGGCGGCGCCGAGGCGCGCCTCCACCACTGCTCGCACCACCCAGACCATTGAGGAAGTGACATGGCTGAGTTCACCGCGGCCGACGTCAAGCGTCTGCGCGACGCCACCGGCGCCGGGATGATGGACTGCAAGAAGGCCCTGACCGAGGCCGACGGCGACTACGACAAGGCCGTCGAGTTCCTGCGCGTCAAGGGCGCCAAGGACGTCGGCAAGCGCCTCGAGCGCTCGACGACCAACGGCATCGTCGTCAGCAAGGACGGCGCGCTGCTCGAGCTCGACTGCGAGACCGACTTCGTCGCCAAGAACGCCGACTTCATCGCGCTGGCCGAGCGTCTGCTCGAGATCGGCGTGACCAACAAGGCCACCGACGCCGAGTCCCTGCTGGGCAGCGACGTCGACGGTCAGACCGTGGCCGCGCTCGTCGAGGGCGAGTCCGCCCGCATCGGCGAGAAGCTGGTGCTGAGCCGGTTCGCCGCGTTCGAGGGCAGCACCGCCACCTACCTGCACAAGCGGGCCACCGACCTGCCCCCAGCGATCGGTGTCGCGGTGCAGTACAGCGGCGGTTCCGAGGACGCCGCACGCAGCCTGGCGATGCACATCGCCGCTGCCCGTCCGCGCTTCCTCACCCGCGACGAGGTCCCGGCCGAGACGGTCGAGACCGAGCGCCGCGTGGCCGAGCAGACCGCGAAGGAGGAGGGCAAGCCCGAGCAGGCGATCGTCAAGATCGTCGAGGGCCGGGTCAACGCCTTCTACAAGGACTTCGTCCTGCTCGAGCAGCCGTCGATCACCGAGCCCAAGCGCACGGTGAAGCAGATCGTCGACGAGGCCGGCATGACCGTCGAGCGGTTCGCCCGCTTCGAGGTCGGCCAGGCCTGAACCACCTGGTAATGACGACCGGCCCCGTTCCCTCGCAGGGACGGGGCCGGTCGCACGTCCGGGCCCGGTCGCACCCGGCATCTCGGCAGGAGTCGGGTCGGCCGATGCGGCAGGATCACACCAGCGATTCACCACCGAGACCCAGGGACGTCCCTTGACCGACACCACCGCACCCTTGTCCGCTCCCAGTGCCTTCGAGCCGGCCGACGGGCACGGCTACAAGCGCGTGCTGCTGAAGCTCTCCGGCGAGGCGTTCGGCGGCGGCAGTGTCGGTGTGGACTCCGGCATCGTGCACAGCATCGCCCAGCAGCTTGCCGAGGTCGTGCACGGTGGTACCCAGGTCGCCGTCGTCGTCGGTGGCGGCAACTTCTTCCGCGGGGCCGAGCTCGCGCAGGCCGGCATGGACCGCCGGCACGCCGACTACATGGGCATGCTGGGCACGGTCATGAACGCGCTGGCATTGCAGGCTTTCTGCGAGCAGGTCGGCCTGGAGACCCGGGTCCAGACGGCCATCGAGATGGGCCAGGTCGCGGAGCCCTACATCCCGCGCAAGGCGGTCCGGCACCTGGAGAAGGGCCGGCTGGTCATCTTCGGCGCGGGTGCCGGCATGCCGTACTTCTCCACGGACACCGTCGCTGCCCAGCGCGCGCTGGAGATCGGCTGCCAGGTGCTGCTGATGGCCAAGAACGGCGTCGACGGCGTCTACGACGACGACCCGCGCACCAACCCCGACGCCGTCATGTACGAGGACCTGGACTACGCGAAGGTCCTGGCCGACGAGCTGAAGGTGGCCGACGCGACGGCGATCAGCCTGTCGATGGAGAACCGCATGCCGATCGTCGTGTTCAACCTGCTGACGGACGGCAACATCGCGCGAGCGGCATCAGGTGAGAAGATCGGCACCCTGATCAGCCAGTCCGCCGAGTCCTGACCGGCCGGTCGGCCCACGAACCGAGACAGACGACGGCGGAGGTCCCGCCGCCGATGGAGGGAAGACCCGTGATCGACGACACCCTGCTCGATGCCGAGGAGCGGATGGACAAGGCCCTGTCCGTCGCCCGCGAGGACCTCGGCTCGGTGCGCACCGGCCGCGCGGCGCCCTCGATGTTCAGCAAGATCATGGTCGACTACTACGGGGCCTACACCCCGGTGCCGCAGATGGCCTCGATCACCGTCCCCGAGGCGCGCATGGCGGTCATCAAGCCCTACGACATGGGCCAGCTGACGGCCATCGAGCGGGCCATCCGCGACAGCGACCTCGGCGTGAACCCGACCAACGACGGCCAGATCCTCCGTGTGGTGTTCCCGCAGCTCACCGAGGAGCGCCGTCGGGACCTGGTCAAGCAGGCCCGCAGCAAGGGCGAGGACGCCAAGGTCGCGATCCGCAACATCCGCCGCCGCGCCAAGGAGGAGCTGGATCGCATCGCCAAGGACGGCGAGGCCGGTGAGGACGACGTGCGCCGCGCGGAGAAGGAGCTCGACGACCTCACCTCCCAGCACGTCGCACAGATCGACGAGGCGATGAAGAACAAGGAGACCGAGCTGCTCGAGGTCTGACCTCGCACTCGGCTGCCACGTCCATGACGCCTCCCTCCGCCGACCGCCCGGGCTCAGTCCGCCCGGGCGCCGAGCCGTTCCCGCGGCTCGGCGCCCGCCGGGCTCGGGCGGCCGGCGACGACACCGGACCGGTGCGGGCGTCCCGTCCGGTGCCGCCGTTGCCGGGCCGCGCGCCGGTGCCGGTGCCCGACGAGACCGCGGCGCTCCCGCAGGTGGGCGTTCCCGGCGGCGACCCGACGTCGGAGGCGCTGCCGCCGGCGGAGGACATCGAATCGCTGCCGACCACGGAGAAGCCGGTCGGACGGGCCGGGCGCAACCTGCGGGCCGCCATCGGTGTCGGCGTGAGCCTGGTGGCCGTCATCCTGGCCTCCCTGCTCGTGTGGCGCCCCGCTTTCCTCGCCGTGCTGGGGGCGGCGATCCTCGTCGCGGTGGTGGAGCTCGTCCGGGCGCTGCGGAAGGGCGGTCGCGCCGCGCCGATGGTGCCGCTGCTGGTCGGGGCCTGCGCGATGCAGGCGCTGGCCTGGACCCGCGGCCCGACGGGCCTGATCACCGGGTTCTTCCTGACCGCCCTCGCCGTCCTGCTGTGGCGGCTGGCCGCGGGACCGGCCGGATACCGCCGGGACGCCGCCGCCGGGATCCTCGTCGCCCTCTACGTCCCGCTCCTGGCCGGCTTCGCCGTCCTGCTGCTCGTGCCCGAGGACGGCGCGACGCGGGTGCTGGTGTTCATCGCCACCGTCGTGGCCAGCGACGTGGGCGGGTACGCGGCGGGCGTCCTGTTCGGGAAGCACCCGATGGCGCCGTCGATCAGCCCGAAGAAGTCGTGGGAAGGCATGGTCGGCTCGGTCCTGACCTGCATGCTGATGGCCACGCCGATCATCGTCTTCGCGCTGGACGGCCCCTGGTGGGGCGGCCTGGTCTTCGGCGCCGCCCTCGCCGTGTCCGCGACCGTCGGCGACCTCGCCGAGTCGCTGATCAAGCGTGACCTGGGCATCAAGGACATGGGCGACCTGCTGCCCGGGCACGGCGGGATCATGGACCGGCTGGACTCGCTGCTGCCGTCGGCGGCCGCGGCCTACCTGCTGCTGTCGGTCCTCGCCCCGGTCTGAGCGAGGGTCGTACCCTCGCGGGCCTTCACCGCTCCGCGCTCCACATGGTGCCGACCGGTCGGAAACCGCGTCGCGCGTACCAGTGCTGCGGCCAGTCGTCGGCGGTCGCCTCGAGGACGACGAGGTCGCAGCCGGCCTCGTCCGCGAGCCGCAGGGCCCGGCGCAGCAGGGCGTCCGCGTGCCCCCGGCCCCGGGCGGCCGGCGCGGTCAGCACCGAGTCCACCGCCGCGGTGGCGCCGTCGACCCGCAGCTGGGCCGACGCCACGACCTCCCCGTCCTCCCGGACCACCAGATCGGTCACCGCCACGACCCGGTCGTTGAGGTGCTCGCGGCCGACGAGTTCGCGCACCACCCGGTCGAGGTCGCGGCCCACGTGCGCCAACCGCTCGAGCCAGGACCGCTCCCAGAAGCCGTGCACCTCCCGCTGGTCGACGACCGACACCCGCTCGTCGCCGGGAGGCGCGGGTTCGCCGGCGCGCGCCATCAGCACCAGTTCCTCGGTCTCCCAGCCGCGCTCGCGCAGCGCCGCCGCGGTGTCCTCCGCCCCGGCCCAGGCCAGCAGCACCGCGCGGTGCGGCCAGCCGGCGTTGCCGCCCACCTGCTCGGCGGCGGCGTCGACCGTGGCGGCGTCCACCGGCTCGGCGAGAACCAGCCGGTTGTTGTCGCGGGAGTACGGGAAGTCGGGGTCGAGCACGGCCACGCCACCGGGGACGTCGCCCACCCCGACGGCGCGTCGGATGGGCAGCGAGGTGAGGAACGCGCGAGCGCGCGCCTCGGAGTCGCCGGGGGAGGGCAGCGGGGGCAGCGGCCGGCGGTAGGGCACCACGGCGACGACGGCGCTCGTCGGCAGCGGACCGTAGAGGTGCCGGAACAACATCCCGGCGGGGTCCTCGAGGCGACCGGGCTCGAACCGCACGGGGTCGGGCAGCCGGGCGGGGTCGACGACCAGCAGCGCCACGTCCCGCCGACCGGGGAACAGTGCCTGCGCCGGCAGGTGCACCTGGTCCGGTGTCGACAGGTGCACGAACCCGACGTCGGTCAGCGAGGTTGGCCGAACCGCGCCTGCGCGCAGGGCCTCGCGCCATGCCGACGGCTCGACCAGGTGGAGGAGGACGTCGGGCTGCACCCCGTGATCCTGCACGCTCTGCGATCCTGCCGGCATGAGCGACGAGGACCTCGACCGGATCGCCCGCGGCTACCGCGAGTTCGTGGCCGAGGCGGAGCCCACCTCCCCGCTGTACGCCGAGCTGGCCGCGCACGTCGCCGCGTCCGGACCCGTGCTGGAGTTCCTCGCCGCGCTGCCGACCGGCAAGCGGCAGCCCAATCTGCTCTTCGCAGCCCTGCAGTTCCTGGGCGGAGCGCCCGCCGACGGCGCCGAACTCGAGCGCCGCATCACCGAGGACGGTGACCGGGTGCGCGAGACCGTCCTCGCCCGCGCCACCCAGACCAACGAGCCGGCCCGCTGCGGCGCCCTGCTCCCGGTCCTCGCGCAGCTCGACGGCCCGCTGACGCTGATCGAGGTCGGCGCCTCCGCGGGCCTCTGCCTCTACCCCGACCGCTACGGCTACGACTACGACTACGACGGGGTGCGGGTCGGCCGTCGGACTCGCTCGGCATCCGGGTCGAGACCTCCGGGGCCGTGCCGGTGCCCAGCGCGATGCCGCAGGTGGCAGCCCGCGTCGGCATCGACCTGAACCCGCTCGACCCCCGGGACCCCGATGACCGGGAGTGGCTGCGGGCGCTGGTCTGGCCCGGCCCGGTGGCGCAGTTCGGCCCCGTCCCGGGGCCCGCCCCGAGCGTGCGAGGGGTGGGGAGGACGGGGTCCTTCCACTGGTCGACCGGCTCCTCGACGCGATGGAGCTCGCGTCTCCCGGCAGCACGGTCGTGATGCACACGGCGGTGCTGCCCTACGTGCCCGGCGACGTCCGGGCGCGGTTCGCCGAGGCGGTCGCCGACCTGCCGGTGCGCTGGCTCGCCCAGGAGCCGCCCGGCGCCGTGCCCGGGACCGGTGAGCGCCCGGTCGACGGATGGGGCACGGAGTTCGTCGTCTCCCTGGACCGCCGGCCGCTGGCCCGGTCGGCGCCGCACGGCGGTCGGCTGGAGTGGCTCGACGGCGAACTGGAACCATCCGGGGCGTGAGCGACGACGTCCTGGCCGGCCCCACCGACTGGGGGACGACGGTCGGCGTCGGTCCGTGGGAGGGGCCGTGGCCGGAGGACCCGCGGTACGACCCGCAACTGCTGGCCGAGGGGGATCGGCGCAACGTCGTCGACCGCTACCGCTACTGGACCGTCGAGGCGATCGTCGCCGACCTCGACCGGCGCCGGCACCCGTTCCACGTCGCCATCGAGAACTTCGGGCACGACCTCAACATCGGTACGGTGGTGCGCACGGCCAACGCGTTCCTCGCCGCCGAGGTGCACGTGGTCGGCCGCCGCCGCTGGAACCGGCGCGGGGCCATGGTCACCGACCGGTACCAGCACCTGCGCCACCACGACGACGTCGGCGGGCTCCTGGCGTTCGCCGCCGAGCAGGGCCTCGCGGTGGTCGCGGTGGACAACGGCCCGGGCGCGGTGCCGATCGAGACCGTGCGGCTGCCCGAGCGCTGCGTGCTGCTGTTCGGTCAGGAGGGCCCCGGGCTGACCCCCGAGGCCCGCGACGGCGCCGCGATGACCGTCTCGATCGCCCAGTTCGGCTCCACCCGCTCCATCAACGCCGGGGTGGCCGCGGGCATCGCCATGCACGCCTGGGTCCGCGAGCACGCCGTCGTCGGCCGGCCATGACGGCCAAGGTCGACCTCAAGCGCTCGCTGGACGCCTACCGGGCGGCCCGGGGGTCCTTCCGCGTCGTCGACGTGCCGGAGCTGCAGTACCTGATGGTCGACGGCAGCGGGGGCCCCAACACCTCGCCGGCCTTCGCCGAGGCGGTCGAGTCGCTCACCCCGTCGCCTACGGGATGAAGTTCGCCAGCAAGACGGAGCTGGGTCGCGACTACGTGGTGCCGCCGCTGGAAGGACTGTGGTGGGCCGAGGACATGGAGTCGTTCACGACGGCGCGGGACGAGTCCAGGTGGAACTGGACCCTGATGCTCCTGGTCCCGCCGTGGATCGACCGGAGCATGTTCCTCGCCGCGCTCGAACAGGCCGCGCGGAAGCGACCCGCACGTCTGGACAACGTGCGCATGGAGCGCCTCGCCGAAGGCCGGTGCGTGCAGACGCTGCACGTCGGGTCCTTCGACGACGAGACCGAGGTGCTCGCGCGGCTGCACGACGTCGTGATCCCCGGGCACGGGTTCCGCATGGTCGGGAAGCACCACGAGATCTACCTCAGCGACGTCCGCCGGACCGCACCCGCGAAGCAGCGCACCGTTCTCCGGCAGCCGGTCGCCCCGGCGCAGCGGTAGGCGGTTCAGTTCGTCAGCGGCGGGTCGGGATCGATGCCCCGGGCGTGCAGTGCCCGCTCGATCGCCTCGCAGACCGTGCGGACCACCGCCACCCGGGCCCAGCGCTTGTCGTCCGCCGGGATCACGTGCCAGGGGGCGACCTCGGTGTGCGTGTGCTCCAGCATGTCCTCGACGGCGGTCTCGTACTCCGCCCGCTTCTCCCGGTTGCGCCAGTCCTCGTCGGTGAGCTTCCAGGCCTTGTACGGGTCGGCGCGGCGCTTCTCGAACCGGTGCAGCTGCTCCTCGGGGGAGACGTGCAGCCAGAACTTCACCAGGATCGTGCCCTCGGCGGCCAGCGACGTCTCCAGGTCCACGATCTCCCCGTACGCACGCCGCCAGGCCTCCTCGGTCGCGAAGCCCTCCACCCGCTCGACGAGCACCCGGCCGTACCAGGTTCGGTCCAGCACGCTCATCCCTCCCCAGCCCGGCAGCACCGGCCAGAACCGCCACAGGAAGTGGTGCCGCTTCTCGTCATGCGTGGGGGCGGAGAACTGGGCCACGCGCACGTGCCGCGAATCGAGCTCGCCGACGAGGCGCTGGATCGCGCCGCCCTTGCCCGACGCGTCCCAGCCCTCGAAGAGCACGAGCAGCGGCGGGCCGAGCTCCCCGGGACCGATCTGGCCACCGAGGAGCAGTCGCAGGTGGACCAGCCGCGCCTGGGCCTCCTTCAGCTGCTTCTTGCCGTCCTTCTTCGACAGGGAGGGGGACAGGTCCACGTCGGCGAGCCGGCTCATGGCGGCAGCCTGGCAGAGGCATGCGGGTCGCGCCCAGAAGGGGGTGGGCCGGTCCAGCCGGACCGGACCAATCCGCACTCGTGTGCGAGCACGATGGCCTGGGCGCGGTCGCGCAGGTCCAGCTTCGCCAGGATGTGCCGTACGTGGCTCTTCACCGTGGCCATCGAGACGACGAGGTGCTCGGCGATCTCGGCGTTGGAACGCCCGGCGCCGACGAGGGCCAGGACCTCCTGCTCGCGCTCGCTGAGCGGCGTCAGCCGGTCGACCGCCGGCCGGGCGGGCGGCCGGCTCACGTAGGAGGCCACCAGCCGCGCGGCCACCGCCGGCGCCATCGGCATCTCACCGGCCGCCGCCGCGCGCACCGCCGCGACCAGGCGATCGGCACCGGCGTCCTTGAGCAGGTAACCGGACGCCCCGGCTCGCAGCGCGAGGTAGGCGTGCTCCTCGCCCTCGAAGGTGGTGAGTACGACGACCCGCGTGCGGCCGCCCCTGTCCACGATGCGCCGGGTCGCCTCGACGCCGTCCACGCCGGGCATCCGCAGGTCCATCAGGACGACGTCCGGCTGCCGGTCCCCGACCACGGCCACCCCCTCGGCGCCGTCCGCCGCCTCGCCCACGACCGCGACACCGGAGAGCTCGAGGACCAGCCGCAACCCGTCGCGGACCATCGCCTGGTCGTCGACGAGGACCACGGAGACCGGCGGCTCGTCCGCCGTCCGGGCGGTCACGAACGTCCCGCCACGGTCAGGGGCAGCCGCGCGGCGACCGCGAAGCCGTCGGCCGTCGGCCCGGCCTGGAGCGTTCCGCCGTGCATGCCCACGCGCTCCCGCATGCCGATGAGCCCGTGTCCGCCGCCTGGGCTCCGGGCGAGCCGGCCGCCACTGTCGACGACCTCCACGCAGAGGTGGTCGCCGGCGTCCTCGACCCGGACCTGGACCGAGGCGCCGGGCGCGTGCTTCCGGGTGTTGGTGAGCCCCTCCTGCACGACCCGGTACACCGTCAGCTGGAGGCTCGGCGGCGGCGGAGTGGCCGGCAATCGCATCGCCAGGTCGATTTCGGCGCCGGCGAGGCGGGCGCGCTCCACCAACCCGCCGAGGTCGGCAAGGCCGGGTTGCGGGTGCAGCGCCTCGTGGTCGTCCGGCCCCCGCAGCAGGGCAACCACGCGGCGCATCTCGTCGAGGGTCTCGCCGGCCGCCCGGCGGATCGCCGCCACGGGCGCCGCCGCCAGTTTCGGAGCGCGGCTCAGCGCCGCGGCGGCGGCATCGGCCTGCACGGCGATGACGCTGACCTCGTGGCCGATGACGTCGTGCAGCTCGCGGGCGATGCGGGCACGCTCCTCGGCGACGGCGGCGAGCTCGGCTGCGGCCCGTCCCCGCACCAACTCGGCGGTGAGCTCCCGGAGCTGCGCGTTCTGCGCCCGCTGGTGAGCCACCAGCCGGCCGGCCAGCACGGGGCCGGCGACGACCAGGACCGCACCGATGGCTGCCGGTGGAGCCTCCGGACCCGCGAGGGTCATCACCACGCCGACCACTGAGGCGAGCGAGGCCACGGCGACCACCCGCCGGAGGGCGGGTTCGAGAAGACCGAACGAGTAGAAGACCAGCCCGGCCAGGACGAAGCCGAGCAGCAGGAACCCGTGGGTCGGCACCAGCCACATCGCCGTCGTCGCCAGCGCCGCGCTGGTCGGGACGACCCGCCGGTACGCGACGGGCAGGGTCGAACCCACGGCGACCAGCGCGGAAACCGCCGGATGTGCGATGGGCCAGACGGCTACCTGCGCCAGCGAGAGCACGAGCGAGCCCGCCGCCAGGGCGGCGTCCGTCCTCGGCGGACGCCAGCGGACGGGTAGCGACCGGGTCACGTGCGAAGCCTAGGTCGATCAGCGGCCGAATCCATCAGCCCGTGGGCTGACCGGCGGAGCCGCCCTCGGGGCGATGCGGCCGGGCCGCCGATCTCCCTAGCGTGCGCCGTGCCGGTCGATCGCACCGGGCCGCTCGATACCGCAGGAGGACGACATGACCACCGACGTGCCACCCGCCCTCGGCCGCAGGGCGCTGCTGCGCGGTACCCAGGTGCTGCTGGGCCTGTTCGGCGCGGTCAAGCTCTACGGCACCGCCTACTTCACCTTCTTCGCCACCGCCGAGCAGGGCGGCGACCTGCAGGGCCTCGGTGACTGGACGGTCGCAGCGTGGTCGGCCGCGCTGGCCGTCGCCTTCCTCTTCGCGGCCTTCCGGCTGGGCAGCGACCGGCGGGTCCTGCCGGCGCTGGCCGGCCTGATCGCCCTCGACCTGGTGTTCGGTGTCGTGAAGTTCGCCGTCTACGACGAGCAGGAGTCGGTCGGGTTCATGGCCGTCGGCGCGGTGCTGATCGTGCTGCTGGCGCTGAGCCGCCCGGCCGTGAGGGGGCGGGCGTGATCCGCCGGGTCCTCAACCGCGCACCGGAGCTCGGCTACCGCCTGGGCGTGGCCGCGGCGGCGGGGTTCACTGTCCTCTCGGCGGAGTCGGTGATCCGGCCCGGTCCGCAGAACTACCGCGACGTCCTATGGCTGGTGCCAGGTCTCCTCACCATGGGCACCTTCGCCTGCGTGCACCGGGCGCACGCAGGCGGCGCCGGGCGGTGGGAGCGCGTCAGCTACGGGGTGGCGCAGGTGGCGCTGGTCCTCACCATGACGGCGACAGCCGCCTGGGGGTTGGGCTTCGACGGCCTGGCCTTTCTGGGGTTCCCGCTGGGCGCGCTGGCCTGGATGGCGGGCCTGATCTCGTGGGGGAGCGCGCTGATCCGCGCCGGGGTGCTGCCCGCCTCCGCCGGCTGGTCGCTGATCCTGCTGGAACCAGGCTCCATCGCCGCCGGGGTGGCGCTCTCGCCCATCGCCGGGCTGGCCGACCACGGCGGCTACTCGGGAGCCCTGGCCAAGGCGGTCGCGCTGGCCGCGGTGTCCGTGGCCCTCCGCAGGTGGGCCGCGGCAGCTCCCGGCCCGGGAGCGGACGGTGACGCGGCAGCGGTTCCCGCGGGGACGGGCGGGCAGCGCGGGAGCCGGATGGGGTGAGGTCGGTCTCGGGCGGCACCGGGAACGGTGAGGGAGTGGGACCATGGAGCACGCCATGACTGCC
>NZ_POQU01000038.1 GCF_002938425.1 Blastococcus atacamensis | reverse complement strand
GCCTCCTCCCCCGCCACCAACGAGGACAGCAGCCGCTGCGCGAGCGCCCCGGCGGAGCCCTCGAACCGCTCCACCATGGCCTCCCACACCGCCGGGGAGCTGGCCATGTTGGCCAGCGCCACGCAGTTGTCCCCGAGCAGGTGACCGGCGTCGTCGACGCAGCTGGTGCCGGTGTACGCGGCGAGGTCCCCGTTCACCCCGAGGACGGCCACCTGACGGCGTTCGGGCTGCGGGTCGACGCTGCTGAGCGCCGTGAGCACCTCCTGGGCGGTGAAGCCGCCCTGCAGCAGGTCCAGACCGACCGAGCCGTACATCGGCTCCGCCATCGACTGGGTGGCGATGACGCCGTGCCCGGGCAGGGCGAACGGGACGCTGTTGCCGACGGCGAACGCCTGGGACTGGGTGGCGACGCCCATCTCCCCCGTCTCGGGATCACGGGCCACGATCGAGTAGGTCACCTCAGAGGCGTACCCGCAGCGCCCCCGGGCGGCAAACCCGGGCGTCGGTCACGAACCGAGCCCGCTGAGCTCGTTGACGCACAGGGCCAGGAACAGGGCGGCCGCCCCGACGAGCAGCGAGTTCGACAGCCACCCGTTGCGCCAGCGCTCCGGGGTGCGCCGGCTGTTGAGCAGCCACAGCAGCGTGATCGCCAGGAAGGGCATGAAGAAGGCGCCGAGCGCGCCGTAGGCGACCACCAGGGCGAACGGTCGCTCCAGGAAGAGCAGCGTCATCGGCGGGAAGGTCAGCCACAGCAGGTAGGCGCGGTAGGGCCGGCTCCGCTCGGCCGGCCCCTCGGCGAGCTGACCACTCCCCCGCTTCGACGTCCGGACGAAGTCGGTGACCAGCAGGCTGACCCCCTGCCAGACGCCGAGCAGCGAGGAGAAGGAGGTCGCGAAGAAGCCGACGAGGAACAGCGTGCCCACGGCGTCGCCGAACCGGTCGCGGAGGATCTCGTCGAGGTCGAGCAGGCCCCGGTCGCCCTCGGTGAGCGAGCCGCCCGAGTCGTGCAGGACGTCGGCCCCCACGATGAGCATCGCGACGACGAAGACGCCGGTGGTGATGTAGGCGACCCGGTTGTCCAGCCGCATGACCTTCATCCACGAGGCGTCGCGCCAGCCCTTGGCGTTGACCCAGTAGCCGTAGGCGGCCATCGTGATCGTCCCGCCGACGCCGCCGACCAGACCGAGGGTGTAGACCGCCGACCCGTCCGGGAGCCGCGGGACCAGGCCCGAGAGCGTCTCGCCCAGGTCGGGGACGACCAGCACGGCGAGCCCCACCACGATGACGAACATGACCCCGATGAGGACGGTCATGACCTTCTCGAACACCGCGTAGGTGCCGAACCAGACGATGGCGAGCCCGGCGAGGCCGCAGATGATCCCCCAGGCAGGGATCCACAGCGCCGGGAAGAGCGCCGCCAGCGGCAGTGCCGACGACGTCATGGCGGTGGCGCCGTAGACGAACCCCCACACGGCCACGTAGACCACGAAGTAGACCGACGTCCAGGCACCGAGGGACCGCCAGCCGGTGAAGATCGTCGACCCGGTGGCGAGGTGCCAGCGCCCGGTCGCCTCGGCGAGCGCGATCTTGACGACGACGCCGAGCACGACCGCCCAGAGCAGGGCGTACCCGAACCGGGACCCGGCGATGAGTGTCGCCACGAGGTCCCCGGCACCCACGCCGGTGGCCGCCACGACGATGCCGGGCCCGATCAGGCTCCAGCGCCTGACCCGCTGCGGCGGCGCGTCGGCCGCCGCGTCGACGTGCTCGGTCAGCGGGTCCCGGTCGTCGGCCACATCCCCAGTCCAGCGCAGCTCCGCGGAAGCCGCAAAGAGGGAACGCGTGCCGGACTCAGGCGGCGGGCGACCTCAGCGCCTCGGCAGTGAGCTCGACCGCCCGCAGCCGGCCCTCCAGGCTGGTGGACTGGAAGGCGACGATCAGCTCGTCGGCGTCGGCGGTCCTCGCGAAGCCCTCGAGGTAGGAGCCCACCTGGTCGGGGGTGCCCAGGGCAGTGTGGGTCAGCATGGTCTCCACGTGCTGCCCGGCGCCCTGCGCCAGGAGCTGGTCGGCCTGCTCGTCGGTGAGGGCCTGGCCCCGGCCGAAGAGACCGATCGCCAGGTTCCGCCTGACCGCCGCGAACTGCTCGCGGGCGTCGTCCTCGGTGTCGGCGGCCACCACGTTGACCCCGGCGATGACGTAGGGCCGGTCCAGCTGCTCGGAGGGCGTGAACTGGCTGCGGTAGGCGGCGACGGCGGGTTCGAGCATGGCCGGCGCGAAGTGCGAGGCGAAGGCGTAGGGCAGGCCGAGGGCGGCAGCGAGCTGCGCGCCGAACATTGACGAACCGAGGACGTAGAGCGGCACGTTCGAGCCCTTGCCCGGGATGGCGTCGACACCACGGACCCGGGTGTTGCCGGTCAGGTAGCCCTGCAGCTCGACGACGTCCTGGGGGAAGGTGTCGGCCGAGTGGGGGTCGCGGCGCAGCGCGTACATCGTGTTCTGGTCGCTGCCGGGCGCGCGGCCCAGGCCCAGGTCGATGCGGCCGGGATACATCGCCTCGAGGGTGCCGAACTGCTCGGCGATGGTCAGCGGCGAGTGGTTGGGCAGCATGACGCCGCCGGCGCCGAGCCGGATGCGCTCGGTGTGCGCGCCGACGTGCGAGATCAGCACGCTGGTGGCCGACGACGCGATCGAGGGCATGTTGTGGTGCTCGGCGTACCAGACCCGCTCGAAGCCGTGCTGCTCCGCACGCTGCGCCAGGGCGACGCTGGCCGCGATGGAGCTGCTCGGGGTCTCCCCGCGCGGAATGGGGGCGAGGTCGAGGACGGACAGCGTGATGCTCATGTGCGGGGGCCTTTCGCGTCGGTTGCCAGGGACAACCGACGCGACTTCCCGAGGCTTCCCGCCGTCAGCGGCTCTGCAGTGCGTCCAGCGCCACGGCCATCGACGCCGCGACCCGGAAGTCCAGCCGCGGGTCGGGCACCGTGACGTCGTAGGCGTCCCGGAAGCCGATCTTCTTGTGGCTGGACATGACGATCTGGCCGGTGCCCTGGTTCACGAAGTCGAAGTGGAAGACGAACGGGACCCAGATGTCGCCCAGGTACGGGATGAAGCCCCAGACCCGGCGGAGGATCGCGATGGTCAGGTTGCGCTCCTGACCGACGGCCTCGACCCCGGGGGCGGAGAGGTTCCAGGTCGAGCGCAGCAGGCTCGCGCCGAACTGCTTGCTGAAGTACCCGATGACGGTGCCGTACTCGTCATAGACGTCGTGCTCGGCATTGACGTCGAGCCGCTGCCGCGCCTTGAAGGAGAACACCCGACGGGTCTTCGACTCGTCGGAGAAGAAGACGACCTCCTCCTTGAGCTTCATCCGCTTCTGCTCGGCGAACGCGATGAGCTGGCCGGGGCTGCCGTCGGGGTCGGCCATCAGGATCTCGTAGCGGTTCACCATCACCGTGATCCGCTGCTTCACGAAGAACCGCGGCACGACCATCGGAGCCGGCTGCCCGGCGGGACTCGTCATGTGCTCATGCTGCAGCACGGACACCGGCGGCGGGCCGTCCTGCCGTGCGACACCGCCGTCCCGCCCGACCTGCGCGTTCACCGGCGTCGCCCGAGGACGGCGCTGCGCAGGCGCTGCGCCCACTCCTCCAGCAGGCTGGGGCGGACGCCCTCAGGCAGCGGCGCCGAGGGCAGTGCCACCCAGAGGAGCAGGTACACGGGCACGCCGGCGCCGCCGGTGAGCGTGACGAGGACGGCGCCGAGCCGCCAGAGCGTCGCGTCGACGCCGGTGTACTCGGCCAGTCCGCCGCACACGCCGCCGGCCATCCGGTCGGTGCCGCTGCGCAGGAAGGGCCGGACGCCGGGCTGCTGCTGGGGAGGGATCTCCGCGGTGGTGGTCATGCAGCGAGCCTGGGCGACGCCGCCCCCGGCCGACATCGGGGAACGCCCGGATCCGACCCTGGTTCCCGCCGCGGGTCCCCCCGGATGCGCTTCGTGCTGGGATCGGGCATGCCCGAGACCCGATTCACCGAGCCGTTCCACGTCGAGCACCACCGGGACGGGTCGCTGCGCGCGCACGGCCCGGTCGTGGACGGACAGCCAGACGGCTACTGGGAGTGGTTCCGGACCGACGGCTCGATGCTGCGATCCGGTTCCTTCGACCGGGGCCGGCAGACCGGCGAGTGGATCACCTACGACCGCAGCGGAGCGCCCTACAAGGTGACCCGGATGGACTGACGGTCAGCGCAGCGGCAGGGGCGTCGTGTCGCCCTCGTCGCGGGGGCCGAGGATCCAGCGCTCCTCGGGGGCGATGGGGACGTCGTTGATGCTGGCCTCCCGCCTCCGCATCAACCCGTCGGGCGCGAATTCCCAGTTCTCGTTGCCGTAGGAGCGCCAGGTCCCACCGTCGGCGTCCTGCCACTCGTACTGGAACCGGACCGCGATCCGGTTCTCGGTGAAGGCCCACAGCTCCTTGCGGAGCGCGTAGTCGCGCTCCTTCTCCCACTTGCGCCCCAGGAAGGCCGAGACCTCCTCGCGGCCGGTCAGGAACTCGTCCCGGTTCCGCCAGACGGTGTCCTCGGTGTAGGCCTGCGCCACGCGGACCGGGTCGCAGGTGTTCCAGGCGTCCTCGGCGGCCCGCACCTTCTGCCGGGCGGTCTCCAGGGTGAACGGTGGGAACGGCGGACGGGACACGGGAACCTCCTCGCGGTGGCCGGCCCTCGGCCCCGGCACCACCTTGCCCGATGAGTTCTGCGCCGGCTGCCCGTCTACGTTCTCGACAACCGCGCACCGCAAGGAGATACCACCGTGGGAAAGATCGCCGCCGCCCTGTTCACCACCGTCGACGGTTCCGCCGAGCGGCCCGACCAGTGGCACTTCCCGTACTTCGACGAGGCCATGGGCAAGGCGGTGGACCGGCACAGCGACCGCTGCGAGGCCTACCTCATGGGCCGTGTGCTGCATGACCAGTGGGCGCAGTACTGGCCGGCGAATACCAGCGACGAGTTCGCCGACTTCATCAACCCGATCCCGAAGTACGTGCTGTCCACGACGCTGGAGAAGTCCGACTGGGCGGGCACCACGGTGCTCCGCAGCCTGGACGAGGTGCGGGAGCTCAAGGACCGCACCGAAAGCACGATCGGCATGTCCGGGAGCCTGGCGACGGTCCGCTCCCTGCTCGACGCCGGCCTGCTGGACGAGCTGGTGCTGCTGGTCGACCCGATCGTCGTCTCCGGTGAGCGCCGGTGGACCGACGAGCTGGGCCGCACGCCGCTGGAGCTGGTGTCGTCGGAGGCCCTGCCGACCGGCGTGCTTCACCTGATCTACCGGCCGGTCCGCGAGAGCTGAGGAGTCGCCCCAGATGTTCGGGAGGGGGTAACCCACCGGACACCTGGGGCGCTCACCCTGGCGTCATGACGGGAAGCCTCATCGTGACCGGTTCCGGCGCCGGGTTCGCCGGACGCGAGCACCGCGGATCGGGCTACGCCGTCGGACGGGCGGGCGACGCGGTGCATGCCGTGGCCCGGCCCGTGGTGGACGGCCTCGAGGGATCGGTGTGCGGGGTGCTGGTCACGGTCAGCGCCGCGGTTGACTGGCCGACGGCGGCGGCCGCTCCGCGCTGCGAGGAGTGCGCCCGCATCGCCGGCTGACGCGCTGGCCCGTGTGGGGCCCGGGGGAACTGGGCAGGCTCCGCACCGTGGCCGTCGAGCGTTCCGAGATCCTGATCATCGGTGGCGGCAACGCCGGCATCTCCCTGGCCGCGCGCCTGCTGCGCGACGGGTTCGACGACGTCGCACTCGTGGCCCCGCAGCCGGTGCACCGCTACAAGCCGCTACTCAACTACGTCGGCGCCGGCGAGGCGACGATGGCCGACCTGGAACGGCCGATGGCCGACGTCGTCCCGCACGGGTGCCGGTGGATCCGGGACGCCGTCGACGCCGTCGATCCGGTCGCGATGACCGCGCACACCCGCGGAGGTCGCACGCTGCACTGGTCGACGCTCGTCGTCTGCCCCGGGCTCGTCGAGGACTGGGATGCCACGCCCGGGCTGCTGCAGGCGTACGCCGACGGGTGGGCGGCGTCCACCTACGTGCCGGGCAGCGCCCCGCAGGTGTGGCCGCGCCTGTCGGCACTGCGGTCCGGCTCGGTCGTGTTCACCGTGCCGCCGGAGCCGGCGTCCTGCGCTCCGACGGCGCTCAAGCCGCTGCTCATGGCGTGTGACTCCTGGCGTCGAGCCGGGGTCCTGTCCGACCTCGACGTCCGGCTCGTCCTGCCGGGGGCGGCCGCGACGGGTCTGGCCGAGGCCGACCGGATCCTGGAGGGCAGGTTCGCCGACCTCGGCATCGAGGTGCTGCGGCAGTCGCGGATCGAGCGGGTGGACTGGGACACGCACGGGCTCGTGCTCACCGGAGGTCGGGGGCTGGAGGACGTCACCTTCGCGCATGCCGTCCCGCACTACCGGGCGCCGCACTGGGTCGCCGACGCCGGGCTGGCCGCCGACTCCTCTCCCGGGCTGGCCGACATCGACCCCGAGACGCTGCGCTCCCGGCGGCACGACTCGGTCTGGGCGATCGGTGACGCCGCCGACGCGGCGACCCGCCCATCCGGCGGCGGGCTGCGGAAGCAGGTCGACGTGCTGGCGCACAACCTGGCCGCCGCCCGGAAGGGCAAGAAGCTGAAGCGCTACGACGGCTACACGGTTCTGCCCATCACCGTGGACCGGCGGAAGCTGATGCTCGACGAGGTGGACCGCGACGGGAAGGCGAGCCCGTCGGTGCCGTTCCTCGACCCGTTCGTGCCGCGCCGCTCGACCTGGCTCTTCGACCGGTACGGGCTGCCGCAGGTCTACTGGCGCCGCATCCTGCGTGGAAGGGTCTGACGCCTTCAGTTCAGAGGAGTCGACCGTCCTGCGGGTCGAAGCAGACGAGTCCGTGCCTGCCGGCCACCTCGACCACGGTGTCCAGCGCCGCCTCCGCTCCCGGGTAGGTCATGGTCAGGTAGGCGAAATCGCCGCTCACGTCACCCGGTTCGGGACCGGTCGCCCACGGGCTGCGAGGGTCGTCCGACTCATCCAGCGGTGGCAGCACCGTCAGCAGCTCGTCGAGGAACGCTGCGAGCGCCGGCGAGGGCGGCGGCAGGTCGTCGTCGTCCTCCAGCACGTCGGCACGACGCTCGTACTCCGCTTCCGCCGACTCGTCGTCCGCCGGTCGGGGCCCGGCCCACACCGCTACGTCGTAGGACATGCGCGCACCCTACGGACCGGGCGGCGGCACGGACGGCGTCAGACGTTGAAGCGGAACTCCACGACGTCGCCGTCGGCCATGACGTGATTTCAGGAGTACGCGGTGCAACGTGTGGTTACCTGCCTTGATGTGGCGCGTGAGCGTCTAGCAAATCGGGCGATCAAAGAAACGACCCTTCGGGAATACCTTTCCACGATCCGAACCCTAGGATTGGACGAAGTCCCCTTCGAATCCGTGAGCGTCGCCCTGCTCACCAGCAAGTTGCAGCGTGTACTCAGCCCCAATACGCGGCGCAAACATGCAATCAACCTAAGAGCGTGCCTCGGTGTACCGCTTCCCTGCCCTAAGCCTGCGCGAAAAGACTACGAGATTCCGCCTCTCGGACTATTAGAGTCAGCCCTAGAGGAGAGCACATACCGCATGTGGGGGTTGGCCATGTTGATTGCCGGTCTACGGCTAGGCGAATCATGCGCCAACCAACCCATACGCGGGAACGTCATCAGCGTGGACAGGCAGCGTTTACCCGACGGCACAATCAGCACTCCGAAGACCGCCGGTCCCGTGGTCATTCCTGACTGGTTCGCGGACGAGTATCGCCACCATGACTTCACCAGGGCAGCGAACACGGTCTACGTGGGGATCCGACGAGCAGGCCGTAAGGCGGGAATGGATCTGACTCCCCACGTCCTCCGACACGCCTTCGCTACCCACCTCGTCAACTCGAGCGCAAGCCCCGAAGTACTCCGTCGTCAGATGCGACACCACGATGTGAGCGTGTCGCTGAGGTTTTACGTCCACACCACGCAGGCGGACGTTGAGGCCAGCATGACGCGAGCCTTCGGGTAGACGACTCAGCACGCAGCAACAGGCGGGGATGACACCCTCGCGGCGGCCACGGCCAGTCTCCGACACCGCCACGGAACACCTGGCCTTGTCCTGAAACCGACACGGCCGGCCCTAACCTTCACTTCCGAAGGGGGTCCGCCCATCAAGGGCGAGTCAGCCACGGAAGAGGAGGTACCTGCACTGCCAGCCAGCGCAGAGGAGAGCGACTACGGCCCGTTGCCCTCCACAGCCGGGTGGAGGCGTCGCGTCCACTTCCACGCAGCCTGGTTCCGCCACCACGTGCTACAAGCTCCATACGGGAATGCTCAGGAGCCAAGCACGCGTCGACTCGGAACCATGCTGACGAAGGAATCCGGAGAGGCGGGCTTGAACTTCGCGAGCAGGGTCGCATGGGATGCATACCGCGAACACCGAAAACAGGGCTGGGGCGTAGAACCAGTTCGGTGCACCACCAACACGATATCGAGCCAGGTACTCACCTTTAATCTCTTCGGAGACCTAGCGCGCGATAAGGCATGGTGCGCTCGCGTCTTGACCACGCTTCTTGGGTACCCCGTTCTGGAGGTTCACGAGGCCTTTCTTGAGTGGCACCCTAGCCACCCTTCGCAGTATCTCGGAGACAAGACGCTGATCGACACGCTCATCACGTACGCCTCGCCTATGGGCAATGAAGTGCTCTGCGTGGAGACGAAGTTTACGGACCCATACGTCTCGCGGGTCCTCCCCATTGGACAGCTGCAAGCACACTGCGACCTGGTTAAAAGGTCTACGAAGTGGGCCTCCGTACCGCAGAGTCGCGAGACCAATCAGTTGGCGCGCGTACACCTCCTGGCCGAGAGGTATGCAGAACGACACGGCCTGAGTCGATCGCTGGTCTCTCCAAAGCTCCTACTACTCCACCATGAACTCGACACCCGCGCAGACGCCGTTCTCGCCGAGTACAGCAGTTTCCTGCACAGCTCCCCCCACCATTCCGCTGCGAGCGGTTTGTCTCTATCTACCGTCATACGTGTCCTTGCAGAGACGGCCATGGGCGTCCAACAAGAAGCAGTCGCGGCCGCCTTGCGGCAGCGATACGTTGACCTACATCTCAGCGAGAAAGCCTGGCAAGAGCATGAAGCCAGGAGTATCGGACTACGAACCGGCAGATCCAGGGCCAGACGTTCGCAGGAGTAACCGAAGGACTGGCCGGACGATGAGCCGCTCGAGGTTCTCGTCGTGGGACTGCGCGTCGTGGGACTGCGAAGGTCTGGCACCACGACGCAAGTCGCTCCGCCGACGGGTTCCCACAAAGAGAGTTCAGCGGGAAGGCCAAACCTGACGAGCCTTGCCGATGTGACTCATCGTCTGTAGACGCATTGACTGCATCTGGCGACGTTACTCGTCGTGACACACCAGATGCGCAAACGATTCGGACAGGCTGTACGGGACGTTCGGGCGAAACGGGGGTGGTCTCAAGAGCGCATGGCCGACGAGGCCGGGCTTCACCGCACCTACGTCTCCGCCATCGAGCGGGGCGAGCGCAACGTCTCCCTCGACAACATCGAGAAGCTTGCTACAGCCCTCGGGACGCCCATCGCACAGCTGTTCGTCGCGGCCGAAGCCAGTGATGCAGCATGACGGACGGCATCGGCCCAAACGACGAACTTTTCGCCGGCTCGCCGTGGACGGACCCCGAATGGGACGAAGGCGACTGGATGGGTCTACTCCAGTGGCTAATCGAGAGCGGCTTCGTGACACCCCATGAGATAGCAGCCCTCGTCCTTGGCCATCTCAATCCGTCACAAGTGGGTACCTCGATCGCCTCGAAGAAGACGTTCCAGGCGAACTACCCCCCGCGGCAAACTATGAGAGCCGTACTCGCTTGGCACATTGCACAGGTGGGCCGTTGCGTGGACTGTGGCACCCGGCTCGAGTTGCAGGCAGATCATGTCGAGACTCGAGAGATTTTCGGCGATGCTGCGGATCGGCTCGAAAACATGACCCTGCGCTGTCGTCGCTGTAACGTCGTCCGCCGACCCTCTCACCTCAGGGGCGGGCTCACCTTTCTGACCACCGAGTCCGCATTGATGTGGCTGCTGTTCGTCAAGCGGCCACGCACGTACCAGGAGTACGAGAGAATCTGCCGAGCGTATGGACTCACCATGGCGAATATTCGCTTCAAGGAAGCCTGGGCTATGGCTCATTGGCTCAAGCGAGAAGGCCTGTATGAGATCGACCCGGAGTCGACCTTCTAGTCCCTCAAGAGAGGCGCTTGCCGGACAATCGGCGTTCCTGCTCGTATGTATCGGTGAGCTTCGCCGCCAGTTCGCAGTACTCCGGGTCCTGCTCAATCAAGATGCAGCGTAGGTCTCTATCCAGGGCCGCCCGAGCGGTGGTCCCAGATCCGCCGAATGGATCCAGGACCACCGCTCCGGGCGCGAGCCCCCCTAGAAGTGCTGCTGGGAGTTCCTGTGGAAATGGAGCGGTGTGGCCGAGCTGGTTCACGCCTCGCACCATCTTGAACACCGGCTGAATACGGGCAACGGTATTCGCGGGGTCTGGGTCGATCGCTAGCGCCTTCACAGACTCCTGATCCGGCGACGGCTTGCGCAGCAGCAGTACATGCTCCCAGCAGTTGAAGGGCGACTGGTAGAAGGGCGAGAAGTTGCCAGCGTTAAAACCACGCTTCCCTTGAATGTCACCCTTGTCCCAAACCATGTTTCCCGCATACTCGAATCCGACCCTGCGGAATACTTCGACCATCAGGGCTGACAGCGGGAGCCGCTTCTGGCCCATGGCTGAGAAGACGATGGTCCGCTCATTGTCGAAGTAATCGAAGATGTTGAAGGCATAGATCCCCCCGGGCTTCAACACCCGAAACACTTGGCTGGCGATGCGGTGCATGTCGTACAAATAGCAGTACAGGTTGGGCCATTGCGAGTATTCTCGAGCATTGAAGTACGGAGGGGAAGTCACCGCACGATCGATTACGTTCTCTGGGAAGCTCGCAAGCACGCTTCCCGACTCTCCCTCGCACACCGTCCACTGCTCGAAGTCCGGGAAAGCTTCCTCTTCGACCCGGTCCGACAACCCCTCTACAATGAATCGCTCGAAGAAGGCACCTTGCCAGAAGTCTGCGAAGCTACCGTCGACGGCCGCTTGCTCTTCGCGGAGACGGCGTCCGAAGTTGTCGACGCCAGCGATGTCAGTGTCGATTCCGACAACGCCATCTCCGACCATCGCGTAGTGCTGAATGAGCGTCTCGATTACCTCGACGTCGCCGTCGAAGGAGAGGACGTCACGTTGCCAGCGGCGGACGCTTTCTACTGAGATCGAGTTCTCAGGGTGCTCAATGGCTGCCTGAGTCAAGAGGCTCTTGAATGAGTAACGCTTGCCTCGGTTGTAGATACTGCGGTCGGGGCACAAAAGATTGGCGCACTCCCAGCTGCGCACACCGAGGCTGGGGTAAGAGTTGCCCTCGATATCGGTCCCTCGACATGTCGGACACGGGATGGGGGTCTCATCGCGGGCGTTCTTCTGGAAGAGCAAGACAAGTCGCTGAACGATGCCTTCGGCATCTCTCATGACGAACAGGTCCCGATAGGTAAAGCCTTCGTTCGCCTGATCAAACCTTGCCTTAGAGGGGTCAACCCCCGGAACGTGTTCGAGCGTTTCGCGCATGACCTCGCGCCACCGAAAGAACATGTTGGGGATGGGACGCTCGAGGAAGCGTTCCCCGAAGAGGGTTAAGTCCGCCGAAAGTTCCCAAGCCCGAGTCGCCTGGGCGCCGCCACACTTGATGACCACGGCGGCGAAACCATAGTTGTTGAGCAACTCATACTCATGGGCGAGCCACGCCGTGAGGGACGCCCGCACGTCTTCGTAGGTCTTTCCGGTGACGCCCGCATCCACGGAGCGGATGACGAGTGAGCGCCGCCGGTCGAAAAGGACAGGGAGTTGCTGTCGCAAGTCCTCCAGATAGTCACCAGTCCATGTCTCTCCGCGAGACGCTGGCCCGAATATTTGGTGGAGTTGCTGCGGCGCCCAGAGGGACCAGGCCAGGGGTCCGGCCGAAGAGTCAAGTACGTCGACTGCGACCTGCCGCGCCATGGCCTTCCGCAACTTAGACGGCTTGAAGGCCTCGGCCTGAATCAGCGACCGGGTCTCATCAAAGGTCGCTGGTTCAAAGAGGTTCACAAGGGCTTGGTGGAGCCCTTCGGTCATCGACACGCCTGACAGGACGTCGCGGAAGGCACCTAGGTCGCTACTGTCCACCGCCCAGGCCAGGGCCTTCTTGGTGGGGTAGTTGAAAGTCACCTGGGCCTTGGCGGCGCGGGCATAGATGCGGCCTAGGACGTCTCTGTTGGCCACGAGCTTCTGGTTCATCCTGCCGTAGAAGCCCGCGAAGACCTCGTGCGAGGGGCGGTCCCTGACGGAGCCGACCGCCCCGATCAACTTCTCCACGGCCACGGCGACCGGGGGCGACAGCTCCGCATCGATGCCGAGGAGTTGGCGGAGCAGCTCCGCGAAATCAGCAGCTCCGCGAACCTCGAGGTCAGGGCCAAGCGAAGCGAGCGAAGACATGCAACCTCCCGGGTGAGCAACGCTGTGACGGTACCTCCGGCCACTGACAGACAGCGCCACCGCGCCCGACGGCCCAGTCACCTTCCGGGCTTGACTGTGAGGGGGCAGGGTTGGGGGTTGGTCCCTTCCCGCGCGTCGGCCGGCTCCCTCGCCGTGACACACCCGCTTCGGAGCAGATCGGCCAAGTAAGCGGCGAAACGGGGGCACCCGCCCAACGTGCCTTGCCCTAGGCAGAGCGCCCCAGGGCCTCCCGGTCGAGGACGGCGGAACGGAGGACCCCCGCCACGGTGCTGGGGAACCAGCAGCGGCCACCTCGGGCCGTCGACACACCGTCGCTGTTGAGAGCGTTGGCGATAGTCGTCAGGGAGCGCCCTTCCGCCCTCTCAGCCACGATGCGCTGCGACACGGCGGGGTCCAAGGTGCAGGGACGACCGAGACGCGCGCCCTGTGCCTTCTTCACCTGCAAGGCGGCTGATGTCCGCTGACCGATCAACTGCCTCTCATACTCGGCGAAGGAAGCCATCACGTTGGCCATCAGAGCGCCACTAGGCGTGCAGGTGTCAATAGCCAAGTCCAGGACGACCAGTTCCCAGCCCTGGCGCTTCGCCGTCTCCATGAGCTGAGCAAAGTCCAACAGGGACCGAGACAACCGATCCAGCTTGCTGACAACCAGGACACCGGCCTCTCCGCAGGCAAGCTGACGGAGAGCCTCAGCAATCCCCGGCCGAGCCAGGTTCTTGGCGCTGAACCCCTCGTCGATCACATAAGCGACATGGTCCCAATGGTGCGATTCTGCAGCTCGTTCGATGACCAGACGCTGATCAGCGAGCCCTAAGCCAGAAAGGCTCTGCTCCTCGGTGCTAACTCGCAGGTAAGCGATGACCTTGGCTGCCCGGGGCTTCACAACAAGGAATTTAGCCTAAACGACCGTTTAATGTAAAGGCTTCCGGCTGATGGGCGCGCTAACGAGTGAGAAGTACGTCGGCGATGCGCTGCATTGGTTGCCTGACACCGCAGTTCAATCTGGCACCCCAGGAAACTTGTTCACGTGCCGAGATAGCTGTACACGTCAAGGACCCGCGTCTAGGAGGCGGCAAACCGAGCGTCACTCCATGGCCGTGGCGCGGTGCGGTGAGAGGCGTCGCCACTCTCACCGCACCCCCGTTTACGACACCCGATCCGAACCCCCGCGTCGGGAGCCGCGGAGTGGACACTCCTAACCCTCCGAGCTTCGGCCGGCTCCTTAAAGGGAGTGCCCCCCAGATGCCTCCTGGCTGCACGAATTGAAAACAACTAGATGGTGCACCCATCGATAGTCAGTTCATAGTTGTTGCAGTGGCTCAGCCCGTTCGCCTGTCGACCCGGCGGAACGTGAACCCTGACCGCCCGATGCTTCGTCTCCATAAGCTTCAAGACGCGACCCGCGTAAGGCTGATCAGTGCCTGCATCCAAGCACGCCTTGGACTGGCTCAGCTGTGGCCGAGTGGTATTGCAGGTAACTGCCTCGTAGGCAAGACAGAGCGCCAAGTCCAGCATCTTTCCCTTGAAGTGGGAGTGTGCCCCCAACCACCGCTCGACCCGAAAGAGGATTTCTGTTTCCTCCCGGTAATCGAAGTCCAGGTCCGCTTCTGCGCTCCGAATCGTGCGCCACACCTCATAGGCCGGGAGACCAGCATCCAGCGCGGCGTCTGCAAGCATTTCAAGGTCAGCGCCACAGCGAATGACTTCTAGGGCGGACCTATAGAGCCGATCATTCCTTTCACCTTCGCTCGCGTTACGTACCTGCGAAGCGTAGGTCTTGCTGATCGTGTCCGTACGGAGGGGGTACCCAAGGGCCTGGAGCTTGTCCTTGTACATACATTCTCTGTCAACACCCTCTGTCGACACGCTCTTTCGACACTCACTGCTAGGACTTTCTGACTCAACTCTCATCAGGTAGGAAGGATTGAGCGACTGCAACCATGGGTCCATGATTGAGGGGTCCGCAAGGTCCGGGGAAAGAAACGACTTGCCGGGTCCGAAGAAGACGGCGTATCCAGCGCCCAGAAGGTCCACTTTAGGGGCGAACCCAACCCACCGCCTGTGCTGGTTCCACGGGATGTAGATGTGACCGCCCTTGGCCGTTCGGACATTGAAGTTCACCGGCGGCATAAGGTCTGTGGTGTCCAGGTCAATCGTGGTAACGCCGGACGCTTCGCCATTGAGGATGGCCAGGCCATTGAAGGCGCCCAGGTCGCGGTCCGGGTCGACGCCCCGTTGCCAACCTGGGATTCGGCATACCTTGTCCACGACTGGCAGTACTGCGTGGCTTGCGAGAAGACGACCGCCTAAGTCGGCCCCGAAACAGTCCAGAGTTGTCTTCCGAAAATCTATCGATCTTGTTTGCATCATGCATTCCTTCATTGTTTTGGCACACAAAATTGACCCCGGTCAATGGTGCAGACCGGGGTCTAGCTTTCCCTGCTGACTGATTGGCATCCGCAACTGCGGATGCCAATAAAGGATACCTGAGCGACGAGCTCGGCGTCAATAGCGATTCATGGCCACCAGCTTCCCGCTGACGCCTGAATTAATGCGGGGGCCACGTGGGGGCAGGCGCAGGTTTTTCAGGCCACCTGGGGTCTTCTAGAGGCAGTTTGCAGCCATCGACCGCTGGTTAGTCCGACGTCGGTTCAGTCTCGGAAGACTCTGCGTCGCTAGTTGAGCGCCTATTAGCCTGAGGTTTCGCCGGTAGTCGCTCGGATCGCACTACGTCGGCCGTCTGCGCCTGGCAGTCACCATTATACAACTGCGGATGACGGCAGCGTGTATGCTCAGGCCCCATCCTTGCGGCGACGCGGAGTGGAATTCACTCTTCAACTCTTGATTCTTGTGTTACAGATCACACGTTGAAGCGGAACTCCACGACGTCGCCGTCGGCCATGACGTATTCCTTGCCCTCCATGCGGACCCAGCCCTTGGACTTGGCCTCCGCCATGGAACCAGCTTCGACCAGCTGCTCGAAGGAGACGATCTCGGCCTTGATGAAGCCGCGCTGGAAGTCGGTGTGGATGACGCCGGCGGCCTGGGGTGCGGTGGCGCCGACCGGGATCGTCCAGGCGCGCGCTTCCTTGGGCCCCGCGGTCAGGTAGGTCTGCAGGCCGAGGGTGCGGAAGCCGACGGACGCCAGCTGGTCCAGGCCCGGCTCGTCCTGCCCGATGGAGGCGAGCAGCTCGGCGGCCTCCTCGGCGGGCAGCTCGATCAGCTCCGACTCGGTCTGCGCGTCCAGCACGATTGCCTCGGCCGGCGCGACCAGCGCGCGCAGCTCGTCGAGCAGCTCGGTGTTGGAGAGCTCGTCGCTGTCGACGTTGAACACGTACAGGAACGGCTTGGTGGTGAGCAGGGTCAGCTCGCGCAGCGGCTCGGGGTCGACGCCGGCGGCGAACAGCGTGCGACCCTCGTCCAGGACCTTCTGCGCCTCCTGGGCCGCAGACAGCAACGCGGCGCGCTCCTTGTCCTTCCTGGCTTCCTTCTCCAGCCGCGGGATCGCCTTTTCCAGCGTCTGCATGTCGGCCAGCACCAGCTCGGTGTTGATCGTCTCGATGTCGTCGCTGGGCGAGACCTTGCCCTCGACGTGCACGACGTCGGGGTCGGTGAACACCCGGATCACCTGGCAGATCGCGTCGCTCTCGCGGATGTTGGCCAGGAACTTGTTGCCCAAACCGGCACCCTCGCTGGCGCCGCGCACGATGCCGGCGATGTCGACGAAGGACACCGTCGCCGGGATGATCTTCTGGCTGCCGAAGAGCTCGGCGAGCTTGCCCAGCCGGGGGTCGGGCACGCCCACCACGCCGACGTTGGGCTCGATCGTCGCGAACGGATAGTTCGCCGCGAGGACGTCGTTCTTGGTCAGGGCGTTGAACAGGGTCGACTTGCCGACGTTGGGCAGGCCGACGATCCCGATGGTGAGGCTCACGGGAGCTCAGGGTACGGCCCGCCGCGGGAAGCCTCCCGTGGCCGGCGCTCCGCGGAAAAGGCACACGGGTCGCCATGGCCACCCCCTCACCTCGCACATTGCCCGCCCGGTCGGCATCCGGGTGCCGCGACCGGTTGATGCCCTCGGGCGCGCGGGCGCCCAGGAGCATCGCGTCCCCCAGGCGGGCCGCGCTGTCGACGATCCGCCACCTGACGCGGGCCCCGATCGGGATTCACAGGATTCGGCACTCCGAGCCGTGACCCAGGGCACAGCATCTCGTTAGGAGGCGCAAACACCCTCGACCGGGAGACCTAGATGCGACGCACCTCCGCTCCACCCCGATCCGGCCACCGAGGCCTGACGCTGCTCGTCACGATTCCGTTGTTCCTGGCATCCGGTGCGCTGGCTGCGCCCGCACTGGCGACCGGGTCGCCCGGTCCCGCCGGGCCGCTGGGGGTGCCGGTGTACTCGTCCTTCGATCCCATGGACAACGGGGAGCCGATCCAGGTCCGGACGCTGTCGTCCCGTGCCGACCTGGTCACCGGCGGCGATGCGTTCATCGAGATCGCGCTGCCCAGCAGCACGGACGTGCGCAAGGTGCGGGTCACGGTCGGCAAGCAGAACGTCACGCAGGCGTTCCGGGCCGGCGGACCGGGGTTGCGGGGCCTGGTCACGGACCTGCCGCTGGGAGACAGCACCATCACCGCGACCGCGCCCGGCGGACTGCGAGCGCGGCTGGTCGTGACGAACTCGCCGCAGAGCGGTCCCGTCTTCTCCGGCCCCCACATCCAGCCCTGGACGTGCACCAACGGATCGGTGGAGCCGGACTGCAGCCAGCCGCCCACGGTCGCGTACTACTACAAGTCGACCGACCCGACGGAGAGCGGCGTCCCGATCCAGACGTTCGCCGGGGCGGTGGCATCGGGGCTGCAGCCCTACGACCCGGCGAACCCGCCGTCGGACGTCGCGAGCACGACCACGGACGACGGGGAGACAGTGCCGTTCATCGTCCGCGAGGAGACCGGCTACAGCCTGCGCGACCAGTACAGGATCGCGGCGCTGTGGAACCCGGAGGAGGGCACTGAGCCCGACCCGGCGGCCGCGAACCCCGGCTTCGCGAACAAGCTCGTCCTGACGCACGGCCAGAGCTGCGACACCGCCTACGAGTCGGGCAGCGCACCCGACGTCCTGTTCGAGGACGCGCTGTCGCAGGGGTTCGCGGTGGCCTCGCACGCGCTCGACAACGCCGGGCACAACTGCAACCTCGTCACACAGGCGGAGTCGCTGCTGATGATCAAGGAGATGGTCGTCGAGCGCTTCGGCCCGCTCCGCTACACGATCGGCAGTGGCTGCTCCGGCGGCTCGCTGGTGCAGCAGCAGGTCGCCAACGCCTACCCGGGCGTCTACCAGGGCATCACGCCGCAGTGCAGCTTCACCGACGCGTGGAGCAGTGCGCAGCAGTACATGGACTACGTGCTGCTGCGCGACTACCTCGAATCGCCCGCCAACACCGGAGAGCACCTGATCACGCCGGCCCAGTGGCCCAGCATCTTCGGCCACGCGAACCCGGCGAACCAGATCACCTTCACCGAGGCCATCCCGAACAGCGGCGATCCGAGCCGGGAGTGCCCCGGCGTGGCACCGGAGGACGTGTACGACGAGAACACGAACCCCGACGGCGTTCGCTGCACCTTCCAGGACTACATGCGCAACGTGTTCGGCGTCGACGACCAGGGCTTCGCCCGGCGTCCGATCAGCGGCGTCGGTATCCAGTACGGCCTGTCGGGACTGCGGTCCTTCCTCGACCCGGCCTCCGCCGACCCGACCCGACCGCCGCTGACGCCGGCGCAGTTCGTCGCGCTCAACGTGAACGTGGGCGGCTACGACCTGGACTTCAACCACACGGCGGAGCGGACGCCGTCGGACCCCCTCGCCAACGAGCGCGCCTACCGCAGCGGCGGGGTCAACACCGGTGCCCACCTCGACCAGGTCGCCATCATCGACCTCGGCGGCCCGGAGCCCGGCGCGTTCCACGACGTCTACCGGAAGTACTCCATGCGCGATCGGCTCGTCCGCGAGCACGGCACCGCCGCCAACCAGGTGTTCTGGGAAGGGCAGACCCCGCTGCTCGGCGACGTCAGCTTCACCGACGACTCCATCCGCGCGATGGACGAGTGGCTCGCCGCGGTGGAGGCCGATGATCGCGCGGTGCCGCTGCCGGCGAAGGTGATCGACGCCCGGGCCGCGGCCGGCGTGGAGGAGCGGTGCGTGGCGGCGAACGGGATGGACGCGCCACTGGAGGTGTGCGACGCCACCGTCGACCCGACGATCTTCTCCTCGCCGCGCATCGAGGCCGGCGGCGGGGACCAGGCGCCGGTCAACGGGGTCGGCCCGGCGACCGTCGGGTTCACCGACGACCGGCTGGATTGCGAGCTCATGCCGATCGAGGAGTTCGTGTACGCCGGCAGGTCGTTCGCCGAGGTCTTCACGCCCGAGCAGCAGGCGGCCCTGCAGGGCGCCTTCCCGACCGGGGTCTGCGACTACGGCAAGCCCGGCGTCGGGTTCCAGGCAGCGGAGACCTGGCTGACGTACCAGGACGCGGAGGACGACGTCGTCCACGGCGGAGCGCCGCTGGGCGAGCCGCCGCTGTCGGTGTCCTCCCGCAGCTGAGTCGCGACGACGGATCCGGGGGCCGCTGCCTGCACGCAGCGGTCCTCGGATCATGTCGGCCGGCCCACGACACGTCGAGGGCGAGGAACTCGGCGCCGGCGACCCGAACCGGTCGTTCGACGTCGGCCTGGAGAGCCGCACGGCGGCGTCCGAAAACCGCCAGATCCCGTCATCCCCCGCTGGCATGCTCGACGCGTGACCGAGGCCCTGGACCACGAGCGCTGCTACCGCGCCGTCGCCGGCCGGGACGCGCGCTTCGACGGCTGGTTCGTCACGGCCGTCTCCACCACCGGCATCTACTGCCGCCCGTCGTGCCCGGCCCGCACTCCCCTGGCCCGCAACGTCTCGTTCTTCTCCACCGCGGTCGCCGCCCAGGGCGCCGGGTTCCGCGCCTGCCGGCGCTGCCGTCCGGACGCCGCCCCCGGGTCACCCGAGTGGGATGTGCGCGCCGACGTGGTCGCGCGCGCCATGCGGCTCATCGCCGACGGCGAGGTCGAGCGCTCCGGTGTCCCGGGACTGGCCGCCCGCCTCGGGTACTCCGAGCGACAGCTGCACCGGCTCGTCGTCGGCGAGCTCGGCGTCGGCCCCCTGGCCCTCGCCCGTGCGCGGCGCGCGCAGACCGCGCGGATCCTGATCGAGACCACCGACCTGCCGATGGCCGACCTCGCCTTCGCGGCCGGGTTCGCCAGCATCCGGCAGTTCAACGACACCGTCCGCGAGGTGAACGCCTGCACTCCCACCGAGCTGCGGCGCACCCGCCGCGGCGCGGGCGAGCGCAACCCGGGCCGGCTGACGCTGCGGCTGGCCGCCCGCCCCCCGTACGCCGCCGACGAGGTGCTGCTCTTCCTCGGGGCGCATGCCGTGCCCGGGCTCGAGGAGTGGGACGGGACGACGTTCTCCCGCGTCCTCGACCTGCCCCACGGACCCGCCGTCGTCCGGCTCTCCCCCACCCCGGACGCGTCGGCGGTCACCGCCCGCCTGCGGCTCACCGAACTCCGCGACCTCGGCGCCGCCGTCACCCGCTGCCGCCGGATGCTCGACCTCGACGCCGACCCGGTCGCCGTCGACGACGTCCTCGGAGCCGACCCGGCCCTCGCTGCCCTGGTCACCGCCGCACCCGGACGCCGGGTGCCGGCCTCCCCGGACGCCGACGAGCTCGCAGTCCGGGCGGTCCTCGGCCAGCAGGTCTCCGTGGCGGGCGCCCGCACGCTGACCGCCCGGCTGCTGACCGCGGCGGGCATCCCCCTGCCCGAGCCGGTGGGCACGCTGACGCACGCCTTCCCCCGGCCCGCCGCCCTGGTCGACGCCGACCTGACCCTCGTCGGCCTGACCGGCGCCCGCCGCCGCACGGTCCACGCGCTCGCCTCGGCCCTGTCCGACGGCGCCGTCGCCCTGGGTCCCGGCGCCGACCGCGCCGAGGCCGAGCGGGCGCTCCGGGCGGTGCCCGGCATCGGGCCGTGGACGGCGGCCCTCGTCGGCCTGCGCGGCCTGGCCGACCCCGACGTCTGGCTCCCCGGCGACCTGGCGCTGCGGAGGTCACTCGCCGCACTCGGAAGCAGCGACGCCGACGCCGCCCGGCGCTGGCGGCCGTGGAGCTCCTACGCCGTGCTGCACCTGTGGGCGCTCGCCGTCCCCTCCCTCTTCACCCGCGCACCCGACCTGCCCAGGAGTGCCTGATGACCGCCCTGCTCGACCCCGGCGCACCGCGCGTCCGCTACGCCACCGTTCCGACGCCGCCCGGGCCGTTCACCGTCGTGGTCGCATCCGCCGACGACGGTCGCGACGTCGTCCTGGCCAGTGGCTGGACGGCCGACCTCGACCACCTCTGGCCGGTCATCCACCGCACCCTCCGGCCCAGCGGCGCCGACGAGGACCCGGACCTGGCCGTGCTGGCAGCCGTCGACGCGTTCGTGGCCGGCGACGTCGCGGCGATCGATGCCGTGCCGGTGGCCCAGCGGTCCGGCCCCTTCCTCGAGGAGGCGTGGCAGATCCTGCGCAGCGTCCCCGCCGGCACCCCCGACACCTATGCCGCGTTCGCGGCCCGGTGCGGGCGCCCGGCCGCGGTGCGCGCCGCCGCGAACGCCTGCGCCCGCAACGCCGCGGCGCTGTTCGTCCCCTGCCACCGCGTGCTGGGCTCCGACGGCGGCCTCGGCGGCTTCCGCTGGGGAACCCCCGTCAAGCGCTGGCTGCTCGACCACGAGGCGGCGCACGCACCCGCCCGGATCTGAGAAAGGACCCCGTCCTCCCCACCGCTCGCACGCTCGCGGCGGTACCCGGGACGGGGCCGTCAGAGCTGTCGGAACTCCTCTGCTCGCGGAACTGTCCGACCCCTCCGGCACCCTCCGGGGCATGGACGCCGCTTCCCTGCTCCTCGGGCTCCTCCTCGGTGCGCTGCTGGCCACCGCCGTCACCCTCGGAGTGGTCGCCCTGCTGGGCCGCCGCCGTCCCGCCGACGACGGGCTCGAGCCGGTGCACGAGTCCCTCGACCACCTGCACCGCCTGCTGGCCGGCATGGAGCGGGCCCGCGCCACCGCGCACGGCGAGCTGCGGGAGCAGATGGGCACGGTCGGCACGACGTCGGCGCAGCTCAAGCACGAGACCGCGGCACTGGTCACGGCGCTGCGCACGCCGCACGTCCGCGGGCGGTGGGGCGAGGTCCAGCTGCGTCGCGTGGTCGAGGTCGCCGGACTGCTGGAGCACTGCGACTTCGTCGAGCAACCCTCGGGCACCAACGACGAGGGCGCCGGCGTCCGCCCCGACCTCGTCGTCACCCTGGCCGACGGTCGCCAGGTGGTGGTCGACGCCAAGGTCCCCTTCACCGGTTACATCGAGGCGGTCCAGGCCGACGACCGGGACGTCCGGGCCCAGCGGATCACGATGCACGCCCGTCAGCTGCGCACCCACATCGACCAGCTCTCCGCACGGCACTACCCGACGGCGTTCCGCCCGGCGGCGCCGTTCACCGTGCTCTTCGTGCCGTCCGACGGCTTCCTCACCACGGCCCTGGAGGCCGAGCCCGGGCTGCTCGAGTACGGCTTCTCGCGCGACGTGGTCCTCGCGACGCCGAGCACGCTGCTCGCCCTGCTGCGCACCGTCGCCTACTCCTGGCGGCAGGAGCGCCTGGCCCGTGACGCCGACCAGGTGCTGGAGGTCGGGCGCAAGCTGCACGCCCGGCTCAGCACCCTCTCCGGGCACCTCACCCGGCTGGGCTCGGCGCTGTCGACGACGCTCACCCGCTACAACGAGACGGTCGGCTCCTACGAGCGCTCGGTGCTGACCGCCGCACGCCGGTTCGACGACCTCGGGGTGGCCGAGGCCCCCGTGCCCGAGCCGCAGGAGGTCGAGGCGACCGTGCGCACCCTCCGCCCGGCCGAGGCGCCCGACAGCCCCGAGACGTACGGCGCGGTCACGCCCTTCGACGTCGCCGAGCGGGAGCGTGACGGCACATCTGGCTGACGGATCCGGTGCCGCCGGCGACGGGTGATGGCAACTCGTCCGCACCGCACGTCACAGCCTTCACCCTGCACTCCTCCACCCCCACCCGAAGCGGACGACGCGGCGACGTCCTCCGGCCGACTGGCGACTTCTGTCGTTACCGTTGCTCCGACGGGCGACCAGTCGGGTCGGTCATCGAACGGGACGGAGGTGCGCCTTGGCCACCGCGAGCACAGCAGGCGCATGGCAGAGCGGCGCACGGCCCGACCGGCCGTACCCGGCGCGCGCGCCCCGCCCGAGCGCCGGGACCGAGCGCTCCGGCCGCCCGTCCCGCCCGAGCGCCCCGGTGCCCGGCCGCGCCGGTGACCGCCTGCGGGCCGCCGAACGCGAGTACGCCTCCGACCGCTACGAGTCGGCCCCGCCGCCGCGTCGTGGCAACGAGCGCCCGCGTCCGGCCGAGCGGGCCGCCGAGCGTCCCGGCGCCCGTTCCCGGACCGCCGCACCCGCGGGCCGCGACAGCAAGCTCCGCGGGGTCCTGGCCGTGGCCGGCATCTTCCTGCTGACCCTGGCCGGCTGCGGCATCGACTCCTTCGTCGGCACCGGCCTCGGACTCATCACGCTGGTGGCGCTGGCCGCGGGCACGGCGATGGCCGCCCTGCTGGTCCGCCGCCGCGACCTGCTCACCGTCGTCGTCGCACCGCCCCTGGTGTTCGTGCTCGTGGCCGTCGTCAACGCGGCTCTCGCCCCGTCGGCCACGCTCAACGCCGCCACGCTGGCGACGCTGCTGGTCCGCGGGTTCCCGACCATGGTCGCCGCCACCGGCGTGGCTCTCCTGCTGGCGCTCTTCCGGCTGGTCAGTCGCCGCTGATCTCCCCCGACGACGAAGCCCCGGTCCGCTGCTGCGGACCGGGGCTGCGTCGTTCCTGCGGGCGTAGCGCTCAGTCGGTGGCGGCCCGGTTGGCCTTCTCGGCGCGGCGCAGCTCGTGCGGCAGCGCGAACACCAGGCGCTCCTCGGCGGCCTTCACGGTGCCGACGTCGGGGTACCCGCGCTCGGCCAGCCAGTCCAGCACCTCGCTGACGAGGATCTCCGGCACCGAGGCGCCGCTGGTCACGCCGACCGTCGAGACGCCCTCCAGCCAGGCCTCGTCGATCTCCGCGGCGTAGTCCACGAGGTAGGACGCCCGGGCGCCGGCCTCGAGCGCGACCTCGACCAGCCGCACCGAGTTGGACGAGTTCGTCGAGCCGACGACGAGCACCAGGTCGCACTCGCCGGCCATCTGCTTGACGGCCTGCTGGCGGTTCTGGGTGGCGTAGCAGATGTCGTCGCTGGGCGGGGACTGCAGTCCGGGGAACCGGGTCTTCAGCTGGTCCACCGTCGCCAGCGTCTCGTCGACCGAGAGCGTGGTCTGCGACAGCCACACCACCTTCTCCGGATCGCGCACCTGCACACCGGCGACATCCTCGGGGCCGTCGACGAGCTGCATGTGCTGCGGCGCCTCGCCGAAGGTGCCCTCGACCTCCTCGTGACCGCGGTGACCGATCAGCAGGATGTCGAAGTCGTCGCGCGCGAAGCGCTTGGCCTCCTGGTGCACCTTCGTCACCAGGGGGCACGTCGCGTCGATGGTGCGCAGCTGCCGGGCCGCGGCCTCCTCGTGCACCGCCGGGGAGACCCCGTGGGCGCTGAAGACGACGACCGAGCCCTCGGGCACCTCGTCGGTCTCGTCCACGAAGATCGCGCCGCGCCTCTCCAGCGTCGCCACCACGTGCTTGTTGTGGACGATCTGCTTGCGGACGTAGACGGGGGCGCCATGGATCTCCAGGGCACGCTCCACCGCCACCACCGCCCGGTCCACGCCGGCGCAGTAGCCCCGGGGGTCGGCCAGCAGGACGCGTCCGCGCTGTTCAGCCATGACCCCATGGTAGTTGAAAAAGCGTGTGCCCCCCGTCACTCGCAAGCTCGCACCGGGGCCCTGCACAGGGCTGCACTCGCGGGTGGAACTGGCCACACCGGGTGTCGACCTTGACGTTCTGGGGCAGGCTGTGCGCATGGCCCGAGAGATCCCCGAGGTTGTCCGTGCCGCCGCTGGTCTGGCGGCGACCGTGCTCGACGAGGCGCGCAAGCTGCCCGAGACGCTGCCGGGGCTGCCCGTGCGCGTGATCGGTGTGGCGATGCAGCACGCCATGAAGGTCCAGCAGACCTACGCCGGGTTGATCGCCCGCGGCGACGAGCTGCTGACCGGGTTGCGAGGGGAGAGCGAGCCGGGCCTGGCGACCTTCGACGAGGACCTCGAGCCGTCCAACGGCTTCCGCGACTCCGCCTTCGACCGCGTGACCGACGAGGACGTGGCCTCCGTGCTCGCCGCCGCAGACGAGGCCGGGGTGGACGTCGACGACGCGGTCGTGGACTCCGCCGACGGCGTGGCGTCGGCCGAGCGGTCCATCGAGGTCACCGAGGACGCCCCGAGCACCGAGGAGGTGCTCGACGAGCTGGCGATCGACGAGGCGGTCCCCGTGGTCGCCGACACCGATCCGCTGGCTGCCACGGGTGGTGAGGACGCCGCCGTCACCGAGGACGCCGACGCCCTCGAGTCCGCACTGCTGGAGTCCGACACCGCGACCACCACTGACACGACCGCCGCGGCGGAAGCCGACCCGACCGCCGACGTCGCCACCACCGTCGACATCCTGACGCCCGACGGCGAGGTGGAGACCGTCGAGGCCGCCGTCACCGACGAGGGCGTCGCCGCCGTCGAGGCACCGCAGGACGAGCCGGGGACCGACGAGACCGTCGCGACCACCGACGCCGCCGCCGGTGCCGACGAGCCGGCCGGCACCGACTCTCCCGACACCGAGACCGTGGCGGTCGACGAGAGCGGCAGCCCGGTCGCCGCGGCCACCGACGACGCTCCGGCCACCGAGGACGCTCCGGCCGACGACGCGGATACCCGCAGCCAGGCGCCGGCCACGGCCCCCATCGACGGGTACGACGACTTCTCCATCGCGCAGCTGCGCGGCCGCCTGCGTGGCTACGCCCTGAGCACTGTCGCCGACCTCCTCGCCTACGAGCAGGCCAACCGCGCCCGCGAGCCCTACCTGCGGATGCTCCGCAACCGGCTGGAGAAGCTCGAGGAGCAGGCCGTCGAGGCGAGCCCGCTCGCCCCGCGCGGCCTCTGAGGACCCCCTCGGGCGCTCGGGCGGAACGCTGCGCGGGGCCACCCAGGGAGACGACGGCGCTGTCTGACACGCTCGCGGCATGACCGCGCCGTCGTCCCCCGAGTCGCCGTGGCCGGTCCGGACCGTGGCCCGCAAGGTGGCCGACTGGATCGGCCGGCTGGGCGAGGTCTGGGTCGAGGGGCAGGTGGCGCAGCTGTCCCGCCGCAGCGGCGCCGCCACCGTCTTCCTCACCCTGCGTGATCCGGCGGCCGACCTCTCGGTGCCGGTGACCTGCCACCGGGAGGTCGCCGAGCGCCCCGGCCTGGAGCTCACCGAGGGCGCCCGCGTCATCGTGCGCGCCCGCCCCGACTACTACGTCGCCCGCGGCTCGTTCTCCCTGCGCGCGACGGAGATCCGTGCCGTCGGCCTCGGTGAGCTGCTGGCCCGCATCGAGCGCATCCGCCGGCTGCTGACGGCCGAGGGGTTGTTCGACCCCGCCCGCAAGCGCCCGCTCCCTTTCGCGCCCGGCGTCGTCGGCCTCATCACCGGACGGGACAGCGCCGCCGAGCGCGACGTGCTGGTCACCGCCCGCCGCCGCTGGCCCGCCGTCCGCTTCAGCACGCACCACTGCGTGGTCCAGGGGCCCAACGCCGCGGCCAACGTCATGGACGGGCTGCGCCGGCTGGACGCCGATCCCGACGTCGAGGTCATCGTCGTCGCGCGAGGCGGCGGCTCGGTCGAGGACCTGCTGCCGTTCTCCGACGAGGGTCTGGTGCGCGCCGTCGCCGCCTGCCGCACCCCGGTCGTCACCGCGGTCGGCCACGAGACCGACACGACGCTGGTCGACCACGTCGCCGACGTCCGGGCGGCCACCCCCACCGATGCCGCGCACCGCATCGTGCCCGAGATCGGCGAGCAGCGGCGGCTGGTCGACGGGCTGCGCGCCCGCGCCCGCCACCTGGTGACCACCCGGCTCGAGCAGCAGGAGCGCTGGCTGGAGTCGGTGCGCAGCCGCCCCTCGCTGGCCGCCCCCGACCGGTTGCTGCACGGCCGGGAGGACGACGTCCTCGGCCTGCGCACCCGGGCCCTGCGGACCCTCACCCACCGGGTGGAGTCGGCCGAGCGCGACCTCGAGCACGCCCGCGCCCGCGTGGCCGCCCTCTCCCCCGCCGCGACGCTGGAGCGCGGCTACGCCGTCGTCCAGCGGGCCGACGGTTCACTGGTCCGCAACCCCGCAGAGGTGGCCGACGCCGAGCCGCTGCGGGTCCGCGTGGCCGGTGGGCGGCTGCCCGTCCGCGTCGACCGGGCCGGCGACACCAGCACCGACCAGGAGGACCCCGCATGAGCAGCACCGACGAGCGCGCCGCCGATCCGACGACGACCTACGAGCAGGCGCGGGAGGAGCTCGCCGACGTCGTCCGCCGGCTCGAGGCCGGTGGCCTCACGCTGGAGGAGTCGCTCGGGCTCTGGGAGCGGGGCGAGGAGCTGGCCAGGCTCTGCCAGCACTGGCTGGACCGCGCCCGCGAACGCCTGGCCGCCGCCGCCCCGACGGAGGACTGAGCCGGACCGGGCTCAGCGGGGTGCGTAGGGCCGCACCGCGGCGGCCACCGTCTCCAGCTCGTCGTCCTCCGCCGAGCCGCTCACCACGACGGTGACGTCGCCGTCCACGCGGGACAGCGCCGTCTCGCCCCGCTCGGTGGTGGACCGGGTCCACGGCGTTCCACCGATGTCCACGCTGCCCCCCTCGGTGGCGCCGTCGAGCACGTCCCCGACCGCCTCGGACCGAGCCGCGTCGCTCACGACGAAGCCCGCGAAGGCCCCGTCCGGCGTCACGTACCCGATCTCCAGGGTGACCGGGTCGCCCTCGGCGACGTTCCCGGCATCGGTGCGGGCGCTGGTCGCCCGATAGCCGTCCTCGAGGCCGGCGGGCACCAGCAGGGGGTAGCCGGCGCGCGCGTCGGCCAGCTGGATGGTGCTCGTGGGGTCGATCTCGCGCACCGGGTCGACGCCGCTCTGCCCGAAGGCGGTCCACCCGACGATGAGCAGGCAGATCACCACCAACGGCAGCAGCGAGCGCAGCATGTTGGCCGCGCTCATCCGGTTCGCCCGCTCCACCGGCGACGGCGGCGGCGGGGGCAGCTCGACGGCGTCCGCGTCGTCGGGACCCTGGGGACGCTGGCTCGTCGGGCCGATTCCGGTCATGCCCCTAGGATCGCAGCAACGCTCGTGCGCTCTGCCGCCCCTGGCCCCGTCCCGCTCCCGCCCCGAGTTCGCGAGGGGTCACAGGGACGGGGTCCTCCTACAGGAGGTCCCGTGTCGCTGCCCGTCCCCGATGGTCCCCTTCCCACGACGACCGCCGGTGGCGGCTTCGGCACCGGGCGTCCCGCCCCCGACCGCAACCTTGCCCTCGAGCTGGTGCGGGTCACCGAGGCGGCCGCCATGGCCGCGGGCCGCTGGGTGGGTCGCGGCGACAAGAACGGCGGCGACGGCGCGGCGGTGGACGCGATGCGTGCACTCATCGGCACGGTGCGCATGAACGGCGTGGTCGTCATCGGCGAGGGCGAGAAGGACGAGGCGCCCATGCTCTACAACGGCGAGCAGGTCGGTGATGGTCAGGGCATCGACTGCGACGTCGCGGTCGACCCCATCGACGGCACCACGCTCATGGCGAAGGGCATGCCGAACGCCATCGCCGTCATGGCCGTGGCCGAGCGGGGCGCCATGTACGACCCGTCGGCGGTCTTCTACATGGAGAAGCTGGCCACCGGCCCGGCCGCCGCGGACGTCGTCGACATCACCGTCCCGGTCGCCGAGAACATCAAGCGGATCGCCAAGGCCAAGAAGGGCTCGGTCGGCGACGTCACCGTCTGCATCCTCGACCGCCCGCGCCACGAGCAGCTGGTGCACGAGGTCCGGGAGGCCGGCGCCCGCATCAAGTTCATCACCGACGGCGACGTCGCCGGCGCGATCGCCGCCGCCCGCGAGGGCACCGGCGTGGACCTGCTGCTCGGCATCGGCGGCACCCCGGAGGGCATCATCGCCGCCTGCGCGCTCAAGTGCATGGGTGGTGCGCTGCAGGGCAAGCTGTGGCCCAAGGACGACGACGAGCGGCAGCGGGCCCTGGACGCCGGGCACGACCTGGACCGGGTCCTGCACATCGACGACCTGGTGCGCGGCGACGTGTTCTTCGTGGCCACCGGCATCACCGACGGCGAGCTGCTGCGCGGGGTGCGGTACAGCGCCGGTGGGTGCACCACCCAGTCGCTGGTCATGCGCTCGCGCTCGGGCACCATCCGCTCGATCGACAGCCTGCACTCGCTGGAGAAGCTGCGCGCCTACTCGGCCGTGCCCTTCGACCGGCACTGAGCCGCAGCAGACGAGGACGGGGACCGGCCACCTGGCCGGTCCCCGTCGTCGTTCAGCGCGCCGGGCCGCCCCGGCCGCGGTCCAGCCGGTCGAGCACGGCCCGCCAGCGGCTGGCGGACTCCCCCGGCGCGAGGCTGCGCAGACGCAGGTCCCCGAAGACCGACGAGATCTGGCGCGGCGGCAGCCCCGGTCCGGCCAGGCGCACGTCGCCGAAGACGTCCCGCAGCGTCTGCGGAGCGCGCGAGCCCACGATCTCCGTCGGAACGGGAAGGTCGTCCACCAGCCGCTCGAGCTCGGCGGTGGTCACCGCCGCGTAGGCGCTCTCCGCGCGCTGGGCGAACTCGTCGAGGTCCAGGCGCCCTTCACCGACGGCGGCCTGCAGCCGCACCACGAGGGCGTCGCGCTCGGCATCGGACGCCCGGACGGCGGGGACGGCGGCGTCGTCGCTCACGCCTCGACGCTACCGATCCCGCGTCCCGGCGCACAGGCACCGGGACGCGGTCCGGTCACTCCAGCTCGGTGCAGGCGGGCACGGTGAACTCCTTCACCCGGCCGCCGCAGGTGCTGGCGTACTCCTCGTACGCCGACAGCGGCGGCGACTCGTACATGAGGTCGTCGCAGGCCTGGTAGTCGCCCTCGAAGCAGCTCTGGGCGTACTCGTCCAACACCCGGTCGGGGCCGAGGTCCTCGGGTTCCACGGCGGGGAACTGCTCGACGTCGCCGCCGCTGAAGCCGGGCTCGTCGGCGTACCAGCCCATGGACTCGTCCTCGAGCATGTAGGCGTCCATCTGCTCCTCGGCGGCATCGACCATGCCGTCCCGGACGCCCTCGGAGATGCTCGGACCGAACTCCTCGGCCATGGCGCGGCCGATGTCCTCGGCGGTACCGGCGAAGGCGGCGGTCACCAGGAAGGTGGCACCGACGGCGCCCGCGGCGAGACCGGCCAGCGCGGCGCCGGCCAGCACCCAGCGTCCCCGCTCCGGCGAACCGGTGACGGGCGACCCGGGAGCCGGGGAACCGGTACCCACCGGGAACTGCGCCGGGCCGGCCGCGGCGGCCGTCCAGTCCGGCTGGGCGGCCGTCCAGTCGGGCTGGGCGGCCGTCCAGTCGGGCTGGGCGGCCGGTGCCGGCCACGGCGCGCCGGGCGCGGGCCAGCCGGGGGCGGCCTGGCCGTCGGCACTCCGACCATCGGCGGCCCCGTCGTCGGCGGCGGGGGTGGCGTCCGGGAACTGCGGCGGCTGGGACAAGTGCCCTCCTCGGGGCTCGTGCCCGCGACGGGCACCGGTTCGTCGGCCGAACGCCGCTCGACGGCCTGATCGGCGGAGCGCGGCCGGGGCGGAACCGACCCGGCCCCCACGGGTGTCTAGGGTCCCGTGCGGAGCACTGTCACCATCCACACCACCGGGAGCGCACCGTGGCCACCGAGACGGACTACCGCGTCGAGTACGACTCCATGGGAGAGGTCCGCGTCCCCAGTTGGGCCAAGTGGCGGGCGCAGACCCAGCGCGCCGTCGAGAACTTCCCCATCTCCGGCACGCCCATCGAACGCGAGCTCATCGCCGCGCTGGCCTCGATCAAGGGCGCCGCGGCCACCGTGAACGCCTCCCTCGGTGTCCTGCCGCAGGAGATCGCGGACGCCGTCGTCGCCGCCGCCGCGCAGGTGACCGAGGGCACCTGGGACGACCACTTCCCCATCGACGTCTTCCAGACCGGGTCCGGGACGTCGAGCAACATGAACACCAACGAGGTCATCGCGACCCTGGCCACCGAGGCCCTGGGATCGCCGGTGCACCCGAACGACCACGTCAACGCCTCGCAGTCGTCCAACGACGTCTTCCCCTCCGCGATCCACGTGGCCGCCACCCGGGCGATCGTGCGCGACCTGATCCCGGCGCTGCGCCACCTGGAGTCCTCGTTGCAGCGCAAGGCCACCGAGTACGCCGAGGTCGTGAAGAGCGGCCGCACGCACCTCATGGACGCCACCCCGGTCACCCTGGGCCAGGAGTTCGGCGGGTACGCCGCCGCCGTCCGCTACGGCGTGGAGCGGCTGGAGGCCTCGCTGCCCCGCATCGGTGAGCTGCCGCTGGGCGGCACCGCCGTCGGCACCGGCATCAACACCCCGCCGGGGTTCGCCGCGGCGATCATCGAGAAGCTCGCCGCGGACCTGGACCTGCCGCTGACCGAGGCGCGCGACCACTTCGAGGCGCAGAGCTCCCGCGACGCCCTCGTGGAGGGCTCCGGCCAGCTGAAGACCATCGCCGTCGGACTGATCAAGATCGCCAACGACCTGCGCTGGATGGGCTCGGGCCCGCGGACCGGCCTCGGCGAGATCCAGCTCCCCGACCTCCAGCCGGGCAGCTCGATCATGCCCGGCAAGGTGAACCCGGTGATCCCCGAGGCGGTCATCCAGGTGGGCGCCCAGATCATCGGCAACGACGCCGCGGTCACCTACGCCGGCACCACCGGCGTCTTCGAGCTCAACGTGACGCTGCCACTCATGGCGCGCAACGTGCTGGAGTCGATCCGGCTGCTGGCCAACGTCAGCCGGCTGCTGGCCGACCGCTGCGTCGACGGCATCGTGGCCAACGTGGAGCAGTGCCGGGAGTACGCCGAGTCCTCGCCCTCGATCGTCACTCCGCTGAACAAGTACATCGGCTACGAGGAGGCCGCGAAGGTCGCCAAGCAGTCGCTGGCCGAGCAGAAGACCATCCGCCAGGTCGTCGTGGAGCGCGGCTACGTCGATCAGGGCAAGCTCACCGAGCAGCAGCTCGACGAGGCCCTCGACGTCCTCTCGATGACCCACCCCTGAGCCGTGCGGCGGGAGGGGGCCCGGATCTGCACCCTCCCGCCCGCACCGGCGGGGCCTGAGCCGCGAACCGGGCGGCGAGGGTCTAGCGTCGCGGGTGATGACCGAGACAGACGTAACTCTGCGCTATCCCGGCGGCGAGCTGCCTCTGGCCGTCAAGCACGGGACCGAGGGGTCCGACGGCCTCGACACGAGCAAGCTGCTGACGACGACCGGCAAGGTCGCGCTGGACATCGGCTTCGTCAACACGGCCTCGTGCACGTCGTCGATCACCTACATCGACGGCGACGCCGGCATCCTGCGCTACCGCGGCTACCCGATCGACCAGCTGGCCGAGAAGTCCAGCTTCCTGGAGGTCACCTACCTCCTGATCCACGGCGAGCTGCCCACCGCCGACCAGCTGGCGGAGTTCGACGGCAAGATCCGCCGCCACACGCTGCTGCACGAGGACCTCAAGCAGTTCTTCAACGGCTTCCCGCGCGACGCGCACCCGATGCCGGTGCTCTCCTCGGCGGTCAGCGCCCTGTCGACCTTCTACCAGGACTCGCTGGACCCCTTCGACGAGGAGCAGGTGGAGATCTCCACGCTGCGCCTGCTGGCGAAGGTGCCGACCATCGCCGCCTACGCCTACAAGAAGTCCGTCGGCCAGCCCTTCCTCTACCCCGACAACTCCTACGGCCTGGTCGAGAACTTCCTCCGGATGACCTTCGGGTTCCCGGCGGAGCCCTACGACATGGACCCGGACCTGGTGAAGGCGCTGGACATGCTGTTCGTCCTGCACGCCGACCACGAGCAGAACTGCTCCACCTCGACCGTGCGCCTGGTCGGTTCGTCGCACGCCAACATGTTCGCGTCGGTCTCGGCCGGCATCAACGCGCTCTTCGGGCCGCTGCACGGTGGCGCCAACCAGTCCGTGCTGGAGATGCTCGAGGCGATCAAGCGCGAGGGCGGCGACATCCCCTCGTTCGTCAACCGGGTCAAGAACAAGGAGCCCGGCGTCAAGCTGATGGGCTTCGGGCACCGGGTCTACAAGAACTACGACCCGCGCGCGGCCATCGTGAAGAAGACCGCCGACACCGTGCTGGACAAGCTCGGCGGCAACAACGAGCTGCTCGACCTGGCCCGCCAGCTCGAGGACATCGCCCTGAAGGACGACTACTTCGTCGAGCGGAAGCTCTATCCCAACGTGGACTTCTACACCGGGCTCATCTACCGGGCGATGGGCTTCCCGACGCGGATGTTCACCGTGCTCTTCGCCCTCGGCCGGCTCCCCGGCTGGATCGCGCAGTGGCGCGAGATGATCGCCGACCCCAGCACCAAGATCGGCCGTCCGCGCCAGATCTACACCGGCGAGACCGAACGGGACTACGTGCCGCTCGACGGCCGCTGAAGAAACACCTCGTCCCTCTCACCCTTCGCACGCTCAGGGCGAGCCCCTGGACGGGGCCGGGCCGGGTGACCCCAGGGTCACCCGGCCCGTTGCGTCTCCGGCCGGGGTCCCTACGGTGGGTGCGCCCCAGCACTCGAGAGGACTCCGCATGGCCGAGCTCCCCGGCGAGGACGTCCTCGTCCTGCCGCCCATGCCCCTGGCCACCGGCCGGCTGCTCGAACCGGAGGACGACGGCCCTCCCGTGCGCATCACCAAGCTGGAGTTCGTGATCTCCACCGAGGACGGCGGGGAGCTGCGGATCCCCCTGGTGCACCGGCACGGCGCCTGGTGGGCGCCCTGAGCCGGCCGTCCCGGCAGCTCGTCCCGATCTCCTCCGGAGATCACCCTCACCCGTTCGGCTGACCCCTTCCCCGGCCGATTCTTCAAGCACCTCGCCCGGCGTGTCGATGGATGTGCGAGAGCTCCTGACCCCAGGAGCCCCATCCGTACCGACGACGACGCCCGGGAGACGCTGCAGTGCCTGCTCCGCGTACGCCCGCGCGCGCCTCCACCCCTCGTTCGACCACCCCAGTCCGGGGCCGCTCCACGTCCTGTCTCTTCTTTCCCTCTTTCCCCTCCTCCCCCCCCTCTTTCCCTTTCTCTTATTTAGTCGCCTCTGACGATAACGACATAAAATAACAAAA
>NZ_POQU01000037.1 GCF_002938425.1 Blastococcus atacamensis | reverse complement strand
GCTGGGGAGTGGCGGCGCGCGGTCGGGCCCCTGGCGCGACGGTCGGCGCACAGGCACCCGATGGTGACGTCGCGACCCGGTCCCCGGCGCCCGGCCGGGAACGTCGGCGGGGCGTGACACCATGCGGATGTGCCTGCCTCACCGGTCGAGCCCACCTCTCGGCTGCGCGTCGTGATCGGCGAGGAGGAGCTGCTCCGGTCGCGCGCTGTGAGCGCCGTCCGCACCGCGGTCCTCGCCCGCCACCCCGACGCCGAGGTGCACGAGCTGGCGGCGATGGGCCTGCCGGTCGGCCAGCTCGCCGACGTCCTGGCGCCCTCGCTCTTCGGCGGCCACCGGGTGGTCGTCGTCACCGGGGTCAACGAGGCGGCCGGCGCGCTGGTGGACTCGCTGACGTCCTACACGAAGGACCCCGACCCGGATCTCACGCTGGTCATCGTCCACTCGGGAGGCAAGCGCAACGAGGCCCTGGTCAAGGCGTTCAAGGCCGCCGGTGCCGCCGTGGACGAGTGCCCGAAGGTGAGCTCGGTCGGCGACCGGATCGCCTTCGTGCGCAACGAGGTCCGCACCTTCGGCGGCCGCATCACGCCGGACGCGGTCACCGCGCTCGTGGACGCGATCGGGGCGGACCTCCGTGGCCTGTCGGCCGCGGCCAGCCAGCTGGTGAGCGACTTCGGCGGCAACATCGACGCGGACGACGTCGCCCGGTTCCACCGCGGTCAGGCCGAGGTCACCGGCTTCACCGTCGCCGAGCGGGTGCTCACCGGCGACCGGGCCGGGTCGATCGAGATGCTGCGCTGGGCTCTGGAGCGCGGCGTCGCCCACGTGCTCATCGCCGACGCCATCGCCGACGGCGTGCGCACCGCGGCGCGGGTGGCCTCGCTCAGCTCGACCAACCCCGGCGATCTCGCCCGCACCCTCAAGATGCCGCCGTGGAAGGTGAAGAAGGCCCAGGCGCAGGCGCGCGGCTGGAGCATCGAGGGGCTGCAGCAGGCCCTCGGCGTCGCCGCCGACCTCAACGCCGACGTCAAGGGAGCCGCGGCCAGCGCGGACTACGCCCTCGAGCGGGCCATCCGGCGGATCGTCGACATCCGCGTCGAGACCGGCCGCGGCCGGGTGGCCGCCCGCCGCTGAGCCGCGCCGGGTCCTCTCCGGAGGATTGGCGTCCCCCGGCGGGCCGGCGTCCTGCGACGGCCCGGAAGAGCGACGGCCCGGAAGAGCGACGGCCCGGAAGAGCGACGGCCCGGAAGAGCGACGGCCCGGAAGAGCGACGGCCCGGAAGAGCGACGGCCCGGAAGAGCGACGGCCCGGAAGAGCGACGGCCCGGAGGAGCGACGGCCCGGAAAAGCGACGAGCCCCCGTCCCGGAAGGGAAGGGGGCTCGTTCGATCCGCGCGACGCGCGGCCGGCCGACTCAGAGGCCGGAGATGAGCTTCGTCAGACCCGACTTGCGGTTGGCAGCCTGGTTCTTGTGGATGACGCCCTTGGAGGCGGCCTTGTCCAGCTGCTTGTTGGCGGTTGCCAGCGCGGCGGTGGCAGCGGCGGCGTCCCCGGACTCGGCGGCGGTGCGGACGCGCCGGACGGCCGTCTTGAGGGCGGACTTGACGGCAACGTTGCGCTGACGCGCCTTCTCGTTGGTCTTGATCCGCTTGAGCTGGGACTTGATGTTCGCCACGCGTGAGCCTCGGTGTCTCGACAGGAGGGAGTACTTCTGACAGTCGTGCAGAGTTCTTGCGTCCGGGCGCGGAGGCACCAAGCGGACCGGCCAGCAAAGATACCAGCCGCCCGGCGGGCGTCCCAACGCGCGGTCGGCGACCTCCGGCACACCCCGCGCGCACCGATCGTCGCGCCCGGCGCCGGGTCCGGCCGGCGGCGTGGGACGATGGCGGCACTGTGACGACTCCCGCTGCCACCGATCCGGCCCTCATCCGGAACTTCTGCATCATCGCCCACATCGACCACGGCAAGTCGACGCTGGCCGATCGGATGCTCGAGGTCACCGGAATCATCGAGAGCCGCAACATGCGCGCCCAGTACCTCGACCGCATGGACATCGAGCGGGAGCGCGGCATCACCATCAAGGCGCAGAACGTGCGCCTGCCGTGGAAGGTCGGGGACACCGAGTACGTCCTCGACATGATCGACACCCCCGGCCACGTCGACTTCACCTACGAGGTCTCCCGCTCACTGGCCGCCTGCGAGGGTGCCGTGCTGCTGGTCGACGCCGCGCAGGGCATCGAGGCGCAGACCCTGGCCAACCTCTACCTGGCCATGGAGAACGACCTCACGATCATCCCGGTCCTCAACAAGATCGACCTGCCGGCCGCCCAGCCGGAGAAGTACGCCGCGGAGATCGCGCACATCATCGGCTGCGACCCCGACTCGGTGCTCCGCGTGAGCGGCAAGACCGGCGAGGGCGTGCCCGCCCTGCTCGACCAGATCGTCGCCGACATCCCCGCACCGGTGGGCGAGGCGGACGGGCCGGCCCGCGCGATGATCTTCGACTCGGTCTACGACATCTACCGCGGCGTCATCACCTACGTCCGCGTCGTCGACGGCCGGATCTCCGGTCGCGAGAAGATCAAGATGATGTCCACCGGCGCAACGCACGAGCTGCTGGAGATCGGCGTCATCTCGCCCGAGCCCAAGCCGGTGCCCTCGCTGGGCGTCGGGGAGGTCGGCTACTTCATCACCGGCGTGAAGGACGTCCGCCAGTCCCGGGTCGGCGACACCGTCACGCTGCACAGCAAGCCCGCGGTCGAGCCGATCGGCGGGTACAGCGACCCGAAGCCGATGGTCTACTCGGGGCTCTACCCGATCGACGGCAGCGAGTACCCGCTGCTGCGCGAGGCCTTGGACAAGCTGCTGCTCAACGACGCCGCGCTGGTCTACGAGCCGGAGACGTCGGCGGCGCTGGGCTTCGGTTTCCGCGTCGGCTTCCTCGGCCTGCTGCACCTGGAGATCGTCCGCGAGCGCCTCGAGCGCGAGGCCGGCATCAGCCTGATCTCCACCGCGCCCAACGTGGTCTACCGCGTGGTCATGGAGGACCGCAGCGAGATCACGGTGACCAACCCGAGCGACTGGCCGGAAGGCAAGATCGACCGGGTCTACGAGCCGATCGTCAACGCGACGATCATCGCCCCCAGCGACTACACCGGCGCGATCATGGAGCTGTGCCAGAGTCGGCGCGGGCAGCTCGGCGGCATGGACTACCTCAGTGAGTCCCGGGTCGAGCTGCGCTACACGCTGCCGCTCGGCGAGATCATCTTCGACTTCTTCGACGCCCTGAAGTCCCGCACCCGCGGCTACGCCAGCCTCGACTACCAGGAGGCGGGGGAGCAGGAGTCCGCGCTGGTCAAGGTGGACATCCTGCTGCAGGGCGAGGCCGTCGACGCCTTCAGCGCCATCGTGCACAAGGACAAGGCCTACAGCTACGGCGTGATGATGGCCGGCAAGCTGCGCGAGCTCATCCCGCGGCAGCAGTTCGAGGTGCCCATCCAGGCAGCCGTCGGCTCCCGGGTCATCGCCCGCGAGACGGTGCGCGCCATCCGCAAGGACGTCCTCGCCAAGTGCTACGGCGGTGACATCACCCGCAAGCGCAAGCTGCTGGAGAAGCAGAAGGAGGGCAAGAAGCGGATGAAGATGGTCGGCCGCGTCGAGGTCCCCCAGGAGGCCTTCGTGGCCGCGCTCTCCACGAACGAGTCCACCGCATCGGCCAAGCCGAAGTGATCGGGCGGCTGGAGGCGGTCTGCGTTTCCGGCGCCGACCTGTTGCCGCTGCCCGGCCGTCGACCGAACCGCAGCGGCATCGACAAGAGGCCGGTGGCCGGTCGGGTCGCGGTCCACGAACTGGGCCTGGACGGCGACGTCCAGGTCAACAAGAAGCACCACGGCGGCGAGGGGCAGGCCGTCTACGCCTACGCCCAGGAGGACGCCGACTGGTGGGTCGCCGAGCTCGACCGCGAGCTGCCGGCGGGTCGGTTCGGCGAGAACCTGAGCACTGCCGGACTGGACCTGCGCACTGCCCTCATCGGTGAGAGGTGGTCGGTCGGGACGGCGCTGCTCGCGGTGACCTCCTGGCGGACGCCATGCGCGAACTTCGCCCGCTTCTGGGACGTGCCGGACCTGGTCAAGCGCTTCGCCGCCCACGGTGCGACCGGTGCCTACCTCCGAGTGGTGGAAGCCGGGGACGTCGGTGCCGGCGACGACATCGAGGTGATCGCTCGCCCCGACCACGGCATCACCGTGGGGACCGCGTTCCGCATCGTGATGACCGAGAAGTCACGGCTTCCCGAGCTGACACCTGCGTTGCGGTACATGCCGGTCAAGGACCAGGCCGTGCTCGCCGGGAAGATCGAGAAGCGGCTCGCCGCCCGGACCTCTCCGGTCCGTGGCCGTTGCAACCCGTGACCGCCACGTGTGGGAGCACCTTCCAGGAGTAGACGGTCCACGGGCCCCTGGTGGCGCCGGCTGCTGCTGGTCCTGATGGGCGGGCGCCCGCCCATCAGGACCAGGAGGGCGCTCGGCGAGAGGCCGCGGACCGGGCGCGGCAGGCCGCGCAGGCGGTGGAGGCGCTGGTCGTCGTCCTCCGGCCCTTGAACAGTGGGGCCACGGCTGCGGTGGATCGCTCGCCCACGACCCGGTTCGTTCCATATAGCGGAACTACAGCCAGGGTCGTAGCACTGTGCGCTACGCCACGTTAGCGTCCGCACTGCCGCCGTCCCGAAGCGTCGTCGCAACCACGACGACGCGCAGCCGCACCAACCGGCTACGCGGGGCGCCGGGCTCGTGGCCGTGACCCCGACGACTCTGGAGGACACCGTGCAGTTGTCCGCCGTCCCTGCATCGGTGCACCGGAGGGAGGTGAGCGCCTCCGCCGCCGGCTCGACGACGGCTGCCCGTCCCGGCCCCGCCGCGGCAGCCGGCCGACTCGGAACCGCGAGCAGGACGGACGGTCCGAAGGAGCCCGGACGGGGCCGTGCCCGGCTGCGCCGGTTCGGCCTCGGGCTGGCCGGCGTCGTCGGTGTCATCGCCCTGCTCGAGCTCGTCGTCCGGACCGGTCTGCTGCCCGAGACCTGGTTCCCGCCGCCGTCGCAGATCTTCCCGGCCTTCGCCGGGCTCGTCGCCGACGGCGAGCTGTTCGGTCCGGTGGGGCAGACCCTGCAGGGCTGGGTGCTCGGCATCCTCGCCGCCGCGGTGGTCGCCCTCCCGCTCGGCATCGCGATCGGCTCGGTGGAGCTGGCGCACCGGCTCACCCGGTTCCTGCTCGAGTTCCTGCGGCCGATCCCGCCGGTGGCGCTGATCCCGGCCGCCGTCCTCATCTTCGGCAGCAACCTGGACATGAAGGTCTTCCTGATCGCCTTCGGCGTGTTCTGGCCGATCCTGCTGCAGACCGTCTACGGCATCCACGACACGGACCCGACGCTCCGCGACACGGCTCGGTCCTACGGGCTGCCGCGGCACGCCCGGCTGCTCCGCATCGTGCTGCCGAGCGCACTGCCCTACATCGCCACGGGCCTGCGCATCGCCTCGGCGATCGGCCTGATCCTCGCCATCACCGCCGAACTCGTCGTCGGAACGCCGGGTATCGGCGTGAGCATCACCGACGCGCAGTCGGCGGGCGACGCCCAGGACGTCATGTACGCGTGGATCCTCGCGGCCGGGCTGCTCGGCTTCCTTCTCAACGGCAGCCTGCAGGCCGTCGAGCGCCGGATCCTGCACTGGCACACCTCGTTCCGGGGAGGGAACCGGTGATCCGCGCTCGTCTGGGCGACTGGGCCCTGGCCCTGGTGGTGCCCCTCCTGCTCCTCGTCGGCTACGACCTGTGGGCGCGCGGAGCGGGCGACTTCTTCTTCCCGCCCCTGTCGGTCATCGGTGGCAACTTCGCCGACGACTGGCTGTTCGAGCGCGTACCCACCGACCTGCTCCCGAGCCTGGGCCGCATGCTCGCCGGCTACGCGATCGCGGTGGTGCTCGGCGTGGCCGCCGGGATGCTGCTCGGCTCGCTGCGGACGCTGGCCACCGCGCTGGACCCGGTGCTGCAGTTCCTGCGCGCGCTGCCGCCGCCCGCGCTGATCCCGGTGTCGCTGCTCGTGTTCGGTGCCGGGGACAGCGCCAAGGTGTTCCTGATCGCTCTCGGCGCGCTGTGGCCGGTGCTGCTCAACACTGTCGACGGGGTCCGTGGGGTCGACCAGACCGCGATGGACATGGCCCGGTCCTACCGGATCCCGACGTCCGCCCGGCTGCTCCGGGTCGTGCTGCCCGCCGCTCTGCCGCGCATCTTCGCGGGTGCCCGGACGGCGCTGTCGATCGCGATCATCCTCATGGTCGTCAGCGAGCTGGTCGGGGCCTCCAACGGGGTGGGGCACACCGTGCAGCTCGCCCAGCGCGGGTTCAACATCCCCGAGATGTGGGCCGGCACCCTCCTGCTCGGCCTGGTCGGGTTCGCCTTCAACGCCCTGTTCGTCGCCGTCGAGCGGCGGGTCCTGCGGTGGCACCACGGCAGCACCGGTCGCGGCGGCGCCCCCACCGTCCGGCGTTCCCGGCTGCGCCGCGAGCGTCCGCGCCCCGCGCTGACCCCCACCCGCACCGCCGTCGTCCTGGAGTCCGCGGACGCGGGCCCGGCCACCCCCGATGGGAGAGTCCCCGATGCTCGTCGTCCGTGACCTGAGCAAGACCTACGCCCTGGGTGGCGAGCCGGCGATGGCCGGCCTCGACTTCACGGTGGGGGAGCGCGAATTCGTCTGCATCGTCGGGTCCTCCGGCTGCGGCAAGACCACGATGCTGCGCTGCCTGTCCGGGCTCATCCCGGCGTCCGAGGGCTCCATCGAGCTCGAGGGCCGTGCGGTGCAGGGCCCCCCGGAGGACATGGCCTACGTCTTCCAGGACTACAGCCGCTCGCTGCTGCCCTGGCTGACGGTCGCCGGCAACGTCTCCTTCCCGCTGAAGTACAAGGGCCTGTCCAAGGCCGAGGCGGCCGCCGCCACCGAGCAGGCGCTCGCGGCGGTCGGGCTGGCCGACCGCGGCAACAGCTACCCGTGGCAGCTCTCCGGCGGCATGCAGCAGCGCGTGGCCATCGCGCGTGCGCTGGCCTACCAGCCGCGGATCCTGCTCATGGACGAGCCGTTCGCCTCCGTGGACGCCCAGACGCGGGCCGAGCTCGAGGACCTGCTGCTCGACATCTGGCGTCGCTTCGACATCACGATCCTCTTCGTCACCCACGACATCGACGAGGCGGTCTACCTCTCCCAGCGGGTGCTCGTCCTGCACAAGCCGGCGCACGTCTTCGAGTCGATCGAGGTCGACCTGCCCGCCGAGCGCGACCAGATGGAGACCAAGAAGCTGCCCCGCTTCGGCGAGCTGCGCACACGCGTGCTGGCCAGCCTGCGAGCCCCGGACACCGCTTCGGCGTGAGCCGGCCCCCGACCTTCCCCCCGACAGCACGACTCCGACGAAAGGGCATCACCCCATGACCACCTGGCCACGAATCGGCGCCGCCCTGGCCGCTGCCGCTCTGCTCGTCTCCGGCTGCGGCTCGGACTCCGACTCCGGCGGGTCCGCGGGCGGCGGTGGCGGGGACGAGGGCCCCGTCACGCTGCGCGTCGCCGACACCAACGGCGCGCCGCTGTACTTCCTCCAGTACGGCATCCAGCAGGGCTTCTTCGAGGACGCGGGCGTGACGCTGGAGGCCACCGCCTCCAGCGGCGGGGCGACGGTCATCCCGCAGCTGGTCAGCGGCGACCTCGACATCGCCGGCTCCAACGTCGTCTCGGTGATGATCGCCAGCAGCCAGGGGCTGCCGCTGAAGATGGTCGCCGCCGGCACGAGCACGTCCGAGGAGCCGGAGCAGGACTTCTCGGCGCTGATGGTCGCCGGCGACAGCCCCATCACCGACATCGGCCAGCTCGACGGCCAGAAGGTCGCAGTCAACACGCTCCGCAACATCAACGACATCGTGCTCGGCCACATGCTCGAGGACGCCGGGCTCTCCTACGACAGCGTGGATCTCGTGGAGATCCCCTTCCCCGACATGCCGGCCGCCATCGAGTCCGGGGACGTCGCCGCCGGCGTGCTCATCGAGCCGTTCATCACGGTCGCGGAGAAGCAGGGGATGAAGATCATCGGGCGTCCCTACTCCGACCTGAAGCCGGGGCTGCAGATCGGCACGTACGTGATGACCGAGCAGTTCGTGAACGAGAACGCCGACGCCGTCGCGGCCTTCCAGGAGGGCGTGCAGGCGACCGCGGACGCCATCGCGGAGGACCCGGAGGCGTTCCGCAAGGCGCTGCCGGACCTCGGTGACATCTCTCCCGAGCTGGCCGAGCAGGTGCGGATCAATCTCTGGAAGGGCGAGACCGACAAGGAGTCGCTCCAGCTCGTCCAGGAGCTGATGGTCGAGTACGGCCTCCTCGAGGACGAGGTCGACCTCGACGAGCTCGTCGTCGGCTGATGCGGCGACCGACGGCCGGCGGGTGGAGCCGCGCCGGCCGTCGGTCAGTCCGGAACGGTCAACCGCTGGTGCACCAGGTCCGCCGCCCGCAGGACCGCCGGGCCGAATGCCCGGATGGCCTCCGGGCTGCCGATCCGGCTGCTCGGCGCGGCGATGCCCAGGCCGGCCAGGGGCTGGCCGACGGTGTCGCGCAGCGCGACGGCGACGGCGCACACCCCCTCGGCGCTCTCCTCCCAGTTGAGCGCGAAGCCCTGGTCGCGGATCTCGGCCAGCTCGGCCTTGAGAACGGTCATCTCCCGGAGGGCCGCGTCGGTGGAGGTCTCGGGCAGCTGCCCGTTCGGGTAACGGCGGTCGAGCTCCTCATCGGAGAGCCCGGCGAGGATCGCCTTGCCCACGGCCGAGGCGTGCGCCGGGCGGATGACGCCGGTGCGGTTGCCCACACGTACCGAGCGCGGGCTCTCCACGCAGTCGATGAACCGCACCGAGGTGCCTTCGAGCACGACCAGGCTCACGGTTTCCTGCGTCTCCTCGCGGAGCTGCTCGAGGACCGGACGGGCGACCCGGCGGATGTCGATGCGGCCCACGGCCGCTAGGCCGATCTCGTAGAGCGCCGGTCCCGGGCGGTACGCGCCGTTGGGGCGGTCCTGGTTCACGAAGCCCCGCCGACGCAGGGCCGTGAGCAGCCGGTGCGCGGTCGACCGGGCGACGCCGAGCAGGTCGGCGGCCTCCGCGACCCGCAGGGCCTGCCGCTCTCCGATCAGCTGCAGGAGCCACAGCGCGTTGTCGACCGAGGTGGACGTCGCCCCGTCCGGCGCAGGGGCGAGCGTCCGATGGCCGGTGCGGGGGAGTTCGTTCGACATGCAGGAATTCTAGGGCGGCATCGTTCGGTGCCGGTGCGAAAGGCCTCGTCGGAGGGGTGTTCGTCAGATGCGGCGCGCGGGAGACAGGCGCGCGCACGACAAGCCGTCCGGCCCGAACCGTTCGACATGACGGAATTGAGCGAGGATCCTTCCCGCAGCAGGGAATCCGTGGTTAGCCTTCGACCCGAGCCGCGCTGAGGTACTCGCGGAGGGCCGGGCAGCGAAGCGCACGGCACGGAACTGCACGGCGATCACCGAGAGGCAGGCTGGAAGGCGTCATGAGCGGGCGTTACGAGGTCATCATCGTGGGGGCAGGCCCCGTGGGCGTCGCGCTGGCGTTGGAGCTCGGCATGCGGGGGGTGTCCTGCGCCGTCGTGGAGCGCCGGACCGAGCTCTCGCGCATCCCCAAGGGTCAGAACCTGACGCAGCGCACCATGGAGCACTTCCGCTTCTGGGGTCTGGCCGAGAAGCTGAGAGCCGCCCGCACGATGCCACCGGGGTCGCCCATCGGCACCGTGGTCGCCTACGGCGACCTCATGGGCGAGTTCTGGCACGCCCCGCCGGGCCGTGAGCAGGTCGCCAACTTCTTCGTCGAGCGGAACGAGCGCCTGCCCCAGTACCGGACGGAGGAGGTGCTGCGCGGCGCCATGGCCGAGCAGGAGCTCGTGGAGCCCTACTTCGGGTGGAAGGCCACCCAGGTCGAGCAGGACGACTCCGGCGTCCGGGTGACCGTCGAGCGCGCCGGCGAGCAGCAGGTGCTCGAAGCCGAGTACGTGGTCGGTTGCGACGGCGGTCGGTCGGTGGTCGCCGAGCAGAGCAGTGTGCAGCGGTCCGGTTCGGACTTCGACCAGGTCGTCGCCCTGGCCGTCTTCCGCTCCACCGAGCTCGACACGATCCTCGACCGCTTCCCGCCGCGCTCCACCTACCGCGTGGTGGCGCCCTACCTCAAGGGCTACTGGGCCTTCTTCGGCCGGGTGGACGCCGAGGGGAGGTGGTTCTTCCACGCCCCGATCCCGGAGGGGGCCACCCCGGAGGGCGCGGACGTCGAGCAGATGCTGCACCGGGCGGTCGGCCAGGAGTTCGCCCACGAGCTGGAGCACCTGGGCTTCTGGGACCTGCGCGTCCAGGTGGCCCACGAGTACCGGTCGGGCCGGGCGTTCATCGCAGGGGATGCCGCCCACACGCACCCGCCGTACGGGGGGTTCGGCCTCAACAACGGTCTCGAGGACGCGGTCAACCTCGGTTGGAAGCTGACGGCCGTGCTCCGCGGCTGGGGCGGCGACGGGCTGCTCGACTCCTACAGCGCCGAGCGCCGCGCCGTCTTCCACGACATCGGGCAGAACATGATCGCCGCGCAGATCGAACGCGAGCGCGCCTTCGTCGAGAAGTACCTGCCCGAGCGGGACCGGGCAGAGTTCGAGGAGGCCTTCGCCGCGATCGGCAGCGTGGGCGGCGAGATCGCCGTGCACGACTACGAGCCCAACTACGCCGGGTCCGCGGTCGTGGCCGGTCCTCCCGGCGCGGTGAGCAGCGCTTTCGGCTCGCACTCGTTCCAGGCGCGAGCCGGCCATCACCTCTCGCCGCAGGTCCTGACGTCCGGCGAGAACGTGCTGGACGCGCTCGGCCGCGGGTTCACCCTGCTGGCCCTCGACGCACCCGAGTCCGCGGTGACCTCGATCGAAGGCGCGGCGGCCATGCTCGGCGTGCCGCTCACGGTGCTGAGGGACAGCTTCACCGAGGGGCGTGCGGCATACGGCTCCCGGCTGGTCCTGGTCCGGCCCGACCAGCACGTCGCCTGGGCCGGGGACGACGCACCCTCCGACGTGGACGGTCTCGTCCGAAAGGTCACCGGGCGACCCTGACGCCGCGCGGGGGCCTTCCCCGCACTCCGCCGACCCGCCGGACACCGATGGGCTGGTCGGCGGAGAGCGGTGGGTGCCCGAGCCGCCTCCCCGCGCTACTGTCCGCCATCGGCACGTCGGGCGCTCCGAGGTGCGGGGAGGACGTCATGCCGCTGCACCGTCGAGCCGTGCCGCTGATCGCGCTCGCCCTCGCCGTCGGGCCGGGGCTCGCCGGCTGCGGCAGCGAGGAGCCCGAGGAGTCGGCGGGCGACCTGCTGAGCCGGGCCAAGGAGACCCTCGACGAGACGGCGAGCGCGCATTTCGTCCTGGACAGCGCGGGTGCGCCGAGCTCCGGCACCGCGTTGGTCGGCGGCGAGGGCGACATCGCCCGGCCCGCGTCCTTCGAGGGGACCTTGAAGGTGGTGGCGCTGGGCTCCACGGTCGACCTGGAGGTCGTCTCCGTCGGCGGCACCGTCTACGCCCAGCTGCCCTTCGCCTCCGGCTTCAGCGTCATCGACCCGGCGCAGTTCGGCATCGGCGACCCCGGCGCCCTGCTCGACCCCGAGACCGGCATCTCCCAGCTGTTCACCGAGGCGCGGTCCGCGGAGCTGGGGGAGGAGCGGCGGGTGGACGGCGAGGTCGTCCGCGAGGTCACCGCCGAGCTGCCCGGTGACCTGGTGGAACAGCTGCTCACCAGCAAGGACCCCTCGCAGGCGGTGCAGGCCACGTTCTCGATCGCCACCGGGTCCGGTGAGCTGCGCCGGGCGGCACTGACCGGCCCGTTCTTCGCCGCGGGCGAGGACGGCACGTACACCCTCGAGCTCAGCGACTTCGGGGCCGATGTCGAGATCACCGCTCCCGCTCCCGGCTGAGGCCCCGGCCGCCGCCCGCGTCCCGGGACTGACGGCGGTCGCCCTCGCCACGCTCGCGGTCCTGGTCACCGCCGCCGACACCTACGTCGTCGTCCTGGCGCTGCCCGACATCCTGACCGGGGTCGGCGTCGGCCTGGACGACCTGCAGCGGGCGACACCGATCGTCGGCGGCTTCCTGCTCGGTTACACCGCCACGCTGCCGCTGCTGGGCCGCCTCGCCGACCTGCGCGGCCGCACCCCGGTGCTCATCGGGTGCCTGCTGCTGTTCGCCCTCGGCTCGCTGCTCACCGCGACGGCGGACTCCCTCGGCCCCGCCGTCGCCGGCCGTGGACTGCAGGGCATCGGCGCCGGCGGGCTCGTTCCGGCCACCCTCGCGCTGGTGGCCGATCGATGGCCGCCCGAGCGGCGTTCGGTGCCGCTCGGCGTCGTCGGCGCCGTCCAGGAGGCCGGCGCCGTCCTCGGTCCGCTCGCCGGCGCCGCGGTCCTCGCCGTCGCGGACTGGCGGGCGATCTTCTGGCTCAACCTGCTGCTGGGCCTCGGGCTGGCCGTCGGGGTCGCCGTGGCCGGGCGGGTGCGGCGTCCCGACGTCGTCGCCGCGGCCCTGGCGGCCCTGTCGGTCGCCGCGCTCGGGCTGCAGCTGGCCGAGCCCGCGGCCCTGGCCGAGGACGTCACCCTGGGGTTGCTCTACGTCCCTCTCGTCGAGGCGGTGCCGGAGACGACGCCGCTGGTGCTCGCAGCGCTGGTCGCGGGTGCCGCGCTGGTCGCGAGGAGCCTGCTGCACCCGGACGGGGCGGTGCTCCCGCTCCGCGGTCTCGGAGCGCTGGCCCGCGGGGTCGACGTCGTGGGGTCGCTCCTCGCCGTCGTCGCGCTGGGCGCGCTGGTGTGGGCGTTCGCCGCGGCCGATCCCGAGACGCAGGTCGTGGCGCACGGCTGGGTGCTGCTGCCGCTGTCCGGCATCGCGGGGGTGCTGTTCGTGCTGCACGAGCGGCGGGCGGCCGACCCCGTGCTGCCGCTGGACGCGCTGCGGCCGCGGGGTGCCTGGGGTGCGCTGGTCGTCAACCTGCTCGTCGGCGTGGCGCTGGTGGCCGCGCTGGTCGACATCCCGCTCTTCGCCCGCGCGACCACGACCCCGGGCGACCAGCTGGGCGCGGCGCTGGTCCTGGTGCGGCTGCTGGTCGCCGTCCCGGTGGGCGCGGTGGCCGGTGGATGGCTGTGCCGGATCGCCGCCCCGCGGCTGGTGGCCGCGGGCGGCATGGCGCTGGCCGCCGCCGCGTTCGGCGCCATGACCCGCTGGGACCAGGCGGCGCTGGACGGCGCGGGCTCCTGGTTGGTCCTGCTGGCGGCGGGCCTCGGCTTCGGCCTGGCGATCGCCCCGGTGAACGCCGTCCTGCTCGCCGTCACCCGGTCGGAGGTGCACGGCAGCGCCGGAGCGCTGGCCGTCGTCGCGCGGACCGTGGGGATGCTGGTGGGGCTCTCCCTGCTCACCGCCGTCGCGCTCCGCCGGTTCACCGCCGAGGTGGCGGCCATCGGGACGCCGATGCAGCTGTGCCCCTCGACGCCGGCCGACTGCGCCGCCTACGACGCCGCGACCGAGGCCGCGCTGCTCACCCAGCTGCACACCGTCTTCGCCGGGGCGGCCGGAGCGGCGTCGCTGGCAGCGGTCGCGGCGCTGGCACTGCTCAGGAGTTCAGGACCAGCGCGAGGTCCCGCCGGAGGCTGACCGCGTCGACGCCGCGGTCGGACAGCACCTTCATCGCCAGGCCCTCGCCCTCGCGGAGCAGGCCGAGCGCGATGTGACCGTCGGCGATGCTGCGGGACTTCATCGCCAGCGCCTCGCGCAGCGACAGCTCCAGCACCTTCTTCGCCCGCGGGGTGAACGGGATGTGCCCGCCGCGCCCCGGGGTGCGCTTCGGGTCGTCGAGCGCTCCGGGGCCGAAGGCGGCCTCGACGCTGCTGCGGACGGCATCGAGGTCGATGCCCACGCTGGTCAGGGCGTCGGCGTCCAGGTCGTCGCTGCCGGTGAACCGGACGACGTCGGCGGTGACCTCGTCGGCCGCCAGCCCGTGCCGGGTCAGGACCGCCGCGGACGGGGTCTGCCCCCGGAGCAGGGCGAGCAGCAGGTGTTCGGTGCCGATCGTGGGGGAGCGCAGGGTCCGGGCCTCCTGCTGGGCGGCGACGACGACCGCCCGCGCCTCGGGGGTGAATCGTTCGAACATGGTCAGTCCTTCCGTCGGAGCGGCCCGCGACCGCTCGCGTACTTCTTGTGCACCGCCTGCCGGGTGACGCCGAGCTGCTGGGCGATCTGCTCCCAGGTCCAGCCCTGATCGCGGGCGTTCTGCACCTGGAGGGCTTCCAGCCGCTCGACGAGCACCCGCATCGACCGGACCGCCTTCAGACCCACGGACGGGTCCTTGCTGCCGGCGGCGGTGGCCACCTCTGCTGTGTCGGCCATGGCTGTCAACCTAGGTTGCCCTCGCGAGGGGTGTCAACCTTTATTGACACTCGTGGGTCGGGCTATGGTCGGGCCGAGCCGCGACCACGGCTCCCGGACGAGCGGTGCCGTACCCGGTGTGCGACAAGACGGCGCCAGAGGAGCCCGCGATGTCGTGGTTGGTGCTGGTGGTCTCGGGGATGCTCGAGGCGGTGTGGGCTGCGGCCCTGGACCGCTCGGAGGGCTTCAGCCGGCTGTGGCCCACGGTGCTGTTCGCCGTCGCGCTGGCCGGGAGCATGGGCGGCCTTGCCTACGCCATGCGGGAGCTGCCGCTCGGCACCGCCTACGCCGTGTGGGTGGGCATCGGCGCGGTGCTCACCGTCGTCTACGCGATGGTCACCGGGGCCGAGGCGGTGTCGGTGGTGAAACTGCTGCTCCTGGCCGGCATCGTGGGCTGCGTCGTCGGGCTCAAGGTCCTGCACTGACGAAGGACCCCGTCCTCACCACCCTTCGCAAGCTCGGGGCGGGACCGGGACGGGGCCGTCCGGCGGCGCGTCGCGGAGGACGCGCGGGCTTCTCAGAGCGTGAAGACGATCTTCCCGTTGGTGCGGCCCTCGAGCATGCGGGCGAAGCCCTCGCGGGCGTCGGCCAGCGGCAGCTCGACATCGATCTGCGGCCGGATGCCGGTGACGGCGCACATCTGGATCAGCGCCTCCAGCTCGGCCTTGGTGCCCATGGTCGAGCCTATGACCGACAGCTGGGTGAAGAAGACCCGGTTGAGCTCGGCGCCGGGGTTGAAGCCGGTGGTGGCGCCGGAGGTGACGATGACGCCACCGGGCTTCAGCGACTTGATGCTGTGGCTCCACGTCGCCTCGCCGACGGTCTCCATCACGCCGTCGACCCGCTCGGGCAGGCGCGCTCCGCTCTCGAAGGCCTGCTCGGCACCGAGCGCCAGGGCTGCGGCGCGCTTCTCCTCGCTGCGCCCGGTCACCCAGATCCGGTAGCCGGCTGCTCGGCCGAGCACGATCAGCGCCGTCGCCACGCCGCCGCTGGCACCCTGCACCAGGACCGTCTGGCCCGGGCGCAGCCCGGACTTCACGAACAGCATGCGGTAGGCGGTGAGCCACGCGGTGGGCAGACAGGCGGCCTCGGCGAACGACAGCTCGGCGGGCTTGGACAGCAGGTTGCGGCGGGGAACGGCGACCCTCTCCGCCATCGAGCCCTGGTGCACCTCCGACAGCAGCGACCGCTTCGGGTCGAGCGTCTCGTCGCCTCTCCAGTCGGGGGTGGAGACGACGCCGTGGACGACGACCTCGTTGCCGTCCTCGTCGAGACCGGCGGCGTCGGTGCCCAGGATCATCGGCATCCGTTCGGCCGGCAGCCCGATGCCCTGGAGGCTGAACAGATCGTGGTGGTTGAGGGAGACGGCCTTGACCTGGATCGTCGTCCAGCCCTCGGGCGCCTCCGGCTCGGGGCGCTCGCCGATCTCCAGGACGGAGAGCGGGTCCTTCGGGGCGGGGGTGGAGACGAAGGCAGCCAGCATGATCGCGAACCTAACCGACGAGCCGTGCCGCTGCCTTTCGGGCCGTGGCCAGGGCGCCGGGGTCGTCGCCCGCGGTGGACGCGACCAGTGCGCCCTCGTGGTGCAGGTGGACCGTCGCGCCGACGCGTTGGGCGTCGGCGCCCCCGGTGTCGGCAAGCAGCTCGGTGAACCGCCGGCGCATCCACTTCTCTCGGCGCGGACGACCGGCGGGGCGGGGCGTTCGGTCCCGCGACCTGGGCGTAGGCGTTGACGGACGCGCAGCCCCATCCGGCCGTGGATGCACCCGCGGCGGAGGCGGCGGCGCGCTGAACGCCACCGTTGCACCGCAAGCCGGAAGTGCCTAGCGTGACCGGCGTCTCGTTGGTCTGTGCAAGGAGTTGGTCCGTGCCGTCACGCGCGCTCGTGCTCGGAGGCGGCGGCGTCGCCGGCATCGCCTGGGAGATCGGTCTGCTCAGCGGCTGGGCCGCCCAGGGCGTCGACGTCCGCGACGCCGACCTGGTCGTCGGGACGTCGGCCGGCTCGATCGTGGGCACCCTCCTGCGCACCCGCGGCAGCCTGGAGGAGCTGTACGAGAGCCAGCTCGGGCCGGTGCCGGCCGGCGAGCCGCGCGTGGAGTTCGACGGCATGGCGATGATGACCGCCTTCGGCGCGGCCCTCGCCGGTGCGTCGGGGCAGCAGGACGCGCGAGCCCGGATCGGCGCGCTGGCCCTGCGTTCCTCGGCGGTGCCGGAGGGGGAGCGGCGGGCCATCATCGAGGGCCGGATCGGCGATCCGGAGTGGCCCGCCGAGCGGCTGCTCGTCACCGCCGTCGACACCGCGGACGGCGAGTTCCGGGCCTTCGACGCGTCCTCGGGCATCCGGCTGCTCGACGCGGTGGCGGCGAGCTGCGCGGTGCCCGGCGTGTGGCCCCCGATCACCATCGACGGGCGGCGGTACATGGACGGCGGCATGCGGTCGATCACCAACGCGGACCTGGCGGAGGGCTACGACCAGGTGCTGGTGGTCGCGCCGATGAGCGGCATCCCGAACAGTCCGCTGGGGCCGACGCTCGACCAGGAGGCCGAGCAGCTCGGGACGAGGTCCCGGGTGCACGTCGTCCTGGGGGACGCGGACGCCGTCGCCGCCTTCGGCAGCAACCCGCTGGACCCGGCGACCCGGGTGCCCTCGGCCCGGGCGGGCCGTGCGCAGGCCGAGGGCACCCTCGAGGCGGTCCGCTCCTTCTGGAGCTGAGCCCTCGAGGTCAGCGGACGACGACGGCGTGCTCCTGGCGCGGCACGAACTCCCCGATCACCGGCGCGCCCGGGATCTCGCCACCGAGCAGCAGGCCACCGGAGGTCTGGGCGTCGGCCAGCAGCAGCGCCTCCTCCTCGGGGACCGCCGAGAGGTCGGTGTGCGGGCGCACCCAGTCGAGGTTGCGGCGGGTGCCGCCGGAGACGTAGCCATCGGCCAGGGCCTCGCGGGCACCGGTCAGGTAGGGGACGGCGGCGGCGTCGACGACCGCCGTCACCCCGCTGGCCCGCGCCATCTTGTAGAGGTGGCCGAGCAGGCCGAACCCGGTGACGTCGGTTCCCGCGCGGATCCCGGCGGCGACCGCGGCCCGGCCGGCGTTGCGGTTGAGCGCGGTCATCGAGGCGACCGCCTCCTCCGACACCTCGCCGGTGGCCTTCATCCGGCTGTTGAGCACCCCGACGCCGAGCGGCTTGGACAGCGTCAGCGGGGTGCCGGCGACCGCCCCGGAGTTGGTGATGATCCGGTCGACGTCGACGATCCCGGTGACCGCCATGCCGTACTTGGGCTCGGGGTCGTCGATCGAGTGGCCGCCGCCGACGTGGCAGCCGGCCTCGTGCGCCACCTCGAGGCCACCCCGCAGCACCTCCCCAGCGAGCTCCGCGGGCAGCACGTCCCGCGGCCAGCCCAGCAGGTTCACGGCGACGACCGGGGTGCCGCCCATCGCGTAGATGTCGGACAGCGCGTTGGCCGCCGCGATCCGGCCGAACGTGTACGCGTCGTCGACGACCGGGGTGAAGAAGTCGGTGGTGAGGACCAGGCCCTGCCCGCCGGCGATGCGCACCACGGCGGCGTCGTCGCCGTCGTCCAGGCCGACCACGAGCTCGGCTGCCGGATCGGCCGGCCCCTGGGCGGTGAGCCCGGCGACCACGGCCTCGAGCTCGCCGGGCGGGATCTTGCAGGCGCAGCCGCCGCCGTGGGCGAACTGCGTGAGCCGGATGCGGGCGGGTGCGGTCGTCACGGCACCGAATCTAGGCCGACGTCAGACGAGTCCGCCGGGGAGCAACCGGAGACGGCGTGCGTCCGGCTGGGCGACCGGCGTGCGGGGCAGCTTCCGCCCGGCGGGATGGGTGGACGACGGGGGAGCACCGAGGCCGTCCAGCTCGCGGCGCGGAGCGGTCTCGTCGAGGACCTGCACCTCGCTGATCCGGTCCTCGCGGAACCAGCGCAGCTCCTGACGCTCCCGGCACCAGGCGACGAGGAACCAGTGCGCCCCCTGGCGGGCCAGCAGCTGCGGCTCCACCGTGCGCTCCGACCAGCGCTGCTGGCGGTCGCAGTAGTCGAGGACCAGCACGCGCCGCTCGGCCAGCCCGAGTTCGACCCGGCGCCGCAGGTCGGCCTCGCGGGCGGCCTCGGACGCCAGCCACCGGTGGCTGGCCAGCATGCGCGCCCGCCGGCTCGCATCGGGCTCCAGCGCCGTGAGGACCTTCTCCATCGCCGTCTGCCCGGCCTCGGCGAACGGCCCGCCCGACCGGCCCGACAGGGCGGCGACGATCGCGGCCGCCTCCTCAGGGGTGAGGTCGACCGGGGGCAGCGGCGCGGGGGTGCGGTGCTCGGTGCGGGTCACGGAACGGATGCTGGCAGGAGGCTCTGACATTTCCCGCAGCTCCGACGAACCCGGGCACGTAGGCTGCCGGGCGGAGGCGTCAGGGTGTCTGGTGGCCCCCGCGGCCTCTAAAGCCGACGTGGTCGAGCATCTCGGCCAGGCGGGTTCGATTCCCGTCCGCCTCCGCCATCTCCCCGGCAGGGGGTCCGGGCACGCCACGCCGGACCCCCTGCCGGTCGGGACCGGCACCTCCGGCGTCCGGGCCCCACCACGTCGGGTGAGTGGGCTCGCTCCGGGGTGGCGGGCGGGGGCCTACGCTCCCGTGCGATGACCGCCGACCCCCGCCGCCAGGTGCCGCGCACCGACACGCTGCTCGCCGATCCGCGCCTGGCCGGCGCGGGGAAGCGGCTGGGCCGGGCCCTGGTGAAGGGCGCCGTCCAGCGGGTGCAGCAGCGGGTGCGCTCCGGCGAGGTGACGCCCGGAGCGGCCGTCGACGCCGTTCTCGCCGAGCTGCCCCCGACCGCGTCGAGCCTGCGGCCGGTGCTCAACGCGACCGGCGTGATCGTGCACACGAACCTCGGTCGGGCCCCGCTGTCCGACGCCGCGGCCGAGGCGATCACCGCGGCGAGCGGCACCACCGACGTCGAGCTGGACCTGCGCACCGGACGGCGGGGACCCCGCGGCGAGGCGGCGATCGCCGCGCTCCTGGACGCCGTCCCCGCGGCCGAGGCCGCGATCGTGGTCAACAATTGCGCCGCCGCGCTGGCTCTCGTCGCCACCGCCCTGGGTCAGGGCCGCGAGCTGGTGCTGGCCCGCGGCGAGCTGGTGGAGATCGGCGACGGCTTCCGCATCCCCGAGCTGCTGGAGAGCACCGGCGCCCGGCTGCGCGAGGTCGGCACCACCAACCGGGCCACCCTCGCCGACTACCGTGGCGCGCTGGGCCCGGACACCGGCGCGGTCCTCAAAGTCCACCCGTCGAACTTCGTCGTCCGCGGCTTCACCCGGGCGGTCGAGGTCGCCGAGCTGGCCGCGGCGCTGTCGGGCACCGGGGTGCCGCTCGTCGCCGACGTCGGCTCGGGGCTGCTCCGCCCGCACCCGGTGCTGCCCGACGAGCCGGACCTGCAGACGACGATCGCGGCCGGCGCCGACCTGGTGCTGGCCAGCGGCGACAAGCTGCTCGGCGGCCCCCAGGCCGGCCTCGTGCTCGGTCGCGCGGAGCTGGTGCAGCGGCTCCGCCGCCACCCGCTGTACCGGGCGCTGCGGGTGGACAAGACGACCCTGGCCGCGCTGGAGGCCACGCTGCGCGGACCGCTGCCGCCGGTGCAGGAGATGCTCGCCGCCGACGTCGACGGATTGCGCGCCCGCGCCCGGACGGTGGCCGCCCGGCTCTCCGACGCCGGGATCGACGCCGGAGCGATCGACGCCGAGTCGCGCGTCGGCGGGGGAGGAGCCCCCGAGCAGCCGCTGCCGGGCGCCGCCGTCTCGCTGCCGCCGGAGTTCGCCGAGCCGCTCCGGCGAGGAGCTCGGCCCGTCGTCGGCTACGTCGAGGCCGGCCGCACCCTGCTCAACCTGCGCAGCGTTCCGCCGGCGGCCGACGACGCCCTGGCCGACGCGGTGCTGGAGGTGGCCCGCGCGTGGACGTGACCGCTCCGGGTGCGTCCGGTATGGACGTCATCGCGACTGCCGGCCACGTCGACCACGGCAAGTCCGCGCTCGTCCGCGCGCTCACCGGGATGGAGCCCGACCGCTGGGCCGAGGAGCGCCGGCGCGGGCTCACCATCGACCTCGGCTTCGCCTGGACGAGGCTGTCCTCGGGCCGCCGGCTCGCGGTCGTCGACGTCCCCGGGCACGAGCGGTTCGTCGGCAACATGCTGGCCGGCGTCGGATCGGTGCCCGCCGCGCTGGTCGTGGTCGCGGCCGACGACGGCTGGTCGGCCCAGACCGCCGAGCACGTCTCGGTCCTGGACGCCCTCGGGGTGCGGCACGCCCTGCTCGCCGTCACCAAGTCCGATCTCGCCGACGCCGCGCCGGTTCTGGCCGACGTGCGGGAGCGCCTGGCCGCGACGTCGATGGGCGAGGTCCCCGGTGTCGCGGTGAGCTCGGTGACCGGGGCCGGGGTCCCGGAGCTGGCCGCCGCGCTGGAGCGGCTGCTGGCGGGCCTGCCGGCCCCGGACGCCGCCGCGCCGGTGCGGCTCTGGATCGACCGCGCCTTCACCATCACCGGCGCCGGGACCGTGGTGACCGGCACGCTGGCGGCGGGCACCGTGGCCGCGGGGGACCGCCTCGTGCTGGGGGACCGGGAGGTGGGCGTGCGGGGCGTGCAGTCCCTCGGCGAGCCGGTCGAGCGCGCGACCGCCACCGCCCGGGTGGCGGTCAACCTGCGCGGCGTCGCCGTCGAGGACCTGTCCCGCGGCGATGCGCTGCTGACCCCGGGCGCCTTCCGGCTCACCGACGTCGTCGACGTGACCCTGGACGCGCCGCCCGAGGACCCGCTGCCCGCCGAGCCCGTGGTGCACGTCGGATCGGCCACGGTCGGTGCCCGGCTGCGGCCGCTGGACGGCGCCGCGGTCCGCCTGCGGCTCACCCGCCCGCTGCCGCTGCGGGTCGGGGACCGGCTGCTGCTGCGCGACCCCGGGGCGCGGCGGGTCCTGGGCGCCGACGTCCGGGACGTCGACCCGCCGGAGCTGCGCCGTCGGGGTGCGGCCCGGCAGCGGGGCGCCGAGCTCGCCGCCCAGCCCGTCGGCGACGCCGGGGCCGCCGCGGACCTCGCCCGCCGCCGGATCGTGCGGGCCGCCGACTTCGCCGCCATGGGCTGGCCGGCGCCCGCGGGCGCGACCGAGCTGGGGCCGTGGCTGCTGGCGCCCGGTCTCGCCGACGAGCTCGGCGCCCGCGTGCCCGACGTCGTCGCCCGGTACCGGCGGCTCCGTCCGCTGGAGCCCGGTCCCCCCGCCGAGGTGGTGCGCCGGGCGCTCGACCTGCCCGGCGCGGACCTCGTGCCCGCCCTCGTGCGCGAGCCGCTCATGTTGCGGGAGGGCCGGGTCGTCGACGGCGCCGCGGACCTGCCGCCGCAGGTGCAGCGGGCCGTCGACGCGATCCGGGCGCGGCTCGTGCTCGACCCGTTCGCGGCTCCGGAGGCACCGGAGCTCGTCGCCGCCGGGCTCGGCGTGCGGGAGCTGGCCGCGGCCGTGCGCGGTGGTCAGCTGGTGAAGATCGGCGAGGGCGTCTACCTGGCGCCGGGCGTCGACGGCGTCGCGCGGACCCGGCTGGGCACGCTGGCGCAGCCCTTCACCCTGAGCCAGGCCCGGCAGGCGTGGGGCACCAGCCGCCGCGTGGCCGTTCCGCTGATGGAGTGGCTCGACGCGCGCGGTGTGACCGAGCGGCTGCCCGACAACTCCCGCCGCCTGCGTTGACTCCCGCTCCTCGAGGCCCGTGAGGAGCCGGGAAGGCGGCAGCCGGGGACCTACGGTGCTCGGATGATCGACTTCAACAACGGTTCCGTGTTCAAGCTCAGCCCGGCCAGTCCTCAGGACATCGGCCCCGCCGTGGCGCCGCTGCTCATCCACGGCGAGCGGATCATCGCCTGCTTCAAGACGGTGCGTGACTTCGTGGTCTTCACCGACAAGCGGCTCATCGCCGTCAACGTCCAGGGCATCACCGGCAAGAAGCGCGACTTCACCTCGCTCCCGTACAGCAAGGTCCAGGCCTTCTCCATCGAGACGGCCGGAACCTTCGACCTGGACGCCGAGCTGGAGATGTGGTTCAGCGGGCTGGGCAAGGTCCGCCTGGAGTTCAAGGGCAACGCCGACATCCGCCAGCTCGGGCAGATGATCGCCACCTACGTGCTCTGACCCTCCGGGGTCCGCTGCGCGGGGGCGACCGGCGGTCGGCGTCAGCCGACCGTCGGCACCCAGCGGGCGGGGCGCTTCTCGCGGAACGCCGCGATGCCCTCCTGGCCCTCCTCGCCGGCGAAGAAGCGGGCCGAGAGGTCCAGCAGGTGGTCGAAGGACAGCACCCCCTGCCGGGCGCGCAGCAGCCGCTTGGTCTCCGCGAGGGCCGTCGGCGCACCGGCGGTCAGGTGCGCCAGCTGCCCCGACAGCTCCGCGTCGACCTCGGCGTCGGGGACGACCAGGTCGACCAGCCCGCCCGACGCCGCGGTTCCGGCGTCGAAGACCTGTCCGGTGAGCATCAGCCGGTGCGCCACGTGCGGCGCCATGCGCGGCAGCACGACGGCGGAGATGACCGCCGGCACCAGCCCGAGCCGCACCTCGGAGAACGCGAACGTCGCCGACTCCGCGGCCACCACGACATCGCAGGCGGCCAGCAGCCCGACGCCGCCGGCCCGGGCCGGACCCCGCACCACCGCGACGACCGGCTTGGCGGAGGACCACACCAGCTCGAGCAGCTCGGGGAACTCGCGCACGCCCTGGTCCTCGCTCGCCCCGCCGGCGGCCTCGGAGAGGTCCATCCCGGAGCAGAAGACGCGGCCGGTGTGGTCGAGCACGATCGCCCGCACGGCGTCGTCCGCCAGGGCGTCGGTCAGCGCCGCCCGCAGCCGCGCGCGCATCGCCCGGGAGAGCGCGTTGCGGTTCGCGGGGGAGTCGAGCACGAGGGTCGCGACGCCGCGCGAGACGGTCACCTGCAGCACCTGGTCGGAGGTCACGCCGGGCATCCTGCCGGTCGGCGGCCCGGGCGCGGCACACTGGGAGCAGATGAACACCGTCCTGCCGCTGCTGAACGACACGGGTCTGCCGCCCGGCTCGCCCGGCCCCGACCGGCTTCCCGGCAGTGCCCGCGAGGGCCTGGCCACCACGCCGTTCGGGCTCTACGTGCACGTGCCGTTCTGCGCGACCCGGTGCGGCTACTGCGACTTCAACACCTACACCTCCGACGAGCTGGGCCCCGGGGCCAACCGCAGCGAGTACGCGGGCACCGCGATCGCCGAGCTGGAGCGCGCCGCGCGCACGCTCGGGCCGGACCTGCCGACCGTCTCCACGGTCTTCGTCGGCGGCGGCACCCCGACGCTGCTGCCGGCCGACGACCTGGCCGCGGTGCTGGGTGCGGTCCGCGAGCTGTTCCCGGTCGCCGGCGACGTCGAGGTGACCACCGAGGCCAACCCCGAGACCGTCACCCTGGCGTCGCTGGCCAGGCTCCGCGAGGCCGGCTACACGCGGCTGAGCCTCGGCATGCAGTCCGCGGCCCCGCACGTGCTGGCCGCGCTGGACCGCCGGCACACCCCCGGTCGCGCCGTGGAGGCCGCCCACGAGGCCCGCGCCGCCGGCTTCGAGCACGTGAACCTGGACCTCATCTACGGCACGCCGGGGGAGAGCGACGCCGACTGGGCCGCCTCGCTCGACGCCGTCCTCGCCTCCCCGGTCGACCACGTGAGCGCCTACGCGCTCATCGTCGAGGAGGGCACGAAGCTGGCCCGCCGGGTCAAGCGCGGCGAGCTGCCGATGCCCGACGACGACGTGCTCGCCGACCGCTACGAGCAGGCCGACGCGACCCTGTCGGCGGCGGGTTTCCGGTGGTACGAGGTCTCCAACTGGGCGACCTCCGACGCCGCGCGCTGCCGGCACAACGAGCTGTACTGGGCCAACGCGAACTGGTGGGGCGTCGGCCCGGGCGCGCACAGCCACGTCGGCGGGCTGCGCTGGTGGAACGTCAAGCACCCGGCCGCCTACGCCGACCGGCTGGCCCGCGGCGAGAGCCCCGCACAGGACAGCGAGCTGCTCGACGACGCCGACCGGGCGCTGGAGGCGGTGATGCTCGGGCTGCGACTGCGCGACGGGTTGCCGCTCACCGCCCTGACCGACGTCGGGCGCGCGCGTGCCCGCTCCGCGGTCGACGACGGGCTGCTGGACCCGGCGGCGCACGCCCGCGGCCTCGCCGTCCTCACCGACCGGGGCCGGCTGCTGGCCGACGCGGTCGTCCGCGACCTCACCGATTAAGGACCCCGTCCTCCCCACCCTTCGGGGGCTCAGGGCGGGACCCGGGACGGGGCCGTTTCAGTACGTCGCCACGGATGGTCACCCGAAAGGGCGGCGTACGTGACGTGGATCTCGGTTATGGTTCTGCGTCCCGGCAACGACGCCGGGGCCGAGCGAGGGGGTGTCGCCGATGGACGCGCATGCGTTCCTCCGAACGACGTCTCCACGCGGGCTGCGCTCCGTCGCCGCACCCGCGCTGTCCGGCGGCATGCTGGTCGCCCTGGCGATGAACCGGCGAGCCCGGGGTCTGCGAGGACTCGACGTCCTGCGACGCAGCCAGGACCGGGCACCGCCACGCACCTCCTGACTCCTCCCCGGAGTTCCAGCGCCCGTCCTGACGCGCCACCGACCGGTGACCGCGTCCTTCCGCGTTGCCCGAAGGAGATCCGATGTCCGCCGAGCTCGACACCATGACCACCGCCACGGCGGATCGGTTCCGCACCCTGCTCCGGTCGACCCGCGCCGAGTGCGTGCAGCAGCGCGAGGAGGCGCTCGCCGAGTGCGCCACCTCCGTCCCCGACCCGGTGGCGCAGCGCCGCAGCGCCGACCTCCAGCGCACGATCGGAGAGATCGACGCCGCGCTGGCGCGCATCGAGGCAGGCACCTACGGCCGCTGCACGGGGTGCGCGGCCTCGATCCCCGAGGAGCGGCTGGAGCTGCGCCCGTTCGCCCGCACCTGCGTGGCCTGCACCGCCGCCGCCTGACCCGGCCTGCCCGGTCCGTGCTCGGCGCTCAGCCGTTGTGCGGGCCGGGAACCGGTGGCTGGGCCGGGATGGAGGCCGTGTCCGAGCCGGTGTGCGCCTGGCCGGGGCCGGCCGAGTCCAGGTCGAGCACCCGCACGTGGATGACGTTGCGCTGCTGCAGGGCCGCCCGCAGCGCCCGGTGCAGCCCGTCCTCCAGGTACAGCTCGCCGTGCCACTGCACCGCGTGCGGGAACAGGTCGCCGTAGAAGGTCGAGTCGTCGGCCAGCAGCGCATCCAGCGCGAGCTCGCGCTTCGTCGTCGTCAGCGTGTCCATGCGCACCTGTCGCGGCGGGATCATCGCCCAGTCGCGGGGCTGGAGGCCGTGGTCGGGATAGGGGCGACCGTCGTGCACACCTTTGAAGATCAGGGGACCGACCTCCGCTCCGAGCCCCCGGCGGGGCGACCGACCTCGTCCACCCTAGCCGCCGGGAACACGCCCTGCCCCGGCTCCCACGGCCCGTCCGAGCGCGCGGAGGGCGGGACCGGCTCGCGGTGGAGCAGGTCGCGGCGCCTCCCTCCGAGGGGCGTTCGTCGGGGAGGGGAGTGGTGTCCTTCGCGTATGCTGGGCTGGCACTCCGTCCGTGCGAGTGCCAGCCCGGGAGGGTCGTGGCGGGACCCGTCGTCCCGCCGGCACGCACGGCGCGTCGACCGGTACGGGGAGGTGTCACCGTGGCGCACGACGAACGCCGCCTGGAGGTGCTCCGGGCCATCGTCCAGGACTTCGTCTCGACCAACGACCCGGTGGGCAGCAAGGCTCTCGCCGAGCGGCACGACCTCGGGGTGTCCCCGGCCACGATCCGCAACGACATGGCGGTGCTCGAGGAGCAGGGTTACATCACCCAGCCGCACACCAGCGCGGGCCGGGTGCCGACCGACAAGGGCTACCGCCTGTTCGTCGACCGGCTCTCGGCGGTCAAGCCCCTCTCGGGCGCCGAGCGGCGGGCCATCGAACGGTTCCTCGACGGCGCCGTCGACCTGCACGACGTGCTCGGCCGAACCGTGCGCCTGCTGGCGCAGCTGACCCGCCAGGTCGCCGTCGTCCAGTACCCGACGCTCTCGCGCAGCGCCGTCCGGCACCTCGAGGTCGTGCAGGTCGCGGCCTCCCGGCTGCTCGTGGTGCTGATCACCGACACCGGACGGGTCGAGCAGCGGGTCGTCGACTCCCCGGTGGAGGTCGACGCCGGTGCGGTGGCCGACCTGCGCACGCTGCTCAACCAGGCCTTCGCCGGAATCAAGCTGGCCGAGGCCGGCGACAAGGTCCCCGATCTGCTGGAGACCGCGCCGCAGCACCTGCGCGGGCTGGTGGCGACGGTCAGCACCACGCTGGTCGAGACACTGGTCGAGCCCAGCGAGGACCGGCTGGTCATCGGTGGGACGGCGAACCTGGCCCGCGGCAGCGCGCTGGACTTCCCGGGCACCATGCGCCCGATCCTCGAGGCGCTCGAGGAGCAGGTGGTCGTGCTGCGGCTGATGAGCGAGGTCGATGCGAGCACCGTGCTGGTGCGGATCGGCGAGGAGAACGACCACGAGGCCCTGACGGGGGCGTCGCTGGTCACCGTGGGGTACGGCTCGGCGGACCGGTCGCTCGGCGGCCTGGGCGTCGTGGGACCGACCCGGATGGACTACCCAGGAAACATGGCCGCGGTCCGTGCCGTGGCCCGCTACGTCGGCCACCTGCTGGCCGAGAGCTGAGGACGAGACCTACCGATGGCAACCGACTACTACGGCGTGCTGGGCCTGTCCCAGGGAGCGACGGACAGCGAGATCAAGAAGGCCTACCGCCGGCTGGCGCGCGACCTGCACCCCGACGTCAACCCCGACGCCGAGGCCAAGGACCGTTTCCAGGAGGTCAGCCGGGCCTACGAGGCCCTGACCGACCCGGAGAAGCGCCGCATCGTCGACCTCGGGGGTGACCCGTTCGACTCCGGGGCGGGCGCCGGTGGCGGGTTCGGCGGAGCCGGGTTCGGCGGCCTCGGCGACATCATGGACGCCTTCTTCGGCGGAGCGGCCGCTCGCGGCCCGCGCAGCCGCACCCGGGCCGGGCGCGACGCGCTGATCCCCGTCGAGCTCGAGCTCGACGAGACGGTCTTCGGCACCACCAAGGAGATCACCGTCGACACCGCGGTCCTGTGCGACGGCTGTGCCGGCGCCGGGACCGCCCCCGGCACGCACGCGGCCACCTGCGCCACCTGCTCCGGCCGCGGCGAGGTGCAGAGCGTGCAGCGCGGCTTCCTCGGCCAGGTCGTCTCCAGCCGACCCTGCCCGACCTGCTCGGGCACCGGCCAGGTCATCCCCGAGCCGTGCCCCAAGTGCGCCGGTGAGGGGCGGGTGCGGGCCCGCCGCACCATCTCGGTGAAGGTGCCTGCCGGTGTCGAGGACGGCATGCGCATCCGGCTGACCGGGCACGGCGAGGTGGGCCCCGGTGGCGGCCCCGCCGGTGACCTCTACGTCGAGGTGCACGAGGTCCCGCACCCGGTGTTCACGCGGGACGGCGAGGACCTGCACTGCCGGGTCACCCTGCCCATGACCTCGGCCGCGCTGGGCACGACCCTGAGCCTCAGGACGCTCGACGGCGAGGAGGACCTGGACATCCGTCCGGGCACCCAGTCCGGCAGCGTGCTCACGCTGCGGGCGCACGGGGCGCCCCGGCTGCGCGCCACCGGCCGCGGCAACCTGGTGGTGCACGTCGAGGTGCAGACGCCGACGAAGCTCGACGCCGAGCAGGAGAAGCTGCTGCGCGAGCTGGCCGCGCTGCGCGGGGAGGACCAGCCGGAGTCGCACCGGGAGGCGCAGGGCGGCCTGTTCTCCCGCCTGTTCAAGGAGCGCTGATCGATGAGCACCGAGGCCCCCGAGCTGGACAACGCCCCACTGTTCCTCCTCGACGAGCTGCCCGACGTGCCCGAGCTGCTGGTCGACGGTCAGGAGGGGCGGCACGCCGTCGACGTCCTGCGGCTGCAGGCCGGTGAGCGCGTGCACGTCGGCGACGGCGAGGGGACGGTCGCCGAGGGCGAGGTCGTCTCGGCGGGGCCGGAGGGTCTGCGGGTCGCGGTGCGGAACCGGTTCGAGGTGCCGGCACCCGCGCCGGAGTTCGTCCTCGTGCAGGCGCTGCCCAAGGGGGACCGCGGGCCGCTGGCCGTCGACCTCGCCACCGAGCTCGGCGTGGACCGGATCGTGCCCTGGCAGGCCTCGCGCTGCGTCACCCGCTGGCGGGACGACCGCGTGGACCGGGGCGTGGGCAAGTGGCGCGCGGCTGCCCGGGCGGCGAGCAAGCAGTCCCGCCGTCCGCGGCTGCCCGAGGTGACCGGGCCGATGAGCACCCGCGAGGTCGCCGGGATGCTCGCCGACGCCGACCTCGCCGTCGTCCTGCACGAGCAGGCCCGGCGTCCACTGGCCGAGCTCACCGTCCCGTCGGACGGCACGGTCGTGATCGTCGTCGGCCCCGAGGGCGGGCTCACCGACGGCGAGGTCGTGGCGTTCCGTGCCGCCGGGGCCCACCCGGTGCGGCTGGGCCCCGAGGTCCTGCGCACCTCCACCGCCGGCGCCGCCGCGCTGGCTGCGCTGAGCATCGGCACCCGCTGGAAGTAGCAACTCGGGCTCTCACGTCACAGGGTCGCTATCCGGTACCGGAGAGCGACCCTGTGACGTCAGCGGGTGGTGATCAGCCGCTCAGCAGCAGCGGCTCATCGGATTGCTCTCGGCCGCGTCGGCACGCTGCCGCTCGAACTGCCGCCGGCTCATGGGCGTGTGCCCGTGCTCCGCGCAGTGCGCGAGGTAATCGTCCCAGCGCGCCTCGCCGGTGAACTCCTTGAGGTACCAGCGCACGCCCTGCCAGGCGCGGGTCAGGACGGCCGTCACTTCTCCTCCGCCTCGCTGCGCCCGGCCCCGGCTCCGACCAGCCGGTCGCGGTCGGCCATCGCCCGCTTCTCCTCGGCGGTCGGGAAGAGGCCCGCGGGCTCGACCAGCTTCGACTCCACGGCCGGCTCCTCCGTCGTCGGCAGGCCGCCGGACCTGATTGCCTTCGCGATGATGACGGCGCCGTGCACGGCGACGACCAGGGTCAGCAGCGCGAACACGGCTTGCAGGATGCCGTTGAGGGTCGAGTTGAAGATGACCTGGTCCATCTGCTCCGGGGTCTGGGCGGGTGCCAGCAGCTCCCCGGCGTCCCGCGCGGCCGAGTAGTTCTGGGCCTGCTGGAAGTAGCCGACCCGCGGATCGGAGGAGAAGATCTTCTGCCAGCTCGCGGTCATCGTGATCGTGAGGTCCCAGGCCAGCGGGACGGCGGTCACCCACGCATAGCGCAGCTTCCCGTGCTTGACCAGCAGCACCGTGCACAGCGTCAGCGCGATGGCCGCCAGCAGCTGGTTGGCGATGCCGAACAGCGGGAACAGCTGGTTGACGCCGCCGAGCGGGTCGGTGACGCCGATGTAGAGGACCGAGCCCCAGAGCCCGACGACGATGGCGCTGGCGATCATGTTGCCGGGCCGCCACGACAGATCGCCGAACTTCTTCCAGACGTTGCCGATGGTGTCCTGCAGCATGAACCGGCCCACCCGCGTGCCGGCGTCGACGGCGGTGAGGATGAACAGCGCCTCGAACATGATCGCGAAGTGGTACCAGAACGCCATGCCGCCCCCACCGAACGCCTGGCTGAAGATCTGCGCGATGCCGATGGCGAGGGTGGGCGCCCCGCCGGTGCGCGAGACGAGCGTGTCCTCCTGCACGGCCGCCGAGGTCGCGGCGATCGACTGCGCGGTGGTGTCGAACCCGAGCGTGTTCAGGTATGCCGCCGCGCTCTCCGCCGTTCCGCCGGTGGCGCCGGCGGGGCTGTTCATCGCGAAGTACAGGCCCTGGTCGATCACGACGGCCGCGATCAGCGCGCTGATGGCGACGAAGGACTCCATCAGCATGCCGCCGTAGCCGATCAGGCGGACCTGGCTCTCCTTGGCCACCATCTTCGGCGTCGTGCCGGAGGAGATCAGCGCGTGGAAGCCCGACAGGGCCCCGCAGGCGATGGTGATGAACACGAACGGGAAGAGCGAGCCGGCGAAGACCGGTCCGGTGCCGTTGCGGGCGAAGTCGGTGATCGCGTCGGCCTGCAGCACCGGGCGGGCGATGACCAGCCCGACCGCGAGGAGGGCGATGACGCCGATCTTCATGAACGTCGACAGGTAGTCGCGCGGGGTGAGCAGCAGCCAGACGGGCAGCACCGAGGCGACGAAGCCGTAGACGACCAGCGCGAGCACCAGCCACTCCTTGGACACCGTCAGTGCGTCGCCCAGGGGCGTGCCGTCGACGTAGCCGCCGCCGACGATGGCCAGCAGCAGCAGGACGACGCCGATGCCGGTCGCCTCGAGCACCCTGCCCGGCCGGAGCCGGCGCAGGTACACGCCCATGAACAGCGCGATCGGGATGGTCAGGCCGATGGAGAAGACCCCCCACGGGGACTCCGCCAGCGCGTTGACCACGATCAGCGCGAGCACCGCCAGGATGATGATCATGATGGCGAAGACGGCGATCAGGGCCGCGATGCCGCCGACCAGGCCGATCTCCTCGCGGATCATCTGACCGAGGCTCTTCCCGTTGCGGCGCATCGAGAAGAACATGACGACGAGGTCCTGCACGGCCCCGGCGAAGATGACGCCGACGACGATCCAGATGGTGCCGGGCAGGTAGCCCATCTGCGCCGCGAGCACCGGGCCGACCAGCGGGCCGGCGCCGGCGATGGCGGCGAAGTGGTGGCCGAAGAGCACCCGGCGGTCGGTGACGTCGAAGTCGACGCCGTTCTCCAGCCGTTCGGCGGGCGTGGCCCGCCGGTCGTCGGCCCGCAGCACCTTGTAGGTGATGAAGCGCGAGTAGAAGCGGTAGGCGATCGCGTACGAGGACAGCGCCGCGAACAGCAGCCACAGCGCCGAGATGGTCTCGCCCCGCGCGATGGCCAGCACGCCCCAGCAGACGGCGCCGACGACGGCCACCGCCGTCCAGATCAGCACCGACTTCATCGACGGCCTGCTCCGTCCCGATCCTGCGGAGGACGCGCCCCCACCGCCGTCGCTCTTGGTCATGGTCCCGGCCATCAGTGCCTCCAGATCAGCGGCGACACCAACGTCGTCGCGCGACAGCAGCATAGGGAGCCGAATCGGTTCCGACCGCCGAATCTGGTCGGGTCGTCGCGACGATCAGCGCAGTGCGGACCGGATCCGGTCGCTGAGGAGGTCGACGGCGAGGCTGAGCAGCACGACCGCGGCCAGCACGGTGGCCACCGCCGGCCAGTCGAACGCCACCGTCGCCGCCGAGAGGAGCACGCCGATTCCCCCGGCCCCCAGCAGCCCGACGAGGACGGTGTCCCGGATCGCGACCTCCCAGCGGTAGCAGGCCAGGGCCAGGACCGGTCCGGCGAGCGTCGGCACCGTCCCGTACAGCCAGGCCGCGGGCGCGGAGGCACCCGCGGCGCGCAGCGCCTCGCGCGAGCGCCGGTCGGACTCCTCGGCCGCCTCGCCGACCAGCCGGCCGAGCACCCCCAGGGTGTAGACGCCGAGCGCGAGCGCGCCGGGGAGGACGCCCGGCAGGAGGACGAACAGCAGGACCAGCGCCCACACCGGCGGCGGGACCGCACGCAGCAGGAGCAGTGCGCCGCGCACCCCGGCGCCCGCCATCCGGCGAGCGCGGCCGGCCGTGCTCGACCGGGCGGCGAGGCCGCTCAGCGTGACCGCGCCGACGGTCGCGAAGGCGGTCGCGAGCACCGACATGAGGACGGTGTCGAGCGCGGCGGCCCCGATGTCGGCGAGCAGGTCGCCCTCGGTCGACGGCGGCCAGGCCGCGGACACGACGTAGGACAGCTGCTCCAGGGCCCGCGCGGAGGCCAGCGAGGCGGGGGAGAGGGCCAGGAACCACACCGCCCAGCCGGTGAGGACCACCACGACGACGGCGGCGCCGGTCAGCACCGGATCGCGGTCCGGTCCGGGACGGGGGTCGGCGACCCGTCGCCGCACCGCCCGGCCCGCGGCGTCCGCCGCCAGACAGAGCAGGGCGAGGGCGTACACCGTCGTCCAGACCTGCTCCCAGCGCAGGGAGCTGAACGACAGCGCGAGCTGGTATCCCAGTCCGCCGGCACCGATCAGCCCGAGCACGACGGCGGAGCGCACGGCGCACTCCAACCGGTAGAAGGCGTAGGAGAGCAGGCTTCCGGTCGCCTGCGGCAGCAGGCCGTACAGCGCCGCGGTCCCGCGGGTGGCACCGGCGGCTCGCAGCGCGTCGTGTGCCCCCCGGGGCACCTCGTCGAGGATCCCGGCGAAGACCGTGGCGGTCACTGCGCCGTAGGGGACGGCGATGGCCAGCACGCCCACCCACGGATCGAGCCCCAGCACGTTCAGCAGCAGCAGGCCCCACACCGCCTCGTGGAGCCCTCGCGGCACGGCCAGCGCTCCGCGTACCAGCAGCCGGCCGGTCCGCCGCCGTCCCCAGGTGGTGCGGGCCGCCGCGACGGCGCCCAGCGCGCCGAGCAGCACGGCGAGACCCCCGCCGAGCACCGCGTAGGCCACCGTCACCAGCGCCGACTCGGCGACGACGACCAGGAAGTCCGGAGCGAGCTCGGGCCGGAGCGCGGCGGCGGCGATCCGCCCGAACTGGGCGGCCCCGCCGGGATTGACCACCGGTCCGGAGAACAGCCCGCTGTCGGCCAGCGCCCAGCCGACCAGCGCGATCGCCGCGAGGGCCCAGGGCCACCGGCGGCGGTTCCGGACCGGTCGCCGCGTTCCCGGGGCCGGGCGGTCGAGCAGGGCGGTCACCGGACGACCCCGTAGAACCCTTCGAGGCCAGCGACGGTGAGCGAGGACGCCGGGGCGTCGAGGACGATCCGCCCGCTGTCCAGACCGATGACCCGGTCGCAGTGCCGCAGGGCCAGCGCCGGGTCGTGCAGGGCTGCGACGAGGGCGCCGTCCTGCTCCGTCGCCAGCTCGCCGAGCAGGCTGAGCACGACGTCGGCCAGCGCCGGGTCGAGAGCGGAGGCCGGCTCGTCGGCGAGCACGAGGTCGGGCCGCTGCACGAGCAGCCGGGCGACCGCCACCCGCTGCCGCTGCCCGCCGGAGAGCCGGTCGGTGCGCTCGTGCAGGCGGTCGGCCAGGTCCACCCGGTCCAGCGCCGCGCGGACCTCCGCCGTCCCCTGTGGCCGCACGAGCGACCAGGCGGCCCGCGCGGTCGACCACGCTCCCAACCGTCCGGCGTTCACGTTGTGCACGACGCGGAGCGGCCCGGGCAGGTCCAGGTGCTGGCGCACCGTGCCGGTGCGCGCGCGCAGCCGGCGCAGCTCCCGGCCCCGCAGCGCGGCGGGCTCGGCCCCGTGCACCTCGACCCTCCCGGCTGTCGGCGTCACGGAGCCGTCGAGGACGCCGAGCAGCGTCGACTTGCCCGCACCCGACGCGCCGATCACGGCCACCCGCGAGCCCGCGGTCACCTCGAGGTCGATCCCCGCCAGGGCGGTGGTGCCGGGGTAGCGGACCTCGATGCCGGTGAGCCGCGCGGTGCGGCTCAGCGGATCAGCCCGAGGTCGCGGCCGATCGCCTCGATCTGCGCGTAGTCCGCCGTCTCCGTCGGGACGAACGCCCCGGCTCCGAACAGCTCGAGCACCTCGGCGTCCTCGGGGCCCGACAGGCCGGTGAAGTACCCGGTCAGCCGACGCGGCAGGTCCGACCCGAGCCGCTCGACAGCCCCGGGGCCCAGCAGCCAGTGGTAGTCGTGGAACGCCGGGGTGCGGGCGTAGGCGACCACGGCCGGATCGACCTCGCCGGCCTCCGTGCGCGAGGTCCAGACCTGCTCGTTGACCACTCCCGCCTGGTAACTGCCGGAGGCGACGAGGGCGAGCGTGGCGTCGTGCGACCCCGAGAATCCGGGGCCACCGGGGAAGCCCTGCGGGTCGACGCCGGCCTCGCGCAGGAAGTAGGCGGGCATCAGCCGGCCCGAGGTCGAGGTCTCGCTGCCGTAGGTGAATCGCAGTCCGGCGAGCGGGCGGAGGTCGTCGGAGGGGCTCAGGCCGGTGGCGGTGTGGACGACGAAGACCGAGTGGAACTCCTCGTCGATGTCGCGCTGGGCGACCGGCACCGCGCCGGGGGCCTGCAGGCGCGCCTGCACCCCGGTGAGCCCGCCGAACCAGACGAGGTCGAGGTCGCCGGTGCGGAAGAGGGAGACGGCGGCGGCGTAGTCGGTGACCGGCCGGTACTCGACCTCGAGGCCCAGTCCAGCGGCCATGGAGTCGGCGAGGGTGCCGTAGAGGCGCTGCAGCACCTCGGGGTCCTGGTCCGGGATGGCGCCGATGCGCAACGGGGTGGCCGGGTCCTGCGCGGCGGAGCTGCCGCAGCCGGCGAGCGCGGCGGCGAGGGCGACGCCGGTGCCGGCCAGCAGCTGGCCCTTATACAAAACTGACGCGTCCGACGAAGAGGAAAATTTCA
>NZ_POQU01000036.1 GCF_002938425.1 Blastococcus atacamensis | reverse complement strand
CTCTGTCTGTCGATCGCGTTGCTACTACTAGCAGTCTAAGAGTTATGTGTTTGTGCTTGTGGTTCGTACGTCTCAGTGTTCACCTCCGCTGATAGTCTCTTCATGTTTATTTTAGTATCAGGCTAGCACCGAGCTCTACCGTAACCTCTTCGTCGGCAGCGTCAGATGGGTATAAGGGACAGGACCGAGGGCATCCCGGCCCGGCCCGTGGACGACGCCCAGATCCGGGCGTACCTGTCCGCGTTGTCCCGCGAGGTGGACATGGTGCAGCTCTTGGAGCCCGTGACCCACCGCTCCGACCTGTACGGCTGGGCGGGCTGGATCCACTGGGAGACGTCGGGTGCGCACTTCTACGCCTGGGAGCGCCCGCGGTTGTTCTTCTCGGTGGACATCTACACGTGCAAGGAGTTCGACCCGGACGTCGCGGCGGCCTTCACCGCCGACTTCTTCACCGCCCGCACGATCGTCGCAAGATCCTTCTGACGTGACTCTGCGGCTAATGGTGGCCCACGTGCCTGGCGAACGGGACGCCGCGCGACGGGTGGAGGCCGCCGTCTTCCTGCACGCCTTCGGCAACACGCCGGAGGTCATGGAGGAGGAGTACGGCCCGTTCGAGGCGCGCTCACGGTTCGTCGCGGTGATCGACGAGGAGAGCGGGTCCGCCCTGGGCGCCGCCCGGCTCATCGTCGCCGACTCGAGCCCGGTGAAGACGCTGGTCGACGTGGCGGGCGAGCCGTGGCGCCTGCCCGTGGCCGACAGCCTGGGAGCCGTCGGGCTCACCCCGCGGACGGTGTGGGACGTGGCGAGCTTGGCCGTGGACCCGCGGTACCGCGCCGGGGCGGCCGGTGCCGAGGTCACCCTCGCCCTCTGCCACGGCATCTGGCGGTACGCCCGCAACTGCGGCGTCCCCGGTCTGGTCACCATCCTCGACGACCGAGTGCTCCGGGTACTGCGCGTCCTGGGCCTGCCCTGGCAGCCGATGGCGGGGGCGACCTCCCAGCCGTACCTGGGCTCACCGGCCAGCACCCCGTGCGTCTTCGTCCTGGAAACGGCGGAAATCGAGGTGCCCGCGGCCCGTCCGGACCTCGTGCCGGCGCTCGACCGCGGGGTGCTCCGCTCGATCACCGTCGAACCGGCCGACCTGGCGCCGACCCGCGGCACGGTCGACCCGCAGGCCGCCCCGCCCGACCGGCCGGAACCATCGTCGCCTCCGCGCCGCGACACCACCGGGTGGCGAGCGCCGACGTCCCACCGCACGGAGCAGTTCGCCAACCCGCCCGGCACCTGATCTCCGACCGGCTTCGGCTCTGCCAGGCACCGACACGGGTGCCGCCTGCGCATCGTGATGCATGTTTCATCCTCGTCGCATCACGGTGCTACGTTGCGGTCATGCGCACCACGGTCGACCTGCCCGAAGACATCCACCGGGTGGCCGTCGCGATCGCCCGTGACTCCGGCAGCTCCTTGAGCGAGACGGTCACGCGGCTGCTCCGCGCCGCGCTGTCGGCTCCAGGGCCGGTTCGGGTGACGACCAGCTCTCGCACCGGCTTGCGAGTCGCCTCCATCGGCCGAGTGGTCACCAGCGACGACGTGCGCTCGCTGGAGGACGACGAGTGACGGTTCTGCTCGACGCCAACGTGCTCATCGCCGTCACGGTGACCGACCACGTGCACCACGACCTCGCGGAGAGCTGGCTGTCCCGGCGGTCGGAGCCCTTCGCCACCTGCCCCCTCACCCAGGGGGCACTCGTCCGCTTCCTCCTCCGGAGCGGCGCCACTGCGCGCGACGCCGTCGATGTCGTCCGCGGGCTACGCACCGCGGTGGCGCACGACTTCTGGCCGGACGACCTCGGCTACGACGACATCGACATGCGGGGAGTCGTGGGACACAAGCAGGTCACCGACGCCTACCTCGCCGGGCTGGCCCGGTTCCGCGGCGGGCGGTTGGCCACCCTCGACCGAGCGCTCGCCGTGTTGCACGACGACGTCGCCCTCCTTCTCGACGCCGACGTGTGAGCTGACCACGACCACCGGAGCCGCACTCGCGTCGACCAGCGCCGCGGCCGGCCGGCGGGGCGCCGTCCTCGGCGAGAAGGCCAGGTCGTGAGGTCTCCTACGGCACGCCCGTGTCGCCTGTGACGGGCGAGCCGAAGCGTTAGCGACACGTGCCGCAGCCGGGATGGGCGCGCACCGGGCCGCTCCTATCCTTCGCGCATGCCTTGTCCCACCTGTGGGGCGACGGACGCACGCACGCAGATCCTTCCCGGTTACTGGCGCTGCGACGCCGTCGTCCGTGCCGGCGAACTCGTCGGCACCGCCGCTCCGTCCGCGACCGTTCCGGCCGAGTCGAAGCGCTGCGGCACCATCTACATCCAGACGCGCGCCGACGACGAGGCGGCCACCTGCCGCTGCGGCGACCCGGCCATCGGCGAGTGCACCGAGTGCACCCGCGCCGTCTGCGCCGACCACTCCGACCTCTGGCAGGGCTGGCGCGTCTGCGACCGCGACCTGGCCAACGCCCGCATGCGCTCCCGCGCGGCCGCCCTCGCCGAGGAGCGCCGTCGCGAGGCCGAGGCGGCCGCCGCCGAGGCCGAGCGCCACCGGCAGCGCACCCAGCTGCTCGAGCTCGCCGACGAGGACGCCGTCTGGCTGCTCTACGCCCGCGACCAGAAGCGCACCGAGCAGGAGATCCGCTCCGCGGTCCACGTCCTGCGCCGCCTCACCGCCGCCGACTTCACCGACGTCTGCCTCTACCTGCTCCCCTACGCCCGCGACTTCGAGAAGCGGGGCAGCGCCCTGAGCCGGCTCTCCGGCTGGGCCTTCGAGGGCGCGGACTACCACGGCCGCTCGTGGTTCCTGACGCGCAAGGGCGAGTGGCACCGCAGCGGTGCCTACGGGGCGTCGGACTCGGAGAAGGGCTGGAAGAAGATCCGGTTCGACGACGTCGAGAAGCGCGCCGTCATCGACGAGCTCGCCTGGCAGCAGACGGTCGACAGCGCCCTGATCTGACCCCTGCCCCGGTGACGGCGTGCACGGATGTGCCGCTGGGGGCCGGGTTCCTGCACATCAGCGCACAGCGTCGGGCCGTCGTCCACAGATCGGGCCTGCTCGGCCCGCCGTGGCGCCGTCCTACAGCAGTCTCACCTCGTGGCGTTCGACGTGTCGGCGGTGGTGGGGCCGGACGGCTGGGTGACGGTGCCCGAGCTTTTGGAGCGGGTGAGCCGGCGCACGGCCGCCCGCTGGGTCGCCGATGGCCGCCTGGTCCGGCTGCGGCCAGGCGTGCTCGCTCTGCCGTCCACCGCCGCGCACTGGCGCACGCGCGTCGCCGCTGCCCTCGAGAACCGGGAAGCGGTCGCCAGCCACGCCACCGCCCTGGCGCTCTGGGAGCTCGCACCGCACCCGCCCGGGCCGGTGCACGTCACTGTCGAGCCGGGCAGGAGCGGCCGCGGCCCGGCCGGCGTCGTGGTGCACCGGGCCCCCGTCCCCGTCGCCGACCGCCGGCGGGTGGACGGTCTCGCGACCACCTCCGTCGAGCGGTCAGTCGTCGAGACGTGGGGGCGCGCCTGCGGCGTCCCCCGCTCCGAGGTCCGCGCCGCCGCGATCGCCGCCGTCCGGACGCGGCACTGCCGCCCTCAAGACCTGGCCGCGGAGCTGGTCGCCCGACCACGGCTGCCCGGCCGCGCCGAGCTCTCCCGGCTCGTCTCGCTGCTGGCCGACGGGTGCCAGAGCGAGCTGGAGATCTGGGGTTGCCTCCAGGTCCTGCGAGCACCGGGCATGCCATCGTTCGTGCAGCAGCGGCGGGTAACCGTCGCCGGCCGGACGTTCTTCCTCGACGCCGCCTACGAGGACGTCCTGCTCGCGGTCGAGATGGATGGCGCCGCCTGGCACGGCTCACGCGCTCAGCGGGAGCGCGACATCAGCCGAGACGCCCTGGTCGCCACGGTCGGCTGGCAGACACTGCGGTTCGGCTTCGCTCGCATGACGGGCTCACCGGACGCCTGCCGACGCGACATCCTCGCCGTCCACGCGGCGCGTCAGCGGCTCCTCTCCGGCAGCCGTGTGCGCTGATGTGCCGCTCCGAACCTCGGAACGGCACATCAGCGCACGCTCTCACCCGGCGAGTTCAGCGGGTGATCGTGGAGGCGTGCTCGTTGGTGCCGGCGGCGAGGCGCTCGCGCTGCGGGATCACGACGTACTTCGGGTCCTTGGTGCTCGCGATGCCGGCCTCGAAGACGCCGAACCGGGTGAGCAGCGATCCGGCCGCGAGAAGCGTTCCTGACGCAATCGCGCCGAGCCGGGTGCGCCCGGCGACGACGGTGAGTCCGGCGCCCGCGGCGGTGCACGTCTTCGCCGCCTGCATCAGCTTTCCCGGCCGGCCCTCGTGGAACGGCTCGCTGACGATTCCGTGGTCGTTCTCGACCTTGTGCACCACGGCGAGCTCGATCGCCGCTCCCGCGACCGCCATCTTGCGCGCCGGGCCGGCCTCGTCGACCGGCACGAAGATCATCGAGATGCCGCCGCCGGCAGCCATCCCCGACGCACCGAAGACGTAGGGCAACTGCTTGTAGGCCGCGTGCCACGACGGAACCGCGGTGTTGGCCAGCAGCACGCCGGTGTAGGTGGCCAGCGGTCCGCCGAAGATCGCCGACACCACTCCCCCGAAGCGCTTGAGCCGGGGGAACCAGCCCAGCAGCTCCACCGCCGCCGTCGCTCCCGCGGCCGCACTGAACGGCGACAGGATGTAGGTGCCCACCGACAGCGGGGACGTCGGCTTGAGCACCCGCAGCATGTGCAGGAACCGCTCGGGCCGCCCGAGGTCGTGCACCAGCGCGACCACCGAGAGGATCGCGCCCACCCCGGCGGTGTACCGGCTGACGCGGGTCAGCTTCGGCCGGTCGGTCAGGTCCGCGATCGCGGCGAGGATCGACGAGGACCCGGCCGCGCCACCCAGGAACAGGTAGAGCGGCACGTCCGGCGACTTCCACACCGGCGTCTTGACGATCTGCCGGCCGTAGTACGAGGTGAACTCGACGTCGTCGACCATGGCGACCTCGCCGCGGCCGCGACCGCCACCGCGACGGCGCTTCTTCCCCGTCCGCTGCGTCGCCGGGCCGCCGTCGGCCTGGCGCCACCCGGCCCCGGGGCTGGTGATACCGCCGGTCATGTCAGCGCCTCCGCGAACCGAGGACGGCCGTGACCGCGACCCCGATCATCATCACCGCGGCCTTGCCGGCCGCCTTCCACATCGCCGGCAGGTCCCGCGTCGTCACGACCGGGTCCGGCGGCAGGCCGTAGACCTCCGGCTCGTCGAGGAGCAGGAAGAATGCCCCGTCTCCGCCGACGCCGTCGTTCTCGTCGCGGCCGTAGAGCCGGGCGGTCTCCACGCCCTGCGCCTTGAGCGTCGCCAGACGGGCGTCGGCCCGCTCCTGCAGCTCGTCGAGGTCGCCGAACTGGATCGACTGGGTCGGGCACGCGCTCGCGCACGCCGGCTGCAGCCCGTCGGTCAGCCGGTCATAGCACATCGTGCACTTGAAGACCCGGCCGTCGTCCTTGCGCTGGTCGATGACGCCGTAGGGGCACGCCGCCACGCAGTAGCCGCAGCCGTTGCAGATGTCGCCCTGCACGACGACGGTGCCGAACTCGGTGCGGAACAGCGCACCGGTCGGGCAGACGTCGAGGCAGCCGGCGTGCGTGCAGTGCTTGCAGACGTCGGAGGACATCAGCCAGCGGATCTGCTTGTCCGCGCCGGTCTGCCCGGTCTGCGGATCGAACTCGCTGAGCGCCTCGGCGTTCAGCACGCTGCTCTGCTGCGCGTTCGCCAGGCTGACGTCGTCGCCCGCCGTCGCCGGCGAGGGGCCGGAGTCGTGCCGGTCGTCGCCGGGCCGGCCGAAGGTCGGCATGGGCAGGTCGACCGCGCGGGACTGTTCGATGAACGCCACGTGCCGCCAGGAGTTCGCACCCAGCTGACCGGTGTTGTCGTAGGACATCCCAGAGATGTCGCCGAGGGCGTCCTTCAGGCCGTGCGAGTCGTCCATCGGGAGCGTGTTCCACTCCTTGCACGCCACCTCGCAGGCCTTGCAGCCGATGCAGACCGAGGTGTCGGTGAAGAAGCCGACCCGCTTGGGGTGGTCGGGCTCGTAGCCGGCCTCCTCCGCGACGTCGGGCAGCGGCCCGAACAGCCGGTTCTTGACGTCACGGAGGCCACCGAGGCCCGGACTGGCTGAACTGACCGAGGTCACGCGGCGGCCCTCCCTCTCTGGTGCGTCATGAGATCGTCGAGCCCTCTCCGGCGTCGGCGCCGACCGGGTCGCGGCCGTTGGTCCCCACCCGGCCCGAGTCCACGCCGGCCCGCCTGCGGTACTCCTCCACGAAGTCGATCAGCGCCGGCCCCCGCGGGCGACGCCCGGGGACGATGTCGGCGGTGCTGACCTTGTCCTCCTGGATGTGGGTGTTCGGGTCGAGTGCGATGCCCAGCAGGTCGTTGGCCGAGTCGCCGGTGGAGATGCCGCTGTAGGACCAGTGGTAGGGCATGCCGATCTGGTGCACGACCTGCCCGCCGCGGAGCCGGATCGGCCGAACCCGCTCGGTGACCAGCACCTTGGCCTCGATCGCCGTGCGGGCGCTGACCAGCGTGGCGAAGTCGCCGTGGGTCAGCCCGCGCAGCTCCGCCAGCTCCGGGCTGACCTCGACGAAGAACTCCGGCTGGAGCTCCGAGAGGTAGGGCAGCGTGCGGCTCATCCCACCGGCGGTGTGGTGCTCGGTGAGCCGGTAGGTGGTCACCTGGAACGGGAAGACCTCGCTCATCGAGGGGTTCTCCCGATTCCACGGGCCGGGGATGCGTTCGACGGTCGGGTTCGCCTGCTGCTTGTACAGCGGGTTCTCGACCACCGACTCCACCGGCTCGTAGTGCGTCGGCAGCGGACCGTCGACGACGCCGGCGGGCGCGAACAGCCACGCCTTGCCGTCGCCCTGCATGACGAACGGGTCGTTGCCGGCCAGCGCGTCCTGCGCCTTCGCACCCTCCGGCGGCACGTAGTCCGGCCGCTTGTTCTTCTCGAAGTCCGGGACGTCGGCGCCGGTCCACTCGCCGGCTTCCTCGTCCCAGTAGACGTACTTCTTCCGCTCGCTCCACGGCTTGCCGTCGGGGTCGGCCGAGGCGCGGTTGTAGAGCATCCGGCGGTTCAGCGGCCAGGCCCAGCCCCACTCCGAGGCGACCGGGCCCTGCTCCTTGCCAGGCTTGCGCCGGGCCGACTGGTTGACGCCGTCGGCGTAGACGCCGCAGTAGATCCAGCAGCCACCGCTGGTCGACCCGTCGTCCTTCATCTGCATGTAGGAGTTCAGGAGCGTGCCGTCGGGGCCGAAGCCGTTGATCTCGCGCAGCACGGCGGCGGCGCTGGGGTCGGCCGTCTCGCCCTCGACCGGGTAGTCCCAGGTGAGGTCGAGCAGCGGGCGGTCACGCGGGTCGGTGGAGTCCTTGAGCCGCTCCCGGAGGATCCGGCCCAGGTGGAAGAAGAACCACAGGTCGCTGCGCGCGTCGTTCGGCGGCTCGACGGCCTTGTGCCGCCACTGCAGCACCCGCTGCGTCTGGGTGAAGGTGCCTTCCTTCTCCACGTGCGTGGCCGCGGGCATGAAGAAGACCTCGGTGGCGATCGTCTCCGGCGCCAGTTCGCCGGTCTCGATCTCCGGCGACTCCTTCCAGAACGTGGCCGACTCGATCATCTGCAGGTCGCGGACGACGAGCCAGTCGAGGTTGGCCAGGCCGAAGCGGTTCATCCGGCCGTTCGGGTGCCCCACGGTCGGGTTCTCGCCGACGAGGAAGTAGCCCGAGACCTTGCCCTCGATCATGTCGGCGATCGTCCGGTAGGAGCTGTGGTCGCCGTTGATCTTGGGCAGGTAGTCGAAGGCGAAGTCGTTCTCCGCCGTCGCGTGCTCCCCCCACCAGGCCTTGAGCAGGCTGACCATGTACGCCCGCTTGTTGCCCCAGAACCCGGCCTTGCCCGCGGCGTCGGCCACGTAGTCCTCGAGCGTTCCGTGCTGCCGGGCGTGCGGCATCGGCAGGTAGCCGGGCAGCAGGTTGAACAGCGTCGGGATGTCGGTCGAGCCCTGGATGCTGGCGTGCCCGCGGAGCGCGAGGATCCCGCCGCCGGGGCGGCCGATGTTGCCCAGCAGCGTCTGCAGGATCGAGCAGGTGCGGATGTACTGCGCGCCGACGCTGTGCTGCGTCCAGCCCACCGAGTACACCCACGCCGTCGTCCGGTCGCGGTTGCTGTTCTCGGTGACCCACTTCGCGACCTGCTCGAACACCGCAGGCTCGATGCCGCAGACCTCGGCCACCATCTCCGGCGTGTACCGGGCGTAGTGCCGCTTGAGGATCTGGAAGACCGTTCGCGGGTCCTGCAGCGTCTCGTCGCGCTTCGGCTTCGACGCGATCGGTGGTCCGCCGCTGCCGGCTGCCTGCGCGCGGTCCGCGCTCTTCACGTCGGGGTTCTGGTCGGTGCGCTTCTGCTCGGCGGCCTCGCCCGGGCTGTCGGAGCCCGAGTCCGGCGGCTCCTCCGGCTCGTACTGCCAGGTCGCCTCGTCGTACTGCCGGTTCTCGGCGTCGAAGCCGGAGAAGAGGCCGTCGAGGTCCTCGGAGTCGACGTACTCCTCCCCCACGAGCGCGGCGGCGTTCGTGTAGGCGGTGACGTACTCCTTGAAGTAAAGGTCGTTGCTCAGCACGTAGTTGATCAGTCCGCCGAGGAAAGCGATGTCCGTGCCGATGCGCAGCGGCACGTGCAGGTCGGCGATCGCGCTGGTCCGCGTGAAGCGCGGATCGATGTGGATGATCTTCGCGCCGCGGGCCTTGGCCTCACCCACCCACTGGAAGCCCACCGGGTGGCACTCGGCCATGTTCGAACCCTCGATGACGATGCAGTCGGAGTTCGCGAGGTCTTCCAGGAAGTTCGTGGCACCGCCACGACCGAACGAGGCACCCAGACCGGGCACCGTCGCGGAGTGCTATATCCGGGCCTGGTTCTCGATCTGCACAGCGCCCATCGCGCTGTACAGCTTCTTCATGAGGTAGTTCTCCTCGTTGTCGAGGGTGGCCCCTCCGAGGCTGGCGATGCCCATGGTGCGGTTGACCCGCTTGCCGCCGTCGACCTGCTGCCAGCCCTTGCGGCGGGCCTCGAGGACGCGGTCGGCGATCATCTCCATCGCCGTGTCGAGGTCCAGGTCCTCCCAGTCCGTCCCGAAGGGACGGCGGTACTTGACCGTGGTGACACGGGTGGGGCTGGTGACCAGCTGCTTGCTGGCGCTGCCCTTCGGGCACAGCCGGCCGCGGCTGATCGGCGAATCGGGGTCGCCCTCGATCTGCGTGATCTTCTCGTCCTGGACGTACACCTTCTGACCGCACCCGACGGCGCAGTAGGGGCAGACGCTCTTGACGACGCGGTCAGCGGTAGCGGTACGCGAGACGACGGACTCGGTGCCCTTGCTGCGGGCGGCCTTGCCGCGCCCCAGCGGGTCCGAGCCGGTCAGCTGGCGGTACACCGGCCAGCTATCGAGCCAGGTCTTCACCCCCAGCACTCTGCCATCCGATCGCCGCGGCGGCGCGGTGACCGTCCCCCGTGCGTGTCCAGACCGTCCGGGACCCGGCTCAGAGCGGCAGGACCGGCAGCGAGGACGGCGCACCGGACACCCCGGGCAGCCGGTGAACCTCCCGCCGGTCGGCCGGGAGGGCCGGTAGGCGTAGGTGACCTGCTGTCAGCCCTAGCCGGCAGCGGGCGTCGTCCGCTCAGGAGGGGGCGAGGCGCCCGGGCCACGCCCCGCCCAGCAGCCTGCGCGGCTCCGGCACGCGCTCGGCGGCGGCGAGCCGGAGGGCCTGCGCCCGCCGCTGGGCGGACCGGCGCATCAGCACCTGCGCCTGGGTCGCGTCCCCGGTCCGGCGGGCGCGGTCCGCGAGCACCTCCGCGGTCTCCAGCAGCAGGGCGACCCGTCGCCTGCGATCGGGCGACCCGCCGCCCAGTCCGTCGCGGGGCGCCGGAACTCGCTCGGGCCGCTGCGCTGAAGGCATGACGAGATGGTGCGGCGGAACCGGGCTCACCGCTACTCCGCGGGACGGCGGCCGCCATGCCGTCACACCTGCGTGGGCACCCCTGCCGTCACCAGCGCCGCGGCGATCCGATCCGCGAGCGCGACGTGCCCCTCGTCGGTCGGATACGTGCCGTCCGGCCCGATGAGCGAGAGGTTCGCGCCGTCGAACCAGCCCGTGTTGAGCGCATCGACGAAGGTGGCCGAGACTCCGCCGGCCGCCTCACGGAGCGCACCGTTGATGCCGAAGACGGCCGCCGGTGCGGTGCCCGGCCACAGGACGCCGACGACGACGATGCGGGCGTCGGGCAGCCCCGCTCGCAGGTCGCCCAGAGTGCGCCGGATGCCCTCCTCGACCTGGGCCGGCGGCTGGTCCACGTCGTCGTGCCCACCGGCGACGACCACGACGTCGGGGCGGGCGGCGACGATCTCGGGGACCCGGTCGGGGAACGACCTGCCCTCGTCCCGTCCGGCGGCGAACCCCGAGTTCTCGACCGCGTACGGGGTGACGTCCCAGGAGTTCTGGGCGGTCAGCAGCTCGTGCCAGCGCCGCCCCTCGCCCGAGTCCATGGCCGAGCCCGCGGTGTAGGCGTCACCCAGGGCCGCGATGGCGATCCGCGTCTCGTCGGGCGACGTCGCGGGCTCTCCCCCCGGGCTCGGAGGCGCCGGGGGAGAGGTCGGGGACGAGGTCGTCGGAGAACCGACCGCCGACTCGGCTGCCGCCAGCTCGGACGGGGACACGCGCCCGCGGTCGATCGCGATCGGCAGTGCGATCGCCAGGAACGCGACGCACAGGGCCATCACACCGACCGCCCACCACGGTGGCCGCTCGAAGCCCTGGAACATGGCGGCCAGGTTACGCGGACGACGCCGTTCCGCAGTGGCGCGGAGTGGCAGACTGTCCCGGAGCCGGAGGGTCGAGTGGGCAGTCGGAGTCGCGCCCTCCGGCGGGTCCCCCGTGTCGCCGACCGCACCTGCCCGCTCGGCGGCAACCGCGGATCGCACGGTCCCCCCTCCGGGTGACGGATCGATGACGCCGATTGCAGCAACGGTCCTCGCGTCCCGACAACGAACGTGTGACGACCGCCCCCGACCTGGGGCAGCCAGCGGCTGCAGTCCCGGCTCCGCCTCACCGGAGGCGCACCGGGCTCCTCGCCGTCCTCGCCTTCGGGATCGCGCTGGCCGCCGTCGCCGCCCCGTTCCTTCCCGGGCACCCCCTGCTGCGGGCACTGATCGCGCTGCTCGGCCTGGTCTCGATCACCGCGGCGCTCACCGCCGTCTGCCGCCGTTCACACCGGCTGAGCAGCGACCTTCGCGCCAGCCAGGCCGCGTTCCGCACGCTCGCGCGCAGCAGCGTCGACCCCGTCGTCATCCTCGACCAGCGGCTGCGCGTCACCTTCGCCTCCCCGGGCATCGCGCCGCTGCTCGGCCACGAGCCCGCCGAGCTGATCGGCCTCCCGCTCGAGCCGGCGATCCACCCCGACGACCGCGGCAACCTCTTCGGCACGCACGCCCCCCGCGGCGAGAACGGCGAGTTCGCCGTCCGCACCGCCCGGGTGCGCACCGCCGACGGGCAGTGGCGCCTCGTGCAGGCGACCGTCCGCGACCTGCGCGCCGACCCCGACGCCGGCGCGCTCGTCCTGCACTGCCGCGACGTCACCTCCCGCGGCCGTGGCGTCGACCCCGAGCTGCTCGAGCTCTCCCTCACCGACCCCGTCACCGGCCTGCCCAACCGGACGGCGCTCAGCCGCCGGCTGGCCGCCGTGCAACGCCAGGTGGCGACCGCCCCGGTGGCGCTGGTCCTGCTCTCCCTCGACGGCCTGGCCGCCGCGGCCGCCCGCCCCGGCACCGAGGAGACCGTGCTCCGCGTCCTCACCGCCCGGCTCACCCGTGAACTGCGCGGCGAGGATTGGCTGGCCCGCGGCAAGAACAGCGACTTCGTCGTCCTGGTCGACGGCACCGTCTCCGACGCCGAGGTCGTCGCCACCCGGCTGATCACCACGCTCGGCTACCTGGCCACCCCGGCCGGCCCGCTCACCGCCACCGCCGGCGTCACCGGCCTGGCTCCCGACATCGACCCCGGCGAGGCCCTGCGCCGCGCCGACATCGCCCTCTACAGCGCCCGCACCGCCGGCGTCGGTTCCGTGCACCGCTACGACAACGCCCTGCGCAACGCCCAGGACCGGCGCAGCACCCTCGCCGTCGACCTCGCCGGCGCCCTCGAGCGCGGCGAGCTGCGGCTGGCCTTCCAGCCCGTCGTCGACGTCGTCCTGCACCGCACCGTGTCGGTGGAGGCACTCCTGCGCTGGCGGCACCCCGAGCTCGGCGACGTCTCCCCCCAGGAGTTCGTGCCCCTGGCCGAGGAGTCGCCGTTGATCACCGAGCTCGGCCGCTGGGTGCTCGTCGAGGCCTGCGGCACCGTCGCCACCACCGACGACGAGCTGTCCGTCGCCGTCAACGTCTCCGCCCGCCAGGTCCGCAGCGGCGAGCTCGTCTCCGACGTCGTCGCCGCCCTGGAGAGCAGCCGGCTGGCCGCCTCCCGGCTGATCGTGGAGATCACCGAGTCGATGCTGCTCGACGAGCACGTCGCCGCGGATCTGGAGACCCTGCGCGGGCTCGGCGTGCGGATCGCCGTCGACGACTTCGGCACCGGCTTCTCCTCGCTGGCCTACCTCGTCGGCATGCCCGTCGACCTGCTCAAGATGGACCAGCACTTCCTCGCCGACGTCGAGACGGATCCGCAGCGCCGGGCGCTGTGCCGCGCGATCCTGCAGCTGGGCACCAGCCTCGGCCTGCCGGTCATCGTCGAGGGCGTCGCCACCCCCGGCGTGCTCGCGCTGATGAGCGACATGGGCCACCGGTACGTGCAGGGCTACGCGTTCTCCCGGCCGCTGGAGGTCGAGCAGCTCGCCGCCGGCGTGTGGCGGACCGTTCCCGACATCGCCTCCGCCGCCCCCGAGGTGCCTGCGTGAGCTCCCCGCCCAGGTCCGCTGGACCGTCGTCCTCGCCGTCCTCGGCCTGGCCTGCACGGTCCCCTTCAGCGCGCCCGACGGCACCGGCATGCAGTGGGACGAGCTCGTCCTGGGCTGCGTCGCCATCAGCTGCGCGGTGCTCCTGCTGCGCCTGCCGCGCGTCATGGACCGGGCCGCCGCCGGCCCCTGGTGGCCGCCGGCGATCGGCGCCCTGGGCTTCGCCGTCGCCCAGTTCCTGGCCGGCTCGTTCCCCGGCCCCCGGTTCGACGGCTTCGGCGTCGACGACGTCGTCCTGTTGCTCGCCGCCACCTCGCCGCTGATCACCTGCGCCTGCCTCGCCCGGCGGGTCATCCGCGCCCGCTGGAGCGCTCTCGCCGTCGACGGCGCGGTCGTCGTCGCCTCGATCGTCGTGGTCACCGAAGTGCTGCGCACCCCGCTCGTCACCCCGGCGGACGCCCCCGACGACCTCCGCTCGCTCGTGCTCGCCTACGGCGCCTACGCCGCCCTGGTGCTGGGCGGCGCCGGCGCCCTGTGCACCGTGTCGACGACGGCGATGCGCCGCTCGGCCACCACGCTGCTCGTCGGTATCTCGCTGCAGGCCGGGGCGGCCGGCGCCGAGGCCATGGCCATCGTCTCCCCGTCCTGGACCTGGACGGCGCTCTCCGACGGCGCCGTCGCCGGAGCCCTGCTCTGCGCCGGCCTCGCCGCCTCCCGCGCCCCGGTGACCGGGGCCGAGCGCACCGCCCGCGCCTCCACCCCGCGGATCAGCGTCGCGGGCCTGGTGCTCGTCGTCGCCGCCGTGCTCGGCGTGCCCGCAGCCCTCGTGGCCGGCGTCCTCCGGGGCGAGGAGGTCAGCACCGGTACCGAGCTCGGCATCGCCGCCGTCCTGCTGCTCATGGGGATCCGTCTGGTGCTGCGCATCCGCGAGGACAGCCGGGTCACCCAGGACCTGGTGCGCAGCGAGGAGGACTTCCGCGAGCTCATCGAGTCCAGCTCCGACGGCCTCGCGATCATCGATCCGCACTTCCGGCTGCTGTTCACCTCCCCCGCCGCCCGCGACCTCCTGGGGATCGACGGCGCGACCGAGCAGGAGGTCTCCCTGCTCTCACTCGTCGTCCGCGAGGACCGCGCGACCGTGCGCGCCCACGCCGGTGGCGGCGCGCTGCACTTCCGGGTCCCGGTCGAGGGCGCCGAGGAGCGCGAGCTCGAGGTCACCTTCTCCGAGCGCCCCGGCGGCAGCCGCCGCGTGCTCCACCTGCGCGACGTCACCACCCGTCGGCTGCGCGAGCGCGAGCTCGAGCGCATGGCCTACACCGACCACCTCACCGGGCTGCCCAACCGCGTCCTGCTCTTCCGCGAGCTCGGCGCCGTCTCCGACTCCTCCCGCGTGCTGCTGGTGCTCGACCTCGATGGCTTCAAGGCCGTCAACGACATGTCCGGCCACGAGGTCGGCGACCAGCTCCTGGTCGAGGTCGCCCGGCGGCTGCGGACGGTCGTCCGCGACGACGACCTGATCGCCCGCCTCGGCGGCGACGAGTTCGCCGTCCTGCTCAACGGCTCCCTGGCCGACGGCGAGGAGGTGGCCTCCCGCGTCGTCGACGTCATGAGGCTGCCGTTCCACGCCGGCGGGCACACCTTCGCCGTGGGCGCCAGCGTCGGCGTCTCCACCCTCGCCACCATCGGTGGCCAGGCCGCCTTCCGCGCCGCCGACGCCGCCCTGCGCGAGGCCAAGCGCGCCGGCAAGGGCTGCGTGCGCATCGCGCGGGAGGAGAGCACCCTCGCCGTCGGCGGGATCACCCTGGAGCTCGCCCAGGTCGAGGGCACGACCAGCGTCCGTCTCGACGCCGCCTGCGCTCCCGACGGCCGCATCGACCTGGTGCACGCCACCGCGGTGTACGAGCACCCCGTGCGCGGCATCGCCCGCGGCCTCGAGCTCTGGACCGCCGCCGAGTGGTACGGGCAGACCTCGGCCCTGCACGGCTGGCTGCTGCGCAACGCCTGCGCGCAGATCGCCTCGCTCGACGACCCGTCACTGACCCTCGCCGTCAGCCTGCCGCCACGTGCGTTCGTGGCCGAAGGGCTCGCCCGGGAGGTCGCCTCGTCGCTCGGGGACGCAGGCCTGGAGCCCTCGCGGCTGGTGCTCTCCTTCACCGGGGAGACCCTGATGACCTCGTCGGCCGCCCTGGTTCCCGAGCTCGAGGCCGTGCGGCGCACCGGCGTGCGGCTGTGCCTCGACGGCTACGGCATGGGCCACAGCATCTGGGCCCTGCTGGCCCGCGTCCCGCTGGACATGCTGCGGGTCGAGGTGGGGAACCTGGCCACCCGCGACGACACCGACCGCGCGCTCACGGTGCTGGCGTCCATCGCCCGCACCAGCGCCTCCGTGGGGCTGGTCTCCATCGCCGGCGGCATCTCCACCGCCGAGCAGCGCGACGGCGCCATCGCCGCCGGCCTCGAGCTGCTGCACGGGCGGGCGCTCCCCCACGACCTCACCATCGACGACCTCGCGGTGCGGCTGGCCGCCGGCCGCACCCCCGCCACCCGCTGAACCGACGCCGGTCGTCGCCGCCGTGACGGTCCGGTGAACAGCGGGCTGCCTGCCTGGTGCCCCCCGGTCCGCGTGGACGACAGTGGAGCCGTGAGACCCGACGCCCGAGCCTGGTTCGCCGACCGCACCACGACCGCGACCTCCCTGGCCGACCTCGATCCCGGCGCCCTGCTGCGGGCGAAGCGGCGCGGCGGCTCCCGCGTCAGCGTCGTGCTGCCCGCGCGCGACGAGGAGGCCACCGTCGGCCGGCTCGTCGCGGACATCCGCGAGCACTGGGTGCGCCGGGTCCCCCTCGTCGACGAGCTGGTCGTCATGGACTCCGACTCCACCGATGCGACGGCGGCCGTCGCCCGGGCCGCCGGCGCCGACGTCGTCGCCACCACCGACGTGCTGCCCGCCCACGGCACCCGGCCCGGCAAGGGCGAGGCGCTGTGGAAGTCGCTGGCCGCCACCACCGGCGACCTCGTCGTCTTCCTCGACGCCGACCTGCTCGGCGACGTCACCCACTACGTCCCGGCGCTGCTGCGTCCACTGCTCGCCGATCCGCAGGTGCGGTACGTGAAGGGCTGCTACACCCGGCCGCTGGAGGTCGACGGCGCCGTCGTCCCCACCGGCGGCGGCCGGGTGACCGAGCTGACCGCGCGGCCGCTGCTGAACGCGCTGTGGCCCGAGCTCGCCGGCGTCGTCCAGCCACTGGGCGGTGAGTACGCCGGCCGCCGCTCCGCCCTGGAGCGGGTGCCGTTCGTCTCCGCCTACGGCGTGGAGGTCGGCCTGCTCGTGGACCTGCTGCACGCCGGCGGGCTCGCCTCGCTCGCCCAGGTCGACCTCGGCACCCGCCGGCACACCTCCCAGGGCGTCGAGGCCCTCGGCGAGATGGCCGGCCAGGTGGTGGCCACCGTGCTGTCGCGGGCGGCCTCCTCGCGCGAGCCGAGCGGACTGCTCACCCGGTTCCGGCACGACGGCACCCGCTTCGTGCCCCGGACCAGCGACGTCGCCGTCGCCGAGCGCCCCCCGATGGTCAGCGTCCCGGAGTACCGCGCCCGCCTCGCCGGCTGACCGCCAGCCGCCGCTGCGGAGGGCCGGGCGGGCAGGCAGGATCCTTCCGTGCCGCTCCCCCGTCGCCGTCCCTCCCACAGGTGAGCACCCCCGAGGTCGTCGCCCACCGAGGAGCCACCGCCGAGGCACCCGAGCACACCCTGGCCGCCTACCGGCACGCCGTGGAGATCGGCGCGGACGCCGTCGAGTGCGACGTCCGGATGACCCGGGACGGCGTGCTGGTCTGCGTCCACGACCGCAGGGTGCACCGCACCTCCAACGGGCGCGGCGTCGTCTCCACCCTCCGGCTCGCCGAGCTCGAGCAGTTCCAGTTCGGCCCCCGGCGCGGCCGGCTCAACCGGTGGAAGGACGACGAGATCCTCGCCGTCGCCGACGAGCCCGACGTCGAGAACGGCTCGGTGCTCACCCTCGACCGGCTGCTCGAGTACGCGACGGCCACCCCCGGCACCGTCCGCCTGGCCATCGAGACCAAGCACCCCACCCGGCACGCGCACCGGGTCGAGCAGGAGCTGATGCGGTGCCTGCGCCGCTACGGCCTGCTCGACGGCGACGACCCCGTCGAGTGGGGCGGCAGGCCCGCGTTCCGCGTCATGAGCTTCTCCCAGCTCGCCGTCCGCCGGGCCCGGGCGCTGGCTCCCGGCGTGCAGACCGTGCAGCTGATCGGCAAGCGGCTGCGCCCGGTCCGCTCCGAGCTGCTCTCCGGCTCCATGGACGCCGTCGGGCCGGGGCTGGCGCTGCTGCGCGCCGACCCCGACTACGTGGCCCAGGCCCACGCGGCGGGCAAGCAGATGCACGTCTGGACGGCGAACGAGCCCGAGGACATCGACTTCCTGGTCGACCTGGGCGTCGACGCCCTCATCACCGACCGCCCGGACGAGGTGCTGCGCCGCCTGGGGCGTGCCTGACCTCAGGTGGTGAGGTCGAGGCGGTCCAGCGCGGCGGCGATGTCGGCCGGGGTGTCGAAGATCTCCAGCGCGCCCGCGTCCCGCAGCTCGTCGTCGCCGAACCCGCCGGAGCGCACCACGATCGACGGCATCCCGGCGTTCTTGCCCGCCTCGACGTCGTAGACCGAGTCACCGATCAGGATGCTCGGGGCGTCCAGCGGCTCACCGAGCTTCTTGAGCGCCACCTGCAGCAGGTCCGGTGCCGGCTTCGTCGACTCGACGTCCTCGCTGGTGGTCCACGCCTCGGCGAGGTCGCGGGCGTCGAGCAGGTCGAGGGAGTGGTCGACGTGGTGCGGCTTGCCGGAGCTGGCCAGGACGACCCGGTGCCCGCGCTCCTTGAACGCCAGCAGCAGCTCGCGGGCGCCGGGGAGCACCGCGACCTCCTCCATCAGCGGATCGGCCTCGGCTACCCAGCGCTCGCGCGCCTCGTCGCCGATCCGCTCCTCGACGTCGTCGCCACCGAGCGCGGCCACCAGCTGGTCGCCTCCCATGCCGATCAGCCGGTGGATCCGCCAGACGGGGAAGGTCTCCCCCAGCGACCGGAAGGCGCGGTACCAGGCGAGGGCGTGCTGGTAATTGGTGTCGACGAGGGTGCCGTCGACGTCGAGGACGGCGATGCGCGGGGAGCTCATGGGCCGCTTACTGCCCAGATGCCCGCCCCGGCCAACCGGGCATGGGAAGCGATACATGCGTTCTGGGCCCTGAAACGCACGTATCGCTTCCCATGCCCGGGGTGTGACGGGCGAGGGGCCCGGTCTCAGTCGGCGTGGACGAGGAGGCCGCGGACGGTCTCGCCGGCGGCCTGGTCGCGGTAGCCCTGGTTGACCTCGTCGAGCGAGTACCGACGGGTGATCAGCCGGTCGAGCTCGAGCCGGCCCGCCTCGTGCATGCGCAGCAGCCGCGGGATGTCGGTGAACGGGTTGCACGAGCCGAACATCGAGCCCTGCACCCGGTGCTCGAACACCGTGGCCAGCTGCCCGTTCAGGGTCACCGAGCCGTCCGAGGGCCGGTCGCCCAGCGCGGTCAGCACCAGCGTGCCACCCTTGCCCAGGCAGGCCGCTGCGCCCTTGTAGACCTCCGCCGACATCTTCCCCACTGTCACGACGACGACGTCGGCCCCGGTGCCGCGGGAGAGCTCCCGGGCGAGGTCGACGGCCTCGTCGGTGCTCGCCACGGTGCGGGTGGCGCCCAGCGACTCGGCGAACTCGCGCTTCATCGGCACCGGGTCCACGCCGATGACGTGCATCGCGCCGGCGTGCACCGCGCCCTGCACGGCGTTCACGCCCACCCCGCCGAGGCCGACCACGACGACGACGTCGCCCGGTCGCGTCCCGCCCGCGTAGACCGCCGAGCCCCATCCGGTCGGCACGCTGCAGGCGGTGAGGGCCGCGGTGTCCAGCGGCAGCCAGGGGTCGATCCTCACGCAGGAGAACTCGCTGAGCAGCGTGTGCCGCGCGAAGGCCCCGACCATGCAGAAGCCGCCCAGCTCCTCGCCGTCCAGCCGGTAGGGGTACTGGCCGCCCGGCAGCAGGCCGGTGGCGATGGTCGCGCCCTTGTCGCAGATGTTGGACCGCCCCGAGGCGCAGTAGCGGCAGTGCCCGCAGGCCGGCAGGAAGCTCGTGACGATGTGGTCGCCCGGCGCCACGCCGGTCACACCGGGACCGACGGCCTGGACGACGCCGGAACCCTCGTGGCCGCCTACGATCGGATAGCGCCCTCCGGGGTTGGAGTGCCGCAGGTGCTCGTCGGAGTGGCACAGCCCGGAGAACGCCATCTCCACCAGCACCTCGCCGGGCCCGGGGTCGCGGACCTCGAGCTCGACGATCTCGTACTCGGTGTCCGGCTCGCGCAGCACGGCGGCTCTGGTGAGCACCGGGGTCCTCCTCGGGGTCGGGTCGGCCGGACCTCTCGGGCGCCGACCGGCGCCATGGTGCCTGGTCAGCGGCGAGCAGCCGCAGCGGCCCCCGGCGGCGACATACCGACCGGCCAGTCGGGTGGCGGGCAAGAACTGAGCGTGCCTATGCTCGTACGGTGGGTGACATCAACGAACGACGAGCGCAGAAGAAGGCGCAGACCCGGGCGCACGTGCGCCGCGTCGCCCACCACATGTTCGCCGACCGCGGCTTCGACGCCGTCACGATCGCCGACATCGCCCGGCAGTCGGGCGTCGCGGTGCAGACGGTGTTCAACCACTTCTCCACCAAGGAGGAGCTCTTCTTCGACGGCCGCGCGCCGTGGGTGCACGGGGCGGCCGAGGCCGTGCGCGACCGCGCCTCCGGGGTTCCGCCCCTGAACGCTCTCCGCGACTACCTCGTCGCGCTCATCCGTGGCCGGTTCGGCGCCCTGGCCGCGGCCGAGTCGCGCACCTACCTCCGCACCATCGAGACCTCGGCGGCGCTGCTGGCCCGCGAGCGCGAACTCGTCCACGAGTGCGAGCGGCTGCTGTCCGACGCCCTGCACGAGGCGTGGACCACCGACGTCCGTCCCGGTGACGGGCCGGTTCCGCCCGACCCCGCGACCGCGGCGACGCTGACCGCCGCGACCTGGCCGGCCGCGGTGCGCGCCCTCATCGTCGGCCAGCGGACCCGGGTCCACGAGGGCGCCTGCCCGCACGAGGTCGCCGAGAAGCTGGGACTGCTGGCCGAGCGGCTGTTCGACGGGGTCATGGCGACCCTCCCCGAGGTGCGGGAGCGGGTCGGCGACGTGACGCTGCCGCCGGCGAACCGCTTCCCTCCGCGCGCCGGCTGACCGACCGACGGCCCTCAGGCCGCGACCGGCTCCCCGACCCCGCGCAGCAGCGGCGTGAGCACCTCGTCGACGACGAAGGCGAGATCGTCCGGCGTCAACGGCTCGGCGAGCCGGTACCGCTGCCACCAGAACGCCTCGAGCACGGTGGCGAGGAGGCGTTGCCGCTCCGGGCGGACGGCCTCGCCCCGGTCGGCGGCGCGGGCGGTGAGCTCGCGCACGGCGTTCCCGAGCGGGCGCACCAGCGCGTCGTCGAGCCCGGCCCGCAGCTCCTCGTCGTGGCAGGCGGCCCCCACCAGGCTGGCGACCGCGCGCTCCTCGCGGTCCAGCGGCTGCGTCCAGCGCTCCAGCAGACCCAGCAGGTCCGCACGCAGCGAACCGCGGTCCTCGGGGACCTCGACCAGGCGGAACCGGCCGACGGCAGCGCGGGCGAGGGCGGCCATCGTCGGCCAGCGGCGGTAGATGCCCGCCTTCCCCGCGCGGGCGCGGGCGGCGATCCGGTCGCTGTTGAGCCGGCCCCACCCCTCGTCGGCCAGGATGTCGACGGCCACGGCGAGCAACTGTTCCGACAGCTCGGAGCTCAGCGGCCGGCCGGGAGAACCGGTCACGACGCGGCTCCGCCACGGATGGTCATCTGCACCCGGACATAGTGGCCGCTGGATGGAGCGACCACAACGATCTCGCGCGCAGATCCCGTGACCAATTCGCTGGTCAGGCTCCGGCGGCGCTCTCCACGTGCACCTGCACCCCTGCTCCGTCCGCGGACAGCCAGCCCTGGGCGCGCGCCGAGGCGATCATCGCGTCCCACCGGGACACCCAGTCCGACGCCGTCGCCCGCGGCTCGGCGGCAGCCCGCAGCGCGGCGACGTCGAGGACGGCGGTGTCGGCGTCCTGCAGCCGCCCGAGACCCGCGCGCTCCAGCGCCTGGCCGGCCTCCTCGTCGGTGACCACGCCCAGCGCCAGGTGCAGGCGGGCGAGGTCGTCGACGTCGACCACACGCGCCTCGGGGCGCTCGTCCGAGCCCGTCACGATCTCGACGATCACGGCGTCCTCCATCTCCTCAGGGGTTCCCGTGCAGGAAGGTCCCCGGGGATCGGCCGGCTCACACGTGCCAGGGGAACTGGCTGAAGTCCGGGTCCCGCTTCTCCAGGAACGCATCGCGGCCCTCGACGGCCTCCTCGGCCATGTAGGCCAGCCGGGTGGTCTCGCCGGCGAAGAGCTGCTGGCCGACCAGGCCGTCGTCGATCAGGTTGAACGAGTACTTGAGCATCCGCTGCGCCGTGGGGCTCTTGGCGACGATCTTCTTCCCCCACTCCAGTGCGGTGGCCTCCAGCTCTGCGTGCGGCACCACGCGGTTGACCATGCCCATCGCGTGCGCGTCCTCGGCGGTGTACTCGTCGCCCAGGAAGAAGATCTCGCGGGCGAACTTCTGGCCCACCTGGCGGGCCAGGTACGCCGACCCGAAGCCCCCGTCGAAGCTGCCCACGTCGGCGTCGGTCTGCTTGAACCGGGCGTGCTCTGCGCTGGCCAGCGTGAGGTCGGCGACGACGTGCAGGCTGTGCCCGCCGCCCGCGGCCCAGCCGGGGACGACGCACAGCACGACCTTGGGCATGAAGCGGATCAGCCGCTGCGCCTCGAGGATGTGCAGCCGGCCGCTGGAACGCCCCTTGTCGTGCTCGTAGCCGTACTTGCCGCGCACCCGCTGGTCGCCGCCGGAGCAGAACGCCCAGCCGCCGTCCTTGGGGCTCGGGCCGTTGCCGGTGAGGATCACGCAGCCGACGTCGGTGGACAGCCGGGCGTGCTCCAGAGCGGTGATCAGCTCGTCGACGGTCTGCGGGCGGAACGCGTTGCGCACCTCCGGGCGGTCGAAGGCGATCCGCACGACACCGGCGTCGACGGCACGGTGGTAGGTGATGTCGTCGAAGTCGAAGCCCTCGACCTCCGCCCACGCGGAGCTGTCGAAGATCTCGGAGACGTCGTCGCGCGCGGTCATGCGCCGAACCTAACCGGGAGCCGGGATCGCACGGATCAGGCCGGTACCTGGACGAGCGAGCCCCCCTTGGCCACGCACAGGAGTGTCGAGACGCCGGGCAGGGAGCACACGGTCTTCTTGACCGTCTCGCACAGGCAGGGCTCCTCCTCGTCCTCAGGCGGGTTGTTGGATGCGGGCGGAGCAGTCGGCGCAGGGGCCGGTGCAGGAGCAGGGGCAGGGGCCGGTGCAGGAGCAGGAGCAGGAGCAGGCTGCGACTTAGGTGCGGGAGTCGGCGCGGGGGCCGCCTGCCCACCGGCGCTCCAGCCGCTGCCGCCCGACCCCGGCGACGTGCCACCGCCGCCCCCCGCGGGACTGGCGCCACCACCGGGGCTTCCGCCGCCCGCGGAGCCGCCGCCGGTCGAGGCGCCGCCGGTCGAGGCGCCGCCGGACGAGGAAACGCCGGACGAGGAACCGCCGGCTCCCGCGGCACCCGCGGCCGCGTCGGAGCCGGGCTGGGCGTCGCCGGCGGGAGCGAGCGGCGTGTCACCGGCGGGCGGGGTGCGCGAGGCCTCCGTGGTGATCCCAGCGGGGCCGCCGGGAGGCGTCGCACCGTTGCCCTCGAAGACCCCCTCGGAGTCGCGCGAGGAGCCGCTGCCGTCACTGTCGGAACCGCCGCCGATGAGCATCAGGGTCACCGGGACGGCGATGACCAAGCCGGCGCAGAGCAGGGCGATGGCCAGGAGCAACCCGGCCCGACGGGGACGACGCTCGTGGCGACCGCCACCGGTGACGGTGGAACCGTGGCGTCCGGTGGGGGCGGCGGCGTGGCGGGACAGGACCGGCTCCTTCGTGGCGGTGCGGTGGTGCTCCCCCGTCCATCGGGCCGGGGCATCGGACGATGGGTGCCCCCCTCAGCACCCATCCATGCCTGGGCTCCGCGGACGCATCAGCAACCACAGGCGTCCCAGCGATGCGGCCAGCCCGGGGTGCAGCTCCACCTCGCCCAGCCGCGCTCTGGGTACCCAGGCGACGCCGTCGCTCTCGCCGTCCAGCCGCAGGTCGGAGGCCTCGAACGGGCGCGCGGGCGTGGCCAGCACGGTCGTGTAGGCCCATCCACCGTGGTCGTCGACCGACTGCGCGCCCAGCACGAGGTCGGCCGCAGTCAGCCCGAGCTCCTCGCCCGCCTCGCGCAGCGCCCCGGTCGTCGGCGCCTCGCCGGCGTGCAGTGCGCCACCCGGCGTTCCCCACGTGCCGCCGTGGTGCGACCACCGCGCGCGGTGCTGCAGGAGCAGCTCGGGCCCCTCGCCGCCGTCCCGGTGGATCAGCAGCCCGGCCGCGCCCGCCAGGCCCCAGTGGCGGTGCCCCGCGGCGCACACGGTCCAGCCGTCGGTCGGGCTCAGCACGCCGCCCAGTGAACCCGGTCGCGCGCCGCTGCGCCCGGCCCGGCATGGTGTTCTGCGCACGCTCCCCCTCTGCCCCACATATGGGGCAGAGGGAGACTGTTCGCGGAAGACATCGCAGGCTCCTGGGAAGGACACGACGACGTGAGCACCACGACGACCATGGCGGAGCTGAACGGGCTGATCGGCACCGAGCTCGGCACCAGCGACTGGTACGACGTCACGCAGGAGCACGTGAACCTCTTCGCCGACGCCACCGGCGACCACCAGTGGATCCACATCGACGTCGAGCGCGCCACGAAGGAGAGCCCCTTCGGCGGCCCCATCGCCCACGGCTACCTGACCCTGTCGCTGCTGGTCCCGCTGTTCGGCCAGGTCCTCCTGGTCACCGACACCGTCATGGGCGTGAACTACGGCTTGAACAAGGTGCGCTTCCCCTCCCCCGTGCCGGTGGGCTCCAGGGTGCGGCTCACCGCGACGCTGACCGGCGTCGAGGAGATCACCGGCGGCAAGCAGCTGACCTTCTCGTGCGTCATCGAGCGCGAGGGCGGCGACAAGCCGGTCTGCATCGCCGAGCCGGTCTACCGCTACTACGGCGGCTGAGAGTGCGGATCGCCGTCTTCACCGGTTCCCACTCCGGCCCGGCCGCGCAGGCCGACGCTGCGGCCGCCTTCGCGACCGGGCTGGCCGAGGCCGGCGTCGGCATCGTCTACGGCGGCGGGCACGTCGGGATGATGGGCGTCGTCGCCGACGCCGCGCTGGCCGCCGGCGGCGAGGTCATCGGGGTCATGCCGCAGCACCTGGTCGACGACGAGGTCGCGCACCCGCGGCTGCCCCGCCTCGATGTCGTGCAGACCATGCACGAGCGCAAGGCGCGGATGGCCGAGCTGTCCGACGCCTTCGTGGCCCTGCCCGGCGCCGCCGGCACGCTCGAGGAGCTCTTCGAGGCCTGGACCTGGGGGATGCTCGGCCTGCACGCGAAGCCCACGGCCTTGCTGGACGTCGACGGCTTCTGGCAGCCGCTGCTCACCCAGCTCCGCCGGATGGTCGACGACGGTTACCTCGACGCCCGACGGCTCGACGCGCTCGGCGTGGTGCACGACGCGGCCGGACTGCTGGCCTTCGTCGAGGGCTACGAGCACCCGCCGCGGAAGTGGCAGACGCCGCCGTCGTCCTGACGCGGGGATAGACGTAACCCCGCAGCAACACGAAACGTGGTGGACTGGGGTTCATGCCAACCCGCCAGGTCGCCGACAGCCGAGTGGTCCACGGGCACAAGCGCGCCTTCGTCCGGGCGGGCGACGGCCCGGCGCTCCTCCTCCTGCACGGCATCGGGAACAACTGCCGGACCTGGGCCAAGGTCATCGACCGGCTCGCCGCGACCCACACCGTCATCGCGCCGGACCTCCTCGGGCACGGGGACTCCGACAAGCCCCGGGGCGACTACTCGCTCGCGGCCTACGCCAACGGCATGCGCGACCTGCTCTCGATCCTCGACGTCGAGCAGGCGACCGTCGTGGGCCACTCCCTCGGCGGCGGCATCGCCCTGCAGTTCGCCTACCAGTTCCCGGAGCGCTGCCAGCGGCTGGCGCTCGTGGGCAGCGGCGGCCTGGGCCCGGAGCTCTCGGCGGGCCTGCGGGCGGCCACCCTGCCCGGCGCCGAGGTCGTCGTGACCGCGCTGGCCCAGGTGTCCGGACCGCTGCGCACCGGGCTGCAGGCGGTCGAGAAGGTCGGGCGCGTGACGGGCTGGCGGCGGGTCGGCGACCTGGCCCAGGCGGTCGACGCGCTGCTGGCACTCAAGGACGTCGAGGCGCGGCGGGCCTTCCTGCGCACGCTGCGCGGTGTGGTGGACGCCAAGGGCCAGGCGGTCACGGCGCTGGACCGGCTCTACCTCGCCGACTCCGTGCCGATGCTCGTGATCTGGGGTGACCGCGACCCGATCGTGCCCGCGCAGCACGCCGAGGCCGTGCGGTCGCTCGTGCCGAGCGCCCGGGTCGAGGTGTTCGAGGGCGCGGGCCACTGGCCGCACCTCGACGAGCCCGGCCGGTTCTGCGACGTGCTGCTCGACTGGATCGGCACGACCGAGCCCGCCGCGCACGACCTGGACAGCTGGCGCCGGTTGCTGGCCCAGAACTGGGACGGCGTGCCGCGCCCCGTCGGGCAGTGATCGCTGCGCCTGCCTAGCGTTCCCGTCGTGGAGCACTGGGACGTCGTCGTCGTCGGAGGTGGCCCGGCCGGGGCCGCGTGCGCGCTGGCCGCCCGCCGCGCCGACCCCTCGGCCCGGGTGCTGGTGCTCGACCGCGCCGACTTCCCGCGCGACAAGGTGTGCGGCGACGGCATCGCCCCCGAGGGGCTGGACGTCCTGGCAGGCCTGGGCCTGGATCCCACCGCGGTCACCGCTGGGTATCCCGCGGTTCCGCGCCTGCGGATGCGCTCGCCCCGCGGCAGCACCGTCGAGCGGGCCACCTCCCGGCCCTCCTACGTCGTGCCACGCGCCGTCCTCGACGCCCGGCTGATCGCGGCGGCGCAGGACGCCGGCGCCGAGCTGCGCCGGCACGTCGTCCGCACCGTGATCGTGCGGCCCGACGCCGTGGAGATCGACGGCGCGCTGACCGCAGGCGTGCTGGTGGGCGCCGACGGGGCGGAGTCGGTGGTCCGCCGGGCGCTCGGCGTGGGGCGCAACCGGGCCGACCAGCTCGCCGTCGCGATCCGCGGGTACGCCCCCGAGCCGGCCGGGCAGCGGGGCGTGCAGGTCATCACCACGACCGAGCAGCGCTGGCCGGCCTACGCCTGGTCCTTCCCGCTGGGCGACGGGCGGGCCAACGTCGGCTACGGCGAGCTGGTGTCGGGCGGGGCCACGCGCGCCGGCCTGCTCGAGGGCCTGCACCGGCTGCTCCCCGGCATCGAGCCGGAGCAGCTGCGCGCGCACCGCCTCCCGCTGAGCACCGGCCGCCCCCGGCAGCCCGACGGACGGGTGCTGCTGGCCGGCGACGCCGCGTCACTGATCAATCCGCTGACCGGCGAGGGCATCTTCTACGCGGTGCTGTCCGGGGCCCTGGCCGGGCAGGCTGCGGGCGGCGGCGCCGACGCCGGAGCCGCCTACCGGAAGGCGCTGACCGGGCGGCTCGGCCGGCACCTGCGCCACTCGTCGACGGCGTCCCGGCTCAGCCGGTGGCCGCTGCTCATGGACGCCGTCCTCCGGGGCGCCGGGCGCGACCAGCGGGTGTTCGACGACGTCGTCGCGCTCGGACTGGCCGACGGCCGGCTCACACCCCGTGCGCTGACCGCAGCGGCGCGGAGCCTGCGGTGAGCGGGGATCAGGCGAACGCGGCCTCGACCCGCCCGCGCCCGCCGCGCTTGGCGGCGTAGAGCGCCTCGTCGGCCGCGGCGTAGAGCGAGCGCAGGTCGGCGGTGCGGGAATCGGCGTGGGCGACCCCGACGCTGATCGAGAGCCCGTAGAGGGTGCCGTCGGGGAGCACCAGCGGCTCCCCCCGCACGGCGTCCAGCACCTGCCCGGCCCGGCGGACGGCGGCCTCCCGGGAGCAGGAGCGCAGCAGGATCGCCACCTCGTCGCCGCCCATCCGGCTCACGACGGCGTCGGTGGACCGCATCTGGAGCCGAACGATCCACGGGAGGTGCACCAGGGCGTCGTCACCGGCCAGGTGCCCGTGCACGTCGTTGATGAACTTGACCTCGTCGACGTCCATGAGCAGCAGCGCCGCCCCCTCCTGGGGACCGGTGCGGGCCAGGGCGCTGGTGAGCGCCTGGTCGAGGACCCCACTAGGAGTGGGTCCGGTCAACGCAGCGCGGTCACCATCGAGCAGCCGACCTCGCCGAGGGTCTGGACGACGAACCCGAGCTGGGTCAGGACGTCGGCGACCGTCTCGTTCATCAGCCCCTGGACGGCGGCGTCGGCCTCGGGGCCCCGCGATCCGGAGACGCTCATACGGGAGTGGGTGCGCCAGCTGACCAGGACGCTGCAGTTGCCGGCGTCGGGAGCCAGCCAGACCCCACCGGAGGGGGTTTCCTTCGCGGCGTCGTAGAGGGGCAGACCCGCCTCGAGCAGCGCTGCGGCGATCTCCACGACCAGGGTGGTCAGCGGGTCGGTGTCCGACAGCAGGGCGTCCCAGTCCTCGGGCAGCCGGTCCAGCTGGTCGCCCAGCTCGGTCAGCCACGCCCGGTCCTCCGGAGTGGGGCGCGGAGCGACGGTCCCGTCGGCGCGCCGGGCTCCGAAGACGGCCACGGCGGGGACGTCGGAGTCGAGGACCGCCCAGTCGGCGTCGAGCCGGTCGTCGTAGGGACCGCTCAGCACCTCGGCCGTCTCGCCGACCAGCCACCAGGTCGGGGCCGCGGGCGACGGAGCCGGCTCGGGACGCTCGGCGAGGGCGACCGCCTGCGGCTGGGGCTGGGTCTGGGGCTGCGTCGACGCGCCGCCGCCCCGGTTGCTGCCGGCGGCGCGACGGCCGGCCGGGTGGTTGCTCATGCTGCGGACGATGGCCGCCTCCGAGGTGCGGGCGGCGTTGCGCTCGAACTCGTAGCGGGCCGTCGAGCTCGCCCCGAGGACCACCACCACCGCTGTGGTCAGGAGGAAGCCAAGCAGTGCGGTGGTCGGCCACAACAACAACGTGCCCATGGTCACGGGGTAACTCCTCGACGCCCTGGCCGCGGCGGGAAGTACCGCGGTGTGGTGCAGAAGTTACGGCTCCGCGGGCCCCCGACCGGCCGGTTCCGTACCACCCCGGAGGGCCCCGTCACCGGATCGTTGCGGCACCCCCCGGGACGTCGTGGTGACCCAGCTCCCACGGCGGCGCCTTGTCGACACGGGACAGTCTGACCTGCGGAAACGCGGCGGATCGGGCCGCGTCGTCCCGGCGGTGACGTTTCCGGGCGGGCATGTCGCGGCGTGTCCTCCGCGGGACGCGGAACGGCCCGCCGACGGGTGCCGACGGGCCGTTCGCGGAGTGCTGGCGGATCAGTTCACGCGGACCTGCATGAAGCTGTCGTGGGCGCTGGTGCTCACGACGGTGATCTTCGTGCCGGTCCTCGGCACGTCGACCCCGGTCCAGCCGTTCGCGTCCGGTTGCTCACCCGGTGCCACGTACCAGTCCTTGGTGTCGTCGAACGTCGGCACCGCGGCCAGACCGCCGTAGGTGCCGGCCACGCCCGTGTCCGGGTCGTGCAGGGTGATCCGGTCCGCCGTCTGCCGCCCGAAGGTGGAGTCGTAGGACTGGACCCGCGGCCGCCAGCTCTCGCCGTCGGTGCGGTTCGTGCCCTCGTCGTCGGTCGGCTCGTAGAGCAGACCGGGGTGCGCGTCGACCGGCAGGATCAGGCCGCCGCCCGGATGAGCCCCGACGTTGTTGTCGGAGTACTGGGCGTTCCAGTAGCTGATGAGCAAGCCGTCCTGGTAGGTGAAGTGCTCGGCCCAGTCCGGACGGGTCGGGTCGCCGAAGTTGTAGGGGCCGGTCCGCAGACCGTCGTCGTACCCGGTGTAGGTCCGGTTCTCGGCGATGTAGGCGTTGAAGTAGGACGAGGTCATCGTGCCGGTGGTCTGGGTGAAGCCGTTCAACGTCCAATCGGTCACCGGGGTGCCGTCGACGGTCACGGCGTCGACCTGCAGGCCCGGCTCGGTGGCCGCGCCGTCGGTCCAGTACCGGAAGCCCACCTGCGCGCCGGCCGGGACGCCGGTCAGGTCGGCGCTGAGGTCGACCCACTCACCGCCGGTGCTCCCCGTGATGCCGGAGCCGAAGTTCTGGCCATTGGGGTCGGTGGTCGTCGAGCGGTTCGTCGGCAGCGACGTGAACGTCGTGCCGCCGTCGGTCGAGTAGACCGCGTAGGCGTAGTCCCAGTCCTGCTCGATCTGGTACTTGACCTCGGCCGCCAGCGTCGTCGCACCCGGGGGGAGCGGAGCGAGCATGCTGTTGTCGAGGTCATCACCGGAGCCCGAGTACCAGAAGTCGAGGCCCTCGAACGGCGTGCCCACGGTCGTGGTCACCTCGCGGTCGGGCAGCAGGGTGATGAGCGCCTGGGCCTGCTTCGTGTTGGCCGACGCCGGGCCGAGCTTGGTGTTGGCCCTGGCGCCGGGCTGCACGACGTCATAGTTCAGCCAGCCGAGCTGCAGCTTCTCCCACGCGCCCATGTGGATCGGCTTGGTACCGATGCCGTCGGCCGGGATGCCGCTGTTGCCGTAGGAACCGGAGCTCATCAGCGTCCAGAAGGCGGTGCTGTTCTCCGCGCCGCCGCTGTTGCCGGAGGTGTCGTAGAGGTCCGGCAGGCCGAGGTCGTGACCGAACTCGTGGGCGAAGACACCGACGCCGCCGTTCTCCGGCTCGACGGTGTAGTCACCGACCCAGTACTTCGACTGGCCGACCCGCGCGCCACCGTTCGGGACGACCGTGCCGTCGTCCAGTGTCGGCCCGCCGGCGCCGATGCGGGTGGTCTGGTTGTACCAGCGGTGCGACCAGATGGCGTCGTCGCCGAGAACCCCGCCGCCGACCTCCTCGCCCATGCCCGAGTGCACGGCCTGGAAGTGGTCGATGTACCCGTCGGCCTCGTCGAAGTCGCCGTCGCCGTCGAAGTCGTAGCGGTCCCAGACGTCGAACTGCGACAGGTACTGGTCGATCTCAGCCATAGTCTTCCCGGCGTCCAGCTGCTTCTCGTACCAGGTGTTCATCGTGTCGTTCACGAACTTCCAGGTGACCGCGTCACCCAGGTCGTTGTCCCCGTACGAGACGCCGTTTCCTGGCACCGTCACCCAGTCCTCGACCTCGCCGGTGACGGTGTACCGGCCGGAGGAGAGCTCGTCGTAGAAATTGGCGACCGAGTTGACGCCCGGCTCCTGCGAGTGGAGCAGCCCGTCGAAGTAGGGCTGGGAGAAGTCCTCGGCCCAGATGGTGGTGTTGTCGACCGAGCGGTCGGGCTCGGGGATCGAGTTGTGCGGCACGTCGCTGAACTCGCCGAGGACGGTCCAGATGGCGTCGGTGTCCTCGCGAGCGAGCTCGACGTACTGGCCCTTGGCGACCTGGACGACCTTGTTGTCACCCTGCGCGGTGGCCTCACCGGAGACGACCTTCTCGGCCGCGGCGGCGCGCAGTTCGCGCTGCTTGTCCGACAGCGGGCTCGACAAGTCATCCGAGCGGGTGGGGGTGGCGGGGGCGTCGCCCACCGGCGGAGCGGCGGATGCGGTCACCGGGACCGCCATGACCACGGCGACACCGGCGACGACGGCCAGAGCTCTCTTCAAAGGACGTTCTCCTGGATCAGAGGACGGCCGTCCAGCCGGCCGGTGGGGAGTCACCGACGGCCCTCATGGGCGGCCGTCGGGGACGTTAGGTGAGCCCTGCAACCCTGTCTACGCTCCGAGACGGACCGGTCACACCCCGCTCGCGCCCGTCGGTCGAGAATTGCCGCCCCGACCTCTGACTTCACCCTTGTGGAGCAACTGGCCGGCGCCACCAGATTGGTGTGACTACATCCCGAGGACTGGGATCAGCCCGCTGTCGGCCGCCACCCACGCGAACGCTCCGGGGCGCATGGGGGACGCGGCACCGGCAGCGGAGGGCGTGGGATTCGAACCCACGATGGGTGTTACCCCATAGCGGTTTTCAAGACCGCCGCACTAGGCCACTATGCGAGCCCTCCCAGCAGATCGCATGCGCCTGAACTGCTTCGCCGGGCGACCGGTAGGAACTCCAGGCTCGCCGAGATCCCTGCTCGCCGCACGGACGCCGCACGCGAGGGCCCATGCTACGGCGGCCGATCCGCACCGGCAGCATCGCAGCACCAGGTGATGCACCTCCGGTTGCGCTGGACGGATACAGGCGGCGTGCCGGTGGCCGAGGGGAGACCGTCCGCGCGGTGTCAGGCGCGGGCGGCGGCCCGGCGGATGATGCGGCGCACGAAGAGGACGCCGAACACGCCTCCGGCCAGGAGCGCGATCGCCAGGCCGGTGCCGTTGCCGAGCGCGGGCAACGGGGTGGACGACGAGCACGTGGGCGCCGATGCCGCCGACTCGTACGTCAGCGTCGTCCGGTCGAGCTCCCACCGGAAGGTGGCGACATCGGCGGCGCTGACGCGGAGCGAGAACACCCCCTGGTACGTGCCGGGCTCGAAGGTCTCCGGCTGAGAGCCGTGGTACTTGTACGGGTACAGGTAGTTGTCCGAGCCGTGGTCGATGGTCGTCGTCCACTTGCGCGTGCTCGTGTATCCGAAGACGACCGTGTAGCTCCCGTCGGTGTTCTGCCGGTAGCAGTCCACGAGAGGGGTCACCTGGGGCGGAGCGGCCGAGGCCACGCCAGGCAAGGCCGACAGCCCGAGGACGACGCACACCGCGACGAGGACGCCGAGCGCCCTCGACCTGCTCGCGCGGCTGATCCGCTGCCTGCTCATCCATCCACCTCGGATCGGGGGCGGCTGACCCACCCATGAGCACGCCATCGGCTCCTCGGGCCCCGGACCGGAGCCCTCGGCGGCCGGCGTCATCCGAAGGAGTGAGCGGGCGCCACGAGCACGCCCAGCGCCAGCTCGGCCGCCGCGGGGAACGAGTCGACGACCGCCCAGGCCTCCGGGGTGTCGGGTGCAGCGGCGTACTCGCCCTGCCGGATCCGGATGGCGCGGGCACCGACAGCGGCGGCGACGGCGACGTCCTTGGTCGGCCGGTCGCCGACGACCAGCAGCCGGTCGGCCGGCACGCCCATCCGCTCCGCCAGCACGGTCAGCCCGGCGGGGTGCGGCTTGCGCATCGCGCGGCCACCCAGGTCGTCGGTGATGACGACGGCGGGGAGCAGCGGCGAGAGACCGGTAGCGGCGAGCTTCGCCGCCTGGATGACGGGGTTGCCGTCGGTGATGCAGCCGACCGGCGCCACGGCGAGGAGCGACCGCAGCGCGGCCGCCGCACCCGGGTAGGGGTCCAGCCGGTCGGGGATGTGCCCGGTGAACGCGGCGACCAGCGGCGGCACGAGGTCGGGCAGCGCCGCCTCCGGCACCCCGACGGCGAGCAGCGCGCGGTCGATGGTGCCGCCGGTGTCCGAGCCGGCAGCCAGGCAGGCGGCCAGCGCCGTCGCGACGGCGTCGCCGTCCAGCCCCAGGTCGCCGGCGGCCCGGCCCACCGAGACCGCGGCTCCGGCGAGGTAGGCGGCCTGCGGGTACAGCGTGTCGTCGAGGTCCACGACGACACCCAGGGGCGGCGGGCCGTCCCACGCCGGGCTCACCACGGCAGGTGCCCGTCGGTGAAGTCGGGCTCGGTGAGCGCGAGCAGGTCGTCGGTGCGCTCGTCGGCGAGGATGCCGGCGATGCGGACGCCGGTCGTGCCGTCGCCGTAGGGGCACGGGAGGGTCGCGGCACGCTCCTGCCCGACCGCGGAGCTGTGCGCCGACGCGGCGGCCAGCACCTGGGCGGCGGCGTCGTCGTCGGCCAGACCGGCGAGCGTGGTCGTTCCCGCCTCCACGCCCTCCCAGCGGGGGGTCGAGGCGCGGAGCACCACCACCGGCACGCCGAGGTAGGCCGCCTCCTCCTGGATACCGCCGGAGTCGGTGACCGCCAGTCGGGAGGAGGCGAGCGTCGCCAGCAGGGAGTCGTAGTCCAGCGGGGCTGTCAGGGTGACGCCGGGGTGCTCCAGCTCCGCGGCCAGGCCGGTCTCCTCCAGCCGCCGGGCGGTCCGCGGGTGCACGGGAAAGGTGACCGGGCCGATCGTGTCGGCCAGCCCGCGGACCACGGCGACCAGCCGGGCCAGGCGGACCGGGTCGTCGACGTTCGTGGGCCGGTGCGCGGTGACGAGGACGCCGGCGCGCTCCGCGGCCGGACGGGGGGCGACGCCGCGCGCCACGAGCGTGTCGATCACGGGGTTGCCGACGACGAAGATCCGTTCCTCAGGGACGCCCTCCGCGGCGAGGAACACCGCGGCGCGGGCGGTCGGGGCGAAGTGCACCTGGGCGGACGCGGCGGCCACCTTGCGGTTGACCTCCTCGATGCTGCGCTGGTTGAGGCTGCGCAGCCCGGCCTCGACGTGGCCGAACGGCACCCCTGCCCCCCGGGCTGCCAGCGCGTAGGCCGGCACGGTGTTGGTGTCGCCGAGGGCCAGCACGAGGTCGGGCCGGAACCTCGCCACCGCTGCGGCCGCGTCGGCGTGCAGGGCGCCGGTGCGCGCGGGCTGCTCCGTGGGCAGGACGAACCGCAGCGTGGGCGCCAGCCCGAGCGCATCCTGCAGCTCCGAGCTCAGGGCGGGGTCGCTGTGCTGCCCGGTGTCGACGACGGTGACCTCGTGCCCCGCGGCGGTCAGCGCGCTGACGACCGGGGCGAGCTTCACGACCTCCGGGCGGGTGCCGAAGGGCACCAGCACGTGCCGGCGCCGGGTCATGCCGGCACCTCGACGGACACCGCGGCGGGCGCGTACGGGTCGACGACCGGTGAGCCGTCGGCGGCCGTGTAGGTCTCGGCGAGGAAACGGCGCATCCGCACACCGGCGGTGAAATAGAGGAAGGGCAACTGCGCCTGCGGATGGCGGATCCCGGTCAGGTACGCGGCGACGACGTCGGCGCCGGCCGCCAGGGTGAGCGGCAGACCGCCGGAGAACCGCGGATCGATCCGGACGACCGTGGCGGTGCCGTCGTCGGCCACGCAGCCCCGCACGGTGGCCGGTCCGGTCAGCCCGACCGCCGCGAGCGCGTCGGACACCAGGTCGGTGACGGTCGCGGACTCGAAGGTGGTGCCCTGGACCGGGATCCCTGCCCTCGTCCCGTCCGGCCAGCGGGGGACGACGGTGAGCAGCCGGCCGTTCCGGTCGACCAGCGCGTCGGCGGTGAACTCGCGGACACCTTCCCGGGTCCGTGCGACGAGGTCGGGACCGGCCACGCACACCCCCGCCTGCTGCATGCGCTCGGCGAAGGCGCCCTCGTCGCAGCACATGGCGACCGCGGTCGGGTCGGGCAGCCAGGTGGCCACCGCGGCCGCGGTCAGCCGGTCGACGCCGGCGCCGAGCACCGGCAGCTCCTCGGCGACCGTGCCGATGAGCGCGTCCACGCCATATCCCGCGGCGGCACCGAGCAGCGCATCGAGGAAGCGCGGGTGGTCCGCGTGCGGCAGGGTCACGGACACCTGGGCCAGCGCACCGCCCACGGCGGCCGGGTCGGCGTCCGCGGCCACGACCCGGTGCCCGAGGGCGACCAGCCGGCGGACGACGGCGATCCCGGCCGGGCCCCCGGAGCCGGTGACCAGGACCGCGGACGGAGCCGGAGCCGGAGCCGGAGCAGCAACCGGGGCCGGGGCCTCGGCCCACAACCCGGAGGTGGGCGGTGTATCTTATACACCTGT
>NZ_POQU01000035.1 GCF_002938425.1 Blastococcus atacamensis | reverse complement strand
CACTATTCTTTTCGTCGTGAGCGTCAGATGGTTATAAGGGACAGGCCCCCTGCAGGAAGGCCCGTCGATGCCCGACGCCCCCGTGCCCGTGCCGTCCGCGCGGCGCTTCCGGCCGCCGGTGCATGGAGCCGCCGCGGCGACCGGCGGACCGATCCCGGCGCCTGCTCCCCCGCCCGCTCCCGCGCCACCGGCCGAACCGCCCCGGGGCGGTCTCCTGCGGGGGTTGGTGCGCGCTGTGCGCCCGCAGCAGTGGTCGAAGAACGTGCTCGTGCTGGCCGTGCCGCTGGCGGCCGGCCGGATCGCCGACGCCGACGTCCTCGGTCCGACGCTGCTCGCGTTCGTCCTGTTCTGCCTCGCGTCGGGTGCGGTCTACCTCGTCAACGACGTGATCGACGTGGAGGAGGACCGCCGGCACCCGCGCAAGCGGTCGCGGCCGATCGCCGCCGGGGTCGTTCCGCGCTGGCTGGCCCTGGCGCTGGCCGTCGCCCTCGCGGCGCTGGCCCTGGCCGGGGGTCTCCTGCTGACCCGCCCGGCGCTGGCCTGGGTGATCGGGGCGTACGTCGTCCTGCAGCTGGGCTACTGCCTGGGGCTGAAGAACCAGCCCGTCCTCGACCTCGCGGTGGTCGCCTCCGGTTTCCTGCTCCGGGGCGTGGCCGGGGGCGTGGCTGCCGGACTGCAGCTGTCGCAGTGGTTCCTGCTCGTGGCGTCGTTCGGGTCGCTGTTCATGGTCGCCGGGAAGCGCTACTCCGAGCTGGTCGTCGTCGGAGACAGCGCCAGGACCAGGCGCACGCTGGAGGAGTACTCGGCGAGCTACCTGCGCTTCGTCTGGAGCCTCTCGGCCGGTGTGGCCTGCACCGCGTACAGCCTGTGGGCGTTCGAGATGGGGGAGTCCCGCACCGGCGTCCCGTGGGCGGCGCTGTCGATCGCGCCGTTCGTGCTGGGCATCCTGCGGTACGCCGTCGACGTGGACCAGGGCACCGCGGGCGCACCCGAGGAGATCGTGCTGCACGACCGCGTGTTGCTGGTGCTCGGGCTGGCGTGGGCCGGCGCCGTCGGCGTGGGGGTTGTCGGTGGCTGATCCCGCGACGGTGCCGCTGACAGGGTGGGGCCGCACGGCGCCCACGCCGGCGACCGTGGTCCCGGTGCGGGGCCCGGAGGACGCCGGGACCGCCCTGGCCGCCAGGACGCAGCGCGGGCTGGTCGCCCGGGGGCTCGCGCGCAGTTACAACGACGCCGCTCAGAACGCCGGCGGGCTCGTCCTGGACATGACCGCGGCCGACCGCGTGCTCGACGTCGACCTCGCCGGCGCCGAGATCGAGGTGGAGGCCGGGATCTCGCTCGACCGGCTCATGAACCTGTTCGTGCCGATGGGCCTGTTCGTCCCGGTGACACCGGGGACCCGGTACGTGACCGTGGGCGGGGCGATCGCGGCCGACATCCACGGCAAGAACCACCACGTCGCCGGGACCTTCTCCCAGCACGTGGCCTGGCTGGACCTCCTCACCGCGGACGGCCAGGTGCGCCGGATCGGGCCCGACCGGGACCCCGACCTGTTCTGGGCCACCGCCGGCGGCATGGGCCTGACCGGCGTCATCCTGCGTGTCCGGCTCCGGATGACGCCGATCGAGACCTCGCGGCTGCTGGTCGACACCGACCGCACGCCGGACCTCGACTCGCTCATGACGCTGCTCACCGAGACCGACCACCTCTACGACTACTCGGTGGCCTGGATCGACTGCGTGGCGACCGGTGCCCGGATGGGCCGCTCGGTGCTCACCCGGGGGCGCTTCGCCCGGAGGGACGAGCTGACGGAGAAGCAGCGGGCCGACCCGTTGCGCTACTCGGGTGCGGTCCGGCTCTCCACCCCCGGGGTCTTCCCCTCCGGCCTGCTCAACCAAGCGACGGTCGCTGCGTTCAACGAGGTCTGGTACCGGAAGTCCCCCCGGCACAAGCGGGACCAGCTGCAGACCATCGGGGCCTTCTTCCACCCGCTCGACGGCGTCGGGAACTGGAACCGCGTCTACGGACCCCGGGGCTTCGTCCAGTACCAGTTCGTCGTCCCCCACGGGGGCGAGGACGCGATGCGCCGCGCGCTCATCCGCATCAGCAGCTCCGGCCACGCCTCCTTCCTGGCCGTCCTCAAGCGGTTCGGCGAGGGCAACCCGGGCATGCTGTCGTTCCCCGTGTCCGGCTGGACCCTGGCACTGGACATCCCCGTCGTCGAGGGTCTGGCCGGCCTCCTCGACGAGCTCGACGAGCTCGTCGTGGGAGCGGGCGGCCGGGTCTACCTCGCCAAGGATCCGCGGGTGCGACCCGACCTGTTCGGGCAGATGTACCCGCGGCTCGAGTCGTTCCGGGACGTGCGCAGGCGCGTGGATCCCGAGGGCGTCTTCACCTCCGACCTCGCCAGGAGGCTCTCCCTGTGATCGACGCCCTCGGTTCGATCGGCTCACTGCTCCTCGTCGGTGGCACCTCGGACATCGCCGTCGCCACGGCCCGCCGCTACCTCGCCGAGCGGCCGCTGCGCGTCGTCGTCGCGGCCCGCGACACCCCCCGGCGGGCGGCGGTGGCCGACGAGCTCCGCGGCGCCGGCGGGCAGGTCGAGGTGGTGGACTTCGACGCCGACGACCCGGCGTCGCCGGCCGGCGCGGTCGCCGCCGCGACGGCGAACGGCGACATCGACGTCGCGGTGGTCGCGTTCGGGCAGTTGGGGGACGCCGCCCGGCTGCGCACGGACTCCGTCGCCGCGGCGCACCTGGCGCAGGTCAACTTCGTCGCCGCCGTCGCGGTGGGCACCGAGCTGGCCGGCCGGATGCGGACCCAGGGGCACGGCGTGATCGTGGCGCTGTCGTCGGTGGCCGGCGAGCGCGTCCGGAAGACCAACTACGTCTACGGCTCGACCAAGGCCGGCATGGACGCCTTCTACTCCGGCCTCGGCGACTCGCTGGCCGGCAGCGGGGTGTCGGTCCTCGTCGTCCGGCCGGGGTTCGTCCGGTCGAAGATGACCGAGGGCATGCCCGACGCCCCGCTCGCCACCACGCCGGAGGTCGTGGCCGAGGCGATCGTCGCCGGCGTGCGCGCAAGGCGGCACACGATCTGGGTGCCCGGTGCTCTGCGCTGGGTGATGACCGGCCTCCGGCACACGCCCCGGGCGATCTTCCGGCGGCTGTCCTTCTGATCCTGGCTACCGTCTGCCCGTGACCGACATCCCTTCCTCCCGCTGGTCGGACCTCGGGCGACCCGCGCTGGACGCCGCCGCGCTGCAGTCGGCGCTGACCCGGGACAGCAGCCTGTGGCGCTCGGTCGAGGTGGTGGAGGAGATCGGCTCCACCAACGCCGCGCTGGTGGCCGCCGCCGAGGACGACGCCCCGGAAGGGGCGGTGCTGGTGGCCGAGCACCAGGTCACCGGCCGGGGCCGGCTGGACCGCGCGTGGACCTCGCCACCACGGGCCGGCATCACCGTCTCCGTGCTGCTGCGCCCCGACGTGCCGGCATCGCGGCGGGGCTGGCTCCCGCTGCTCACCGGAGTGGCGCTGGCCGAGTCGGTGCGCGAGGTGACCGGCGTGCTTGCCTCGCTCAAGTGGCCCAACGACCTGCTCGCCCGCGACGGGCGCAAGCTGGCCGGGATCCTGGCCCAGAGCAGCCGGAACGCCGTCGTCGTCGGTGTGGGGCTCAACGTCTCCACCTCCGCCGAGGAGCTGCCGGAGACGGGGACGTCGCTGTCGATGGTCACCGGCGCCACCGTCGACCGGGGCCCGGTGCTCCTGGGGTTCCTCCGGGTCTTCGAGGCGCGGTACCGCCGGTGGACGACGGTGCTCGGCGATCCGATCGCCTCGCAGCTGGCGCAGGACTACCTGATCTGGTCCTCGACGGTCGGCAGCGACGTGGTCGTGACGATGCCCGACGGCTCGACGCTGGAGGGGGTGGCCCAGGCCGTGGACTGGGACGGCCGGCTGGTCCTCGCGACCGCCGCGGGCACGGTGGAGCTGGCATCCGGGGACGTGCGGCAGGTGCGGCGCATGTGACGGATGAGTCCCCCGCCCCGCCGCACTGCACTCACTCAACGGGTTTCAGCCACTACCTCAGCAAGCGTGAGTTCCCGCACCGCGGCGCACCGCCCGCTGGCCCATGGCAACCGATCCCGTCGCGAGGCGCCCCAGCCGGTCGCGAAGATCCGGTCGCTGACCTACCTGGACAAGCTCGGCTCCCGCCCCTCCCCGAGCGGCTGGGTCCGGTTCTGGTGGGCCCGGGCCTGCCGCATCTGGCCGGTGCACGCCCTCGTCACCGCGCTGTTCGGGATCTGGCTGTTCTACAAGGCAGGCACCGGGCGCCCCGGTCCGGTCGCGTACCAGACGGTCCAGCCCGTCCTGGACTTCCCGCACTGGGTCGAGCAGATGCTCATGGTCCAGATGTGGCACCGCGAGGCCCTCGCCGGCTCCAGCTGGGTCGGTCCCGCCTGGTCGATCAGCGCCGAGTGGGCGGCCTACACCGTCTTCCCGGTCCTCGTCCTCGTCCTGTGGCGGCTGCGGAACGCGCACCCGGCCCTGCTGGGTGCCCTAGGGGTCGCCGCGATGGTGCCGCTGGGCTACCTCTCGACCACCGAGACCGGCCTCGACTTCCCCTACGCCTGGGCGCTGCGCATCGGGAGCGGCTTCGTGTCCGGTGCGCTGATCTGCCTCGCCGTCCGGCGCATCCCGCGGACCGACAAGGTCGACCGCATCGCCGGCGGCGTCGCCGTGCTCGCCGCGGCCGAGGTGCTGGTCCTGCTCTGGGCGGACAGCGCGAAGGTCGGCAGCACGAACGACAGCGCCCTGGCCGTCATCGCCTTCCCGGTGATCGTCGGCGCCCTGGCCCTGTCCACCCGGGGCCCGAGCCGGTGGCTCTCGACCGACACCGCCGTCCTCGGCGGCAAGGTCTCCTTCGCCATGTACCTCGTGCACATCCCGGTCTTCGAGATCGGTTACACGCTCATGGACTGGCACCCCCGTCTAGCTCCGGGGACCGGCCTGGGCACCCTCCTCCTGCCCCAGATGTTCATGGCCACGATGGTGCTCTCCTACCTGGTCCACCGGTTCGTCGAGGAGCCCGCCCGCCGGTCGATGCGCGGGTTCGGGCTGCCCGGCCGGTCGGCGGTCCCGGTCCCGCGGGTCTCGGCGGAGCAGCCGGAGGAGCCGGCCCCCTGGTCGCCGCTGGACGCCGCCGACCGGATTCCCGCCGCACGGGCCGGCGTCATGGCCGGCTCCTCCGGCGGCTCCTGACCCCGACACGCGGGCCGCTCGGAGGGTGACGCCCGGGGGAGGCTCCGTCATCCTGGCTGCGTGGCCTTCCCGGACAAGCTGCTCGCCGACGACGAAGAGGTCGTCCGCCACCTGCACCCGCACTGGCTGACGGTCTTCTGGCCGGTGGTCCTGCTGCTGCTGCTCGTCGGAGGCGCCTCCTTCGGCGCCGCCCTGGTCCCCGTGGGCCCGCAGCAGGGGATGATCCGGCTGTCGATCGTGGTGCTGTGCGCGCTGCTCCTGCTGGTGTTCGTCGTCGTCCCGGTGCTGCGGTGGCGGACCACCCACTACGTGGTCACCACCCACCGGTTGCTGTTCCGCGAGGGCGTGCTGGCCCGGCGGGGCCGGGACCTGGGCCTGTCCAGGATCACCGACATCTCCTACACGCAGACGCTGTGGGAGCGGATCATCCACTCCGGCACGCTGACCATCGAGACCGCCGGCGACGGCGGGGCCACCGTGCTGCGGCAGATCCCCGACAGCGACGGCGTCCAGCAGCTGATCGCGTTCATGATCGAGGAGGACGCCGACCGGCGGGCGGCGGAGAACGCCGGGTACGTCCGGGGCGACGACGGCTACGGCCACCCGCCCGAGGAAGGCTGGCGGTCGACCGCCGTCCTCTGACCGCGGCGACCCGATGTGACCGATCGGTCACGGCGCGCCTGAGCGTTTCTGTCGTACCCCCTCCCTACCTTCGGCGGCATGCGGTTGCTGCACACCTCCGACTGGCACATCGGTCGGACGCTGCACGGCACCGACCTGCTGGCCGAGCAGGAGGCGGTGCTCGGCGGCCTGGTCGCCGTCGTGACCGCCGAGCAGGTCGACGTCGTCGTGGTGGCCGGTGACGTCTACGACCGCGCCGTCCCCTCGGCCGACGCCACGGCGGTGCTGGACCGGGTCATCGGCCGGCTGCTGGCCACCGGCGCGCGCGTGGTGCTCACCCCGGGCAACCACGACTCGGCCCGGCGGCTCGGCACCTTCTCCGGCCTGCTGAGCGCCGCCGGCCTGCACGTGCGCGCGGCCACCCCGCGGCTGGACGAGCCGGTGCTGTTGGCCGACGAGCACGGCGAGGTCGCGATCTACGGCATCCCCTACCTCGAGCCCGAGGTGGCACGGCATGAGCTCGGGATCCCCGGTGCCCGCGGTCACGAGGCGGTGCTGCGCGAGGCGATGGACCGGGTGCGGGCCGACCTCTTCCTCCGGCCGGGCGTTCGGTCGGTCGTGCTCGCCCATGCGTTCGTCGGCGGCGGGGTGGCCAGCGAGAGCGAGCGGGACATCTGCGTCGGCGGCGTCGACCTCGTGCCCGCCTCGGTCTTCGACGGCGTCGACTACGTGGCGCTCGGGCACCTGCACCGTCCCCAGACGCTCAGCCCCCGCATGCGCTACAGCGGCTCACCGCTGGCCTACTCCTTCGGCGAGGCGGGGCAGCAGAAGCAGGCCTGGCTGGTCGAGCTGGACGCCGGTGGGCTGGCCGAGGTGCGGGCGGTTCCGCTGCCCACCCCGCGGTCGCTGAGCGTGCTGACCGGGACCCTGGAGGAGCTCCTGGCCGATCCGGCGCACGCTCAGGCCGAGCAGCACTTCGTCTCTGCCCGGCTCACCGATCCGGCCCGGCCTGCGGACCCGATGCGCCGGCTGCAGGCCCGCTTCCCCTTCTGCGTCCACCTGGACTGGACCGCCGCGGGATCGGCGGCCGAGAGCGGGAGCTACCAGGAGCGGATGCGCGGCCGCAGCGCCCTCGAGGTCGCCGGCGAGTTCGTCTCGCACGTCCGGGGGGTGGCGGCGACCCCCGCCGAACGGGAGATGCTGGCCCGCGCGCTGGGCGCCGCCGACCGCGAGGAGGCCGCCCGGTGAGGCTGCACCAGCTCTCCCTCACCGCCTTCGGCCCGTTCCCCGGCACGGTGCAGGTCGACCTCGACGAGGTCGGCCGCGACGGGTTGTTCCTCCTGTGGGGTCCCACCGGCGCAGGCAAGACCACGTTGCTCGACGCCGTGGTGTTCGCGCTCTACGGCCGGGTGCCCGGCGCGCGCGGCGAGGAGAAGCGGCTGCGCAGCGACCACGCCGACCCCGCCACCCGCACCGAGGTGACCTGCGAGCTCACCCTGGGTGCGGAGCGACTGCGGGTGGTGCGCCGGCCCGAGCAGCAGCGGCCCAAGAAGCGTGGCGAGGGCTGGGCGACCGAGCAGGCGAAGCTCGTGGTGTCCCGGCTCACCGACGGCGGCTGGGAGCCGGTGAGCACCCGCATCGACGAGGGTTCGGAGCACCTGCGCACCCGGCTGGGTCTCGACGTGCACCAGTTCTGCCAGGTGGTCCTCCTCCCGCAGGGCGACTTCGCGCGCTTCCTGCGGGCCGAGCCCGAGCACCGCGCGGAGCTGCTGCGCACCCTGTTCGACGTCGACCGGTTCGCCCGCGCCGAGGAGTGGCTCGCCGAGGAGCGCGCGGTCGCCCGTGAGCGGACCGCCGGCCGGCGGGCGCAGCTGAGCACCCTGCTGGCCCGGGTGGCCCAGATCGCCGACGTCGACGTGCCGGAGGAACTGGCGCCCGAGCTCGTCGGCGCCGCCGCGGGTGGCCGGGTGCTGCCCTGGGTCGATGCGGTCGCGGCCGACGCCGAACGCCGCCTGACCGGGGCCGCGGCTCGTGCCGACGCCGCCGCCGCCGAGGTGGCCGCCACGGACGCGGCGCTGGCCGCGGCCCGTGCGCTCCAGGAGCGGCACACCCGCCGCGACCAGGCGACCGCGGAGGTCGAGGCGCTGGAGCAGCGGGAGCCGGCCCTGGCGCCGCTGCGCGCCGAGCGGGATGCCGGCCGCCGGGCCGAGCCGCTCCGCGACGTGCTGCTCGCCGCCGGGACGGCCGCTCTCGCCGCGGAGCGGGCGGCCGGCGCGCTCGCCGCCGCCCGTGCGGCCTGGACCCCGGTCTCCGACGGGCAGGAGGCGAGCGCGAGCGTCGGCCGCGATCTCCGCGACCGGGTCGCCGAGTCCCGCGCGCTGCTGCCGGAGGTCGACCGGGTGGCCGGGCTCGAGCGGTCGATCGCCGCCCTGGACCGGGCCGTCGACGCCCTGTCGCGGCGGTGCGGCTCCGGCGAGCAGGCACTGGAGGCGTTGCCCTCCCGCGTGCGCGCGCAGGAGGAGCTCGTGGCCGTGGCGCGGTCCGCCGCGGCGGAGCTGCCGGGCGCCCAGGCGGCGCTGGACGCCGCCCAGGCGGCATTGACCGCGACGCGGGCGGCCGAGCGGCTGGACGGCCGAGTGGTCGCGCTGCGGGAGGACGTGCGCCGTGCCCGCGACGCGCGAGCCGACGCCCGGGAACGCTGGCTGGACTTGCGCGGGCGGCGGCTGGACGGCATGGCCGCCGAGCTGGCCGCCGGGCTCACCGACGGCGAGGACTGCCCCGTCTGCGGCGCCACAGAGCACCCACGACCGGCCACCGCGGCAGGGGAGCGCATCACCGCCGTCGACGAGGACGCCGCCCGGACCGCCGCCGACGAGGCGGACTCGGTCCACACCGCGGCGGCCGGCCGGCTGGAGGAGGCCGGGCGCGAGCTGGCCGCCCTCCGGGCGCGGGCCGGCGAGCTGCCGGTGCCCGAGCAGGCCGCACGCGTCGCCGAGCTGACCTCCACCGTCCGGACCACGTCGACGCTCGCCGCCGGTCTTCGGGCGGCGGAGGACCTGCTCCGCCGGCTGGTCGCCGAGCGCGAGGAGGTCGCGGCCCGCCTGGCCGGCGACCGCGAGGAGCTGGTGGCGCGGAGTGCCGAGCGCGAGGCGCTGGCCGCCGGGCTCGGCGAGCTGCGCGACCGCCTCGAGGCCGCCCGGGGCACCGACCGCGACCTGGCCGCGCGGGTGACCCGGCTCGCGGCCGCGGCCGCCGCCTGCGAGGCCGTGACCGCCGCGGAGACCGAGGAGCTGCGCGCCCGGGTGCAGGCCGACGCGGCCCGTCGCGCGGCCGAGGAGCGCGCCGTGGCCGCCGGCTTCGACGACGTGCTCGCCGCTTCCGACGCCCTGCTGGAGCCCGGCCGGCTGGCCCGGCTCGACCGGCAGCTCGACGAGCACGACCAGCGACTGGCCGTGCTGCGTGCGGTGCTGGCCGACCCCGAACTGGCCGATCTGGGCCCGCGGCCCGACATCGCCGGTCTCGAGGACCGGTGCGCCGGCACCACCCGCGGACGCGAGGAGGCGGTGGCGCAGCTGGAGCAGGCCCGCCGCTGCACCAGCTCGCTGACCGACGTCGTGGGGCGGATCGCCGCCGCCGAGCTCGAGCTCGCGGAGCTGCGCGACTGGGCCGACCAGGTCACCGCGCTCGCCGACCTCACCCACGGGCGCGGCGCCAACACCCGGAAGATGCGGTTGCAGTCCTTCGTCCTCGCCGCCCGGCTGGAGCAGGTGGCCGAGGTCGCCAGCCGCCGGCTCCTGGACATGTCCGGTGGCCGCTACACGTTCCTGCACAGTGACGCCCAGGGGCGCCACGGCGCCCGCGGCGGCCTCGGGCTCGACGTGTTCGACGAGTACACCGGCGCTCGGCGGCCGACCAAGACGCTCTCCGGTGGCGAGAGCTTCATGGCGTCGCTGGCGCTCGCGCTCGGCCTCGCCGACGTCGTCACCGCCGAGACCGGGGGTGTCCGCATCGACACCTTGTTCGTCGACGAGGGGTTCGGCACGCTTGACGCGCAGGCGCTCGACGCGGTGATGACCGTGCTCGACGAGCTCCGCCGGGGCGGTCGGACGGTCGGGGTGATCAGCCACCTGGAGGAGCTGCGCACGCGCATCCCCACCCGGCTCGAGGTCATCGCCGGCCGGAACGGGTCCCGCCTGGCCGGCTGACCGACGACGGCCCGCCCCCGGGGTGCCGGGAACGGGCCGTCGGAGCGGGTCTCAGGCGGGTGTCAGGACGCCGCGCCGCCGAAGAGCGCTTCGCGCAGGGGTCCGTGCAGACTGCGCGCGAACATGTCGGTGACGTGGTTGTCGCGGTAGACCAGCACGTTGCCGATGACGGCGGGGCAGACCTCGGCGTTGCACAGGTGGCCGGTCAGGTCGACGACCCGGACACCGGAGAGACCCTTCGCGGCGGCGACGGCGGGATCCGGGGTGTCCTCGACGGCTGTCTCGCGATCGGTGCGGCACTGCGGCGCATCTGCGCCGTGGCGCTCGACGCACTCCGGCGCGTGGAAGGTCGGCAACGGGGTGTCCCTGAGCACGACGACCTCGATGCCCGCCTCCAGCAGCGGCGCCCAGGCCTCGCGGTACCCCTCCACCTGCGCGGAGAAGGACGTCCACCGGAAGCCCAGGACCGAGGCGTAGCCAGCCGGGTTCATCGCCGAGGTGATCACCGCGCGGGGCTTCAGCTCGAGGATCTGCTCCAGGGTGGCGGCGTTGCCCTCCGGGCACGTCGTCAGGGGGCCCATCGGCGTCCGGGGCAGCGCCATCCCGAACGGGCAGCCGTCGTGGACCATCGCCTGCAGGCGCAGGCCCTCGCCGGCGGCGATGTCCGACAGCACCGTCGCGAACTGGGCCGCGTGCGAGTCGCCGACCAGCACGACGGCCTCGCTCGCGGCGGGGTCGCCGTAGGTGCACGCGCCGGGGGTCATCGTGGCGGGGTCGTACAGGCCGCAGTCGTTCGCGTAGATGATCGGGCCGCTCTCGGCGGCGATGGCGGGATGCGGCACCACCGACCCGGACGTGGGCACCATCTGCTCGGGCAGCAGCGCGGCACCACCGGTGTGGGTGGGGTCCAGGCCTTGCAGGCGGAACTGCTCGAGGCGGTCCTGCAGGTAGAGCCACGGGCCGGCCGCGGTCAGCACCCCGGTCACGACGAGCACGGCGGCCAGCCGGAAGGCACGGGCCGGCGTGGCGGCGCGGGCCCGCCCGGCGTGCGCGGAACCGCGGAACGGCTCCTCGACGAACCGGGTGGAGAGCCAGGCGAGGGCGAGGGAGCCGGCCACCAGGGCGAGGCACTCGATCTTGGTCGGGACCCGCTCGGCGAAGAAGCCGTAGAAGATGATCAGCGGCCAGTGCCACAGGTACAGCGAGTAGCTGATGTCGCCGACGAAGGTCGCCGGCCGCGTGCTCAACAGCCAGGTGGCCGGGCCGGCGCCCGCGGGAACGGACTCGCCGGCCGCCGGGGTGCCGGCGGCGATGACGAGCACTGTCCCGAGCACCGGGACGATCGCGACCCAGCCGGGAAAGGCCATGGCGGTCGTGTAGGTCAGCGCCGACCCGCAGATCGCGGCCAGGCCGACCAGGCCGGCCGTCGTCCGCACCGGCGCGGACAGCCGCAGCCGGGTCGCGACCAGGGCCAGCAGGCCGCCGGCGGTGAGCTCCCAGACGCGGGTGGTGGTCGCGAAGTAGGCGACGTCGTGGTTCGAGGCCGTGTAGACGACGGAGTAGACGAAGGACGCGACGGTGAGGACGGCGATGCCGCCGATCACCACGGCCATGCGCGAGCGGCCGAGCCGGCCGGCCAGCCAGACGAGGCCGATCAGCAGGAGCGGGACCCCGAGGTAGAACTGCTCCTCGACCGCCAGCGACCAGAAGTGTTGCAGCGGCGAGACCGCCTCCGTGGCTGCGGCGTAGCCGCTGCTCATCGCCAGCGCCCAGTTCTGCACCTGGAGGGTGGAGGCCAGGACGCTCTCCGCCGTGCCCTGCCAGCGGCTCAGTGGCAACAGCAGCATGGTCGCGGCCATGACGACCACGAGCACCAGCGCCGACGCGGGCAGCAGCCGGCGGATGCGCTTCATGTAGAAGCTCGTGAGGGAGATCGTCCCCGTGCGGGTGGCCTCGCGGCCGAGGGAGCCGACGATCAGGAAGCCCGAGATGACGAAGAAGACGTCGACGCCGACGAAGCCGCCGCTGAGCTGGTCGGGGCGCAGGTGGTAGAGGACCACCAGGCCGACGGCGACCGCGCGCAGGCCCTGGATGTCGAGCCGCGGGACGTGCGCTCCCCGGGGGCGGGCGGGTTCCGCGCGCTCCGGGCGGACGTCCACCGCGTGGCGCGGCCCCGGGACGGCGGGCACGGAGCGCGATCGGGCGCTGATGACCTGGGTGTCGAACACGCTTGCGGTAACCCCCGTGGGAAGCAGATGGCCCGTCCGGCTTCCCGAGGCCCCCGGCTCGACGATCGGTGATCATGGGGTAGCGCTCAGTAGCTGACGTCGGAACGTTAGCAGCGATGGAGGCCGGTCGCGGAACGGACGGGCCCGTCACATCTCGCGCACCGCAGTGGTCACTCGAGTCACAGAAGCATCACGATCCGAGGATGCTTCGGAAGGCAGGTCTCGGCAGAAGCCCGCAATCTCGGCCCCATCGACGACGCCGTCCGGAGCCTCCGGCCGGAAGTGATGGACACGTTCCTCGGCCGTCCTGCCTGCTGCGGGTCCCTGCGGGAAACTGGATCGGTGCCCCCGTTCCCCGTGCGCCGGTCCACTCCCGTCGGTCCGGTTCTCCTGGCCGCCGTCGCCTCGCTCGTGATCGGGTCCGCGTCGGCCGCCTCGGCCGCGCCGGCCGGGAGCGCGCCGTCCCCGGGGTGGTCGGACGCCGCGGAGGCCGCGACGGCCGCGCCGAGCGGTGCCGCGCCGGCAGCCGACCCCGCCTCGACCGACCGGCGCTCGCCCGCGGGCGCCGGTCCCGGCTCGGTCCTCGCGTCGCTGCTCGCCTCCGCCTTCGCCTCGGCCGTGGAGACCGTGGCGGAGTCCGTGGTCGTCTCGATCGCGGAGGCGGCCCCGCAGGTCGCGCCTCCAGTGGTGCAGGAGACGGTGACCACGTTCGCCGTCATCGGCGACTCGCTCACGGCGGGTGGTGAGGCGATCTCCGGGACCGAGGTCCGGGGGTCGGCCTCCTGGGTCCCGGCCGCCGACGCGGTTCCCGGGCTCCACTTCGCGGGCGGCTGGGCGGTCCCGGGTTCAACCACCGAGGAGATGCTGGCGGCGACCGTGCCCGCCGACGCCGAGGCGCTGGTCATCCTCGCGGGCACGAACGACGTGCTGCGCGGAGTGCCGTGGGAGCGCTCCGCCGTCGCGCTGGACGGCATGGTCGCCTCAGCAGGCATCCCCGTGGTGGCCGTCGTCGCGATCCCGCCGAACGACAAGTTCCCCGAGCTCCGGCAGTCCTACAACGCCGCACTGGCCGCGCTGGCGGCCGCGCGAGGGTGGACCTACGTCGACCCGTGGGCCCCGATCGACGCCGGTGGCACGTTCCTGCCCGGGACGACCACCGACGGGACCCACCTCCCCGACGGCGTCGCCGCGGAGTCCGGCCGGCGCATCGGCGAGGCGGTCGCGGCGCTCGGCTGACCGGGCCGGGTTCCCCGCGACCGGCCGGTCCTCCGCGCGTCTAGACTCGCCAGGTCATGGCCTTCTCCCCGGACCCGCGCACCGGCCTGCCCGTGGTGGCCATGGTCGGCGGCGGTCAGCTCGCCCGCATGACGCACCAGGCTGCCGTCGCGCTCGGCCAGTCGCTCCGGGTCCTCTCCGCCGGCCCCGACGAGTCCGCCGCGCTGGTCGCGGCCGACGTCCGGATCGGCGCCCACGATGACCTGGCGGCGCTGCGGGACCTGGCCGACGGCGCCACCGTGGTCACCTTCGACCACGAGCACGTGCCGACCGATCACCTGCGCGCCCTGGTCGAGGCCGGCGCCCGGGTCGCCCCCGGGCCCGAGGCGCTCGTGCACGCGCAGGACAAGCTGGTGCTGCGCCGAGCACTGGCCGAGGCGGGGGAGCCCCAACCGGCCTGGGCCGAGGTCGCCTCGGCCGCCGACGTCACCGCCTTCGCGGCGGCGCACGGCTGGCCGGTCGTGCTGAAGACCCCGCGGGGTGGCTACGACGGCAAGGGCGTGTTCGTCGTCCCCGACGCCGGGACCGCCGCCGCCCTGGTCGAGCAGCACGGCACGCTCCTCGCTGAGGAGCGGGTGACGTGGGTGCGGGAGCTCTCGGCGCAGGTGGCCCGCTCGCCGTTCGGCCAGGTCGCCGTGTGGCCGGTGGTGGAGACTGTGCAGCGCGACGGCGTGTGCGCGGAGGTCGTGGCGCCGGCGCCCGGGCTCTCCGACGAGCTGGCCACGGCCGCCCAGGAACTCGCCGTCCGGATCGCCGACCGGCTGGGCGTCGTCGGCATGCTCGCCGTCGAGCTGTTCCAGACCGCCGACGGCGTGCTGGTCAACGAGCTCGCCATGCGCCCGCACAACTCCGGGCACTGGACCATCGAGGGCGCCCGCACGAGCCAGTTCGAGCAGCACCTGCGCGCCGTCCTGGACTACCCGCTCGGTTCGACGGCGATGACCGCCCCGGTGGTGGTGATGGCCAACGTGCTGGGCGGTGCCGCCGCGGCCGAGGACTGGGCCGGCCCCGGCCTCGACGAGCGGATCCATCACCTCCTGGCGCACTGGCCCGACGTGAAGCTGCACTGGTACGGCAAGGGGCAGCGCCCCGGCCGGAAACTCGGGCACGTGACGGCGCTGGGGGAGGACCTGGCCGAGGTCCGGGCACGGGCGGTGGCCGCGGCTCGCTACCTCGCCGACGGTGTCGTCGACCCGGCGTTCGCGTTCCCGACCGAGCACTGACCAGCCCGACCACTGACCGGCCGACCACCGAGGAGCCCCGTGACCGAGCAGCGCCGCGACAGCGACGACCCGGTGGTCGGCATCGTCATGGGCAGCGACTCCGACTGGCCCACGATGGAGCCGGCCGCCTCGGCGCTGGAGGAGTTCGGCATCCCGTACGAGGCGCACGTGGTCTCCGCGCACCGCACCCCGCGCCGGATGCTCGACTACGCCGAGTCCGCCGCGGGCCGCGGCCTGCGGGTGATCATCGCCGGGGCGGGAGGCGCGGCGCACCTGCCCGGCATGGTCGCGGCCGCCACCCCGCTCCCGGTCATCGGCGTGCCCCGCGCGCTGGACCGGCTCGACGGCCTCGACAGCCTGCTCTCCATCGTGCAGATGCCGGCCGGCGTCCCGGTGGCGACGGTGAGCATCGGCGGCGGCCGCAACGCCGGACTGCTGGCCGTGCGCATCCTGGCCGCCGGGGACCCGGCGCTCCTCGTGGCCGTGGCCCGCTTCCAGGCCGACCTCGCCGAGCAGGTCGCGGCCCGTGACGTCACCCTGCAGGAGCGGCTTGCTACCGGCGGGTAGTGGGACGTCCTACGATCGGATGCGTGGGTAACGACGCTGCGGGGCTCTACGCCCTGACCGAGGAGCACGAGGCCATCCGTGCGGCCGTCCGCGACATCGCCGAGCGGGAGATCGCGCCGTTCGCGGCCGAGGTCGACGCCGACTCGCGGTTCCCGGTCGAGGCGCAGAAGGCCCTGACCGCCGCCGGCTTCCAGGCCACCCACATCCCCGAGGCCTACGGCGGCGAGGGTGCCGACGCGATCGCGACCTGCATCGTCATCGAGGAGGTCGCCCGGGTCGACGTCAGCGCCTCGCTGATCCCGGCGGTGAACAAGCTCGGCTCGATGCCGATCATCCTGTCCGCCGACGAGGCGCTCAAGCAGAAGGTGCTGCGCCCCATCGCCGCCGGCGACGCGATGATCAGCTACGGGCTCTCCGAGCGGGAGGCCGGTTCCGACGCGGCCGCGATGAAGACGCGCGCCCGGCTCGACGGCGACTCGTGGGTGCTCAACGGCACCAAGGCCTGGATCACCAACTCCGGCATCTCCGAGTGGTACACGGTCATGGCGGTGACCGACCCCGAGAAGGGTGCCAACGGAATCTCCGCGTTCGCCGTCCACCGCGACGACCCGGGCTTCGCCGTGGGCCCCAAGGAGCGGAAGATGGGGATCAAGGGCTCGCCCACCTGCGAGCTCTACTTCACCGACTGCACCATTCCGGCCGACCGGATCATCGGCGCGCCCGGCACCGGATTCAAGACCGCGCTGCGCACGCTGGACTTCACTCGGCCGACCATCGGCGCGCAGGCCGTGGGCGTGGCGCAGGGCGCGCTCGACGCGTCGGTGGCCTACGTCAAGGAGCGCAGGCAGTTCGGCAAGGCGATCGGTGAGTTCCAGGGCGTGCAGTTTCTGCTCGCCGACATGGAGATGAAGATCGAGGCGGCCCGCCACCTGGTCTACGTCGCCGCCGCGGCCGGCGAGCAGGGCCGGCCCGACGTCACCCGCGTCTCGGCCTCGGCCAAGGCCTTCGCCTCCGACGTCGCCATGCAGGTGACCACCGACGCCGTCCAGCTCTTCGGCGGCGCCGGGTACACCCAGGACTTCCCGGTCGAGCGGATGATGCGCGACGCCAAGATCACCCAGATCTACGAGGGCACCAACCAGGTGCAGCGCATGGTGATCGCCCGCAGCCTGCTGCGCTGAGGGTCAGTCGAGCAGCCGGGAGACCGCCGCGAGGCGGGCGTCGCCGGCCATCGCGCTGAGCCACCCCGACCACCCGGGGCGGCTGCGCATGGCGGCCAGCGCCTGCCGGGCGGCCTCCCGGTCACCGCGGCGTGACGCGGCCAGCGCGGCGTAGAGTTCGCGGGCGCCCTCGGGGGCGAACAGCGTGAGGTACTCGTAGTCTCGTTCGTCGTAGGCGCGCTGCAGGTTGCGGAGCATCCGCAGCTGGGCCACCGGGTCCCCTGAGTCGTCGACCCGCAGGTCCACCACGACGCCGTCGTCGTCCTCGGTGGCGGGGGAGCCGGTCACCACGAGCAGCGCGGCGGACTGCCGGCCGCGCAGGTCCCCACCGGCGTCCTGCCCGGCGGTCAGCGCGGCGAGCAGCCGGTCGGGGAGGCTGCCCGTGGCCGACGTGAACGCGTGCGCCATGGCCGGCAGCACCTCCGTGCCGGCCAGCATGTTGCCCTGCACGCTGAAGCCGTCCCCGATCTCGTGACCGCTGACCGGGAACGAGCCACGGCCGGTGTCGGCGGCCACCCGTCCCTGCACGTCGAGGACGGCGATCTGCCGGTCGGCGTCCTCGGCGGAGTGGGCCGCGCGGCGCACGAGGGCCTCCGGCGTGCCGCCTGCGGCCAGACCGTTCAGCAGCGTCGCGCCCAGGCCGCGCCGGCTGCGTGCCTGCACCGCCACCACGCCCACACCGGGGCGCGCGGCGGGCACCGCCCGGCCGACGGCGAGGATGCAGGAGGAGACGGCGATGCCGAGATCGCCGGTGTCCGCGTCACGGGCCACGACCGAGAACGTCACGGAGTTCGGCTGCTCCCTCGTGCCGGACGGTGCGGCGGACCGGACCGGGTCAGGCGGTGCGGCCGAGCTCGCGGACGCCCTCGACCCGGAAGCCGAGGGTAGCCGTCACGCGCTCGGTGGCCGCCCGGTGCGCCTGGCCGTCGGGGTGGCCGGAGCCGACCAGCACCAGCGACGCACCGACCGCCAGCGGCGCCAGCAACCAGGCCGCGGGCCCGGCCTCGGCGGCCACCCGCGCGTCGACCAGCAGCCGGTCGCCCTCGGCGATGCCGAGCCGCGCGGCGAGCTCGGTGGCGGCCTCCACGAGGCCGCCCAGGGAGATCTCCAGACCGCCGAGCGCGAGACCCGGATCGATGGGCCGTGGCGGGGCCCACGGGGCGAAGACGTCGCCGTGCGTGCGCACCTCGACGGCGAAGTCGCGCGCGGGTCCGACGTAGCCGGTCATGCCCATGCCCAGCGGGTGCAGCGACAGGCCGAGCAGCTCGTCGACGCCCTGCTCCTGGATCGGGGCCAGCCGGTCCTGGGCGGCCAGCACGACGTCGACGTCGTCCAGCCGGCCCTCGTCCTCGGCGGCGGTGTCGACCACCGTCGCGCCGCAGCTCCAGGCGCCCAGCAGGACCGCCGCCGTCTGCCAGTGAACCGGCAGCGCGATCGCCACCCTGCTGCCCGGAGCGATGTCGAATTCCTCCTGGAGGAGGTTCGCGGTCTTGGCGACCCAGTTGGCCAGCGTCGTCGCCGACAGCTCCACCCGTTCCCCCGTGGCGTCGTCGTAGTACGTCACCAGGGGCGTGGCGGGGGAGCGGCGCACGGCCTGCGCGAGCAGGTCGGCCGGGGTGGCGGGAGCGGCGGCCATCAGTTGATGCAGGTGGTGTCCGCGGCGGTGCGGGCGTCCTCGCCCTCGGTCTCCGCGGCAGGGGCGGTCGGGGTGACGGCCTGGCCGACCCCGTTGAAGTCGCTGCCGAGGATGACCTGGACGGTGCCGCTCGTAGGGTCCTGGCTCTCCGTGAGCGCGGCCCCGGGGATGGCGGCGGCCACGGTGTTGGCGAGGTCCTCGTCACCGGCGGCGTAGCGGATCTCGGTCTGCTCGAAGTCCATCGACGAGGCGTTGCCCGTGGACCCGACGGGGAAGCCCGCCGCCGCGAGGGCGGTGGCCGCCTTGCCGGCCAGGCCGGACGTGCCCGAGCCGTTGAAGATCTCGACCGGCACCTGCGCGGGGTCGACGGTCTTCGGGGCCTCGGTGGTCGCCGGGGCCGCGGGCTCCGGGGTCGCGGAGAGGTCGGCGAAGAACTCGAGCAGCGTCTCCTCGTCCTCCAGCCGGATGATCGACCGGTTCTGCTCGTCCCGGTCGGTCCCGATGTAGGGGATCGTCTGGAACTCGATGCTGCCGGCGGTCACCGACTGCATCTGCTCGGCGAGCTGGAGCAGGTCGAGGTTCTTGTCCACGGTGAGCGACTCGGCCGCGGCCTGGACGAGCTGGCGCTGCTTGCCGAGATCGAGCAGAACCTCGTCGGAGAGCATCTTGCGCAGCACGCCGGCGATGAAGACCTGCTGGCGGATGATCCGGTCGAAGTCGCCGCGGGGCAGCTCGTGGCGCTGGCGCACGAACTTCAGCGCCTCGGCGCCGCTGATCGTCTGCGGCCCGGCGGCGAACACCGCACCGGAGTAGTAGGAGTCGTCGACCGCCGCGCAGAGGTTGACCTCCACGCCGCCCACGACGGAGCTCAAGTTGAAGAAGCCCAGCAGGTCGACCTCGGCGTAGTGATCGATCTGCAGCCCGGTCAGCCGGCTGATCGTGCGGACCAGCAGCTGGGCGCCCGAGGCCTGCTTCGCGTTCTCGGCGGCGTCGTCGTCCACCTCGGCGTAGCCGTAGGCGTAGGCGGCGTTGAGCTTGTCCTTGCCGTAGCCGGGGATGTCGACGTAGGAGTCGCGGGGGAACGAGACGAACGAGGCCCGCGACCCGTCGGCGGGCACGTGCACCAGGATCATCGTGTCGGTGTTGACGCCGGAGTCGGTGCCGGCGTTGAGCTCGGCGAGCTGCTCCTCGGAGAGCGAGCTGCGGCTGTCGTTGCCCACCAGCAGCAGGTTCATCGCCGCGCCGGCGTTGCCGGTGCCCTCGTTGCCGTCGGTCGGGATGGCATCGGTGCGGTTCACCGTCGCCGCGGCGACCTGACCCAGGTACCAGCCCCAGCCGGAGCCCGCGAGGAGTGCGGCGGAGAGCAGGCCCGCGACGATCCGGGCGGTGACGGCGACCCGGCCGTTGCCCCGGCGGCGCCTCGGCTCGCCGTCGCCGGCGTCCCGGCGCTCATCGGCCGCCGTGCGCGGGCGCCCGGGACGCCCGGCGCGCGGGTCCAGGCGCGGCGGCAGCGGCCGGAGGTCGTCGGCCTCGTAGGGGCCGGGCTCGTTGGTGCTCACGGTGGTGTTCCTTCCCTCGCTCGGATCCGCGCGGCGGTCGACGCCGATGTGCCGCGCTCGGGCGAGGAGGCCCGGCGCGATCGTCGCCGTCCGGTTCGGCGCGACTGCCGGAGGCTCGGGTCCGAATGCTAGGCGCGGAACCTGGGGCCCCGAGGGGAGTCGCGCAGCGACACGGGACACCTGGGACTGGCGGGGCCAGGCGGCCGGACGGGACCGATCCGTCCGGGTCAGACGCCGCCGCGGACGGGGATGGAACGGGCGAACAGGTGGTCGGTGAACTGGCGGAACGCGCCGGAGCCGCCGGCCGCGGTGACCACGTGGTCGGCGACGTCCGTGGCCTCGGGACGGGCGTCCCCGGGAGCGCCGGACACGCCCGCGGCCACGAGCGCGGGGACGTCGTGCACGTCGTCGCCGACGTAGGCGATCTGGGAGAGGGGGACGCCGTACCGGGCGCCCAGCATCACCAGGTCGGCCAGCTTGTCCGTCGAGCCCATGACGCAGTCGTCGACGCGGAGCTTGCGCGCCCGCTCGGCCACGCTCTCGTGGTCCTCGGAGGTGAGCAGCGCCGTGCGGACGCCGGCCTCGCGCAGGAGCTGGAAGCCCTTGCCGTCGCGGGCGGAGAACGTCTTGGTCTCCGTCGCGACGGTTCCGTAGGTCAGGCCGTTGTCGGTGAGGACGCCGTCGACGTCGGTGACCACCAGCCGGACCGGGCCGCTGCGCACCTTGGCCGGTCGGATCCGGTGCGTCCGCAGCAGTGCGTCGGTGACCACCAGGTCGGTGGGGGAGTCGATCTCGACGGCCTCGGCCTCGTCGGTCTCCACCAGGCCGACCCGACCACCGATGCGGACGCCCGACGCCAGCAGCCGCTCGACCGAGGTGGCGTAGACGGCGCCGGTCTCGATCAGGTGTCCCGACCAGTCCTGCCGCCGCGGGCGGGCGTCGGGGGAGTAGTTCACCGGTCGGCCCTCCGCGTCCTCGTCGGCCCAGAGGAACTGGTGACGACGGACCACGGTGAGGGCGCTGTCGTGCGTGGACAGGCGGTCGGCGATCTCGTCGACCACCCCGCTGGACAGCAGCGGGCTCGTCGCCTGCACCAGCGCCACGGCACCCTCGACCTCGAGGTCGCGCACGGCCTCCAGGAGCGCCGACTCGCTGGAGGCGGTGTCGGTGGCCGACTCCGCCGAGCGGGCGTGGATCTCGACGCGGGGGCCGCCGTAGAGGCGGGCGACGGCGGCGATCTCCGCCGAGTCGGTGGAGACGATGACGCGGTCGACCGACGTGGCGCCCACCGCGGCGGCAACGGTCCAGGCGATCAGCGGGCACCCGCCGACGACGGCGACGTTCTTCTTCGGGATCCCCTTGCTGCCACCCCGGACCGGGATGACGACGTTCAGAGGCCGTCGGTCCACTTGAGCTTCTCCCGGGTCGCCTTCTCCACCTCGAGGAGCTCCTCGGCCTTGTAGGTGAGCGCCTTGCTGACGTTGGCCGTGTCGCGCTTGAGCTTGCGCAGGCCGTCGGGCTCCAGCGACGCCGAGTGGTCGGTGCCCTTGGCGGTCCGGTCCAGGGTGAAGTGGCGCTCGATCGCCGTCGCACCCAGGGCCATGGCGGCGACATCGGCGGCGATGCCCAGGTGGTGCCCGGAGAAGCCGACGCGCTGCAGCCGGTCGCCGTAGGCCTCGTCGAGCCGGCGGATCTCCATCAGGGCCAGCTGGTCGAAGGGGACCGGGTAGCCCGACGTGCAGGCGTAGAGGGTGACGTCGGCGAGCCGGCCGCGCTCGTCGAGGAAGGAGACGATCTGCTCCTCCTCGGCGCGGGTGGTCATGCCGAGGGAGATGTGGATGCCGCCGGAGTACTCGTCGCAGAGGATGCCGAGGACCTCGAAGTTGAGGTTCGTCGCCGAGGGCACCTTGATGAACTCGGGAGCGAGCTTGGCGACCTCGCGGGCCGAGGTGGGGTCCCAGACCGACGTGGAGTAGACGACGCCCTCGGCCTCGCAGTGGTCCTTGAGCTCCTCGTGCTGCGCCATGTCGAACTCGAGGAACTCGCGGTGGGCGCCGTAGCTGTCGCCGAAGCTGTGCATCGGGTTGGGGTGGGGCGCGTCGTACTGCTCGGGGGAGAGCAGCTGCCGGTTGTTCCGCTTCTGGAACTTGACGGCGTCGACCTCGCAGAACTTCGCCGCGATGGAGACCATCCGCTTGGCCAGCTCGAGACTGCCGGCGTGGTTGCAGCCGATCTCGGCGATCACCAGGGGGGCTTCAGTGGTCATGTCGGAAGTGCACCCTCTCGAGGCGCCAGCGTGCGCCGTCTGCGGTGTTCGGTGGGAGGAGTACCCGGCCGACGGCCGGCGCGGCAGGTCACGCAGAGTGGCTGCTTCTGCACCATACCCGCCGGGACGGCGCATCTACGCTACGCGCGTGAGGAACCGGTCCGCTGCCTCCGCGGCTCCCGGGCGCGTCGCCCCGGCCGACGGCAACGCCGCCGGAGGGCGCTCCCGGAGGGGTCGTCAGGGGGCCGTGGGGTGACCGGATGAGCCCGGCCACCGTGCTTCTTCGAGCTTGCGCAGCCGCTCCTCGTAGAGCGCCAACCCGCTGAAGCGCACGCGGATCCGCTCGTGCTCGCGGCTCACCTCGTCCAGCAACCGGCGGGACTCGGCGGTCTCCGCCGCGTCGGACTCGAGGTTCACGCCGGAACGCTCGCCGTCGGCGATGCGCACCTCGAGGGAGGCCACGTGCGGACCGAGCCGGTCGAGGTCGAACCGCACCTCGCCGCACTGGTCGCGCAGGCCCTGGACGGCGTCGGAGAGCCGGCGCAGGTCGTCGTCTAGCCGCCGGATATCGCCGGCCAGGTGGTCGGAGCGCTCGTCCACGTGCCGGCGGAGGTCGTCGACGGCGCCACGCAGCTCGGCCCGCAGGTCCTCGCCGGTGCGGTCCACCCGCTCCCGCACCTCGCCGAGGGACGGTTCGGTGCGCACGGCGACGACGTGGTCGAGCTTCTGCTGCACGCGGTTCCAGGCGCCGTTCTGCCGGACCGCGCCGGCGATGCGGCGCAGGCCTCCGCCGCTCACGCGAGCAGCTCCGCACGGCCCTCGTCGATGAAGCTGCGCAGCATGTTCGCCTCCGCTGTCAGTACGTGGTCCTCGGTCAGCTTCGCGTTGCCGCCGTAGGCGTGGTCCCAGGTCGTCTGCACCGGCTCGTACACGAACGAGAAGCCGGCCAGGAGCAGATGGGCGTCGGGATAGAGCGTGCGGGCCAGGTAGGCCGCGACGCTCCCGGTCGTCGCCCACCGGGGCTCCGCCGGGTCGAAGCCCAGCGCCCGGGAGAGCGGCTGGGTGATCTCCCGGTTCGGGACCGGAACCAGGCCGAGGTCGGCGGGCCACCAGCGCGGCAGCCGCTCGCCGTCGAAGTACATGGCGCCGGGCTCGTTGTAGAGGTAGAGCCGTGAGCGGTAGTCCTGGAACACCCAGGGGGTGGCCTCCAGCAGCCACTGGACGACGACGACGTCGGCCCGGGTGCCCAAGCCGCGCATGGTGTGCGCGTCGTCGAGGGCGAACCCGTTGACCCGGATCACCAGATCGGCGGCGTCGATCGCCGTCGCGCGCTCGGGATCGGGCGATACCGGGGCGTTGCCCACGACGGCGATCGTCTCGACGGGGGTGCGGCCGGCGTAGGCCTCGACCAGCCCGGAGACGAGGTCCAGGGCGCTGCGTGCGGGGGCGGTTCCCGTCGGCCGTTCACCTGTCATCGCGGCGACGGTAGCAAGGTCCTATCGGCGGGCCGGTAGCGCGGAGTGCGCATGCGGTCGCAGGTCTGACAACACTCGTCCCACGGGTTCACTCGATGCACTCCTGCGTGTCGAGCCGGGCGCGCCGCGTGACGACATGGCATCTTCCGATCGGACTCAACAGGTCGGTTCCCCCTGACGACAGCTCAGGGGATGCGCCCCGCCCCTCACCGGGGCCGGCGACCGCCGACCACGAAAGGAACGCCCCGTGCGCCGACTCCTCGTGATTCTGGCGGCCTCCTTCGGCCTGGCCGGCCTGCTCCTCGTGCTGCCGGTCTCGTCGCCGCCCCGGCCGGAACCAGTGCCCGTGAAGACCACCTCCGAGGCGGTCGCGATGGGGTCGGTCGCCACCCCGGCTCCGGACGTGGAGATCCAGCAGGGCACCACCGTGCCGGTCGCGGGCGTTCCCGAGGACGAGCCGGTCATGACGCTGACCCGGACCGACACCGGCGGCTTCTCGCTGGTGGGCGTGACCTGGGCGTACGACCCGGCCGTGACCGACACCGTCGTCCAGGTGCGTGTGCAGGACGACGACGGCGAGTGGGGGGAGTGGACCCAGGTCGGCACCGAGGGCCTGGAGCAGGCCGGTGCCGCCGGCGAGAGTCGCGGAGGCACCTCCCCGCTGTGGACCGGCCCGAGCACCGGCGTCGAGGCCGAGCTCGTGACCCGCACGGGCGCGGAGCCCACCGACGTGCGCATCGACCTGGTCGACCCCGGTACCAGTGCGGCCGACACCGCCCTCGGCGAGGCCGAGATCCGCGACACCGCGGACGCGGCGATGGCCATGCCGCCGGTCTACTCGCGTGCCCAGTGGGGCGCCGACCCGGCCCTGCGCACCTGGAGCCCGGAGTTCGCCCCGACGCTCAAGGCCGCCACGGTGCACCACACCGCCGACTCGAACAACTACGGCGCGGGCGACGTGCCGGCGATCATGCGCTCGATCTACACGTACCACGCCAGGAGCCTGGGCTGGGGCGACATCGGCTACAACGTCATCGTCGACAAGTTCGGCCGGCTCTGGGAGGGCCGCGACGGCGGCCTGGCCAGCACGGTGATCGGCGCGCACGCCGCCGGCTTCAACTCCGGCACGTTCGGCGTCTCGATGCTCGGCAACTACGACACCGTCAACACCACGCAGCCGATGGTCGACGCGGTCTCGGCCATCATCGCCTGGAAGTTCTCGCTGTACGGCATCGACCCCAAGGGATCGGTCACGCTCACCTCCGCCGGCAAGACCGGCACCTCCCGGTACGAGAAGGGTGCGCAGGTCACCCTGCCGACCGTCTTCGCGCACCGGGACGTCGGCTCCACCGCCTGCCCCGGCCGCTACGGCTTCGCGCGGATGGGCGAGATCCGCACCCAGGCGTACGACCGCACGATCGCCGCGATGACCCCGATCGAGCGCCGCTACGCCGCCGACGCCGGTCTGCGGGCCGGGCTCGGCGCGCCGGTCGGCACCGAGCAGGCCAAGGACGGTGTCTCCTGGCAGGTCTACGCCAACGGGCGGCTGTACTCCTCCCAGGGCGGCGGCGTGCGCGTGGTCCGCGGAGCGATCCTCGACAAGTACCTGGCCCTCGGCGGGCCCGCCGCCCTCGGCGCCCCGACCGCCGACGACGCCGGCACCTCCGACGGGCGCGGCGCGTTCGTGCGGTTCCAGGGCGGGGACATCTACTGGTCGCCGGCCAGCAGCACGCATGTGGTCCGGGGTTCGATCCTGACCACGTGGCTGGCCCGTGGCGGCGCGACCGGGCACATGGGCTTCCCGACGACGTCGGACGCCCCCACCCCCGATGGTCGTGGTTACTTCACGCGCTTCCAGGGCGGGGACATCTACTACTCGCCGTCCACCGGCACGCAGACCGTCGTGGGTTCCATCCTCGGCACGTGGCTGCAGTCCGGCGGTTCGGCCGGCCCGCTGGGCTTCCCGGCGACCACCGACGCGCTGACGGCGGACCGCAAGGGCGCCTTCGTGCGGTTCCAGGGCGGGGACGTCTACTGGTCGCCGGCCTCGGGCACCCAGATCGTGCGGGGCTCGATCCTGACCACGTGGCTGGCCCGTGGCGGCGCGACCGGGCACATGGGCTTCCCGACGACGTCGGACGCCCCCACCCCCGATGGTCGTGGCTACTTCACGCGCTTCCAGGGCGGGGACATCTACTACTCACCGTCCACCGGCACGCAGACCGTCGTGGGTTCCATCCTCACGACCTGGCTGCAGGCGGGTGGGTCCGGCGGCGTGCTGGGCTTCCCGACGACGACCGACGCGCTGACGTCGGATCGCAAGGGTGCGTTCGTGCGCTTCCAGGGCGGCGACGTCTACTGGTCGCCGGCCACCGGGACGCACATCGTGCGGGGGGCGCTCGCCGGCGCCTACGTCTCCCGGGGCGGCCCGACGGGCTCGCTGGGTTTCCCGACGCGGACGACGTACGCCGTCCCCGAGGGGTTGCGCAGCGACTTCGAGCGCGGGTCGCTGACCTGGAACGCATCCACGTCGGCGATCACCCAGCGTTCCTGATGCGGGTAGGCCCGGCGTGGCACGCACGCGCGGAGCGTGACAGCCAGTAGCGTAGCGATCACAGGGTGCGCCTCTCCGATGTTCCTGGCTGACGGCCGGGCATGACGGGCGGGGCGCCCTCCGCGCTGTACCACCGGGAGTCGTCGTGTCCGCTGCCCCTCGTCGCCGTCGCAGTCGCCCCGTCCTCCTGACGCTGGCCCTCGCGCTGGGAGCCGCCGCCGCGGTCGGCGGCTACCTGCTGCGGCCCACCACGGAGGGCGCGGCGAGCACGGCCGGGGGGAACGGCGCGGCGACCGCGCCGTCCGACGGCGCCACCGAGCCTCCGGTCGACGCAACGCCCGCGACCGGGAGCGCGTCCCAGCCGGCACCGACCGTGGAAGCCGGACCCAGCACGGTTCCCGCGCCCTCTCAGCCGCGGTCGGCGGACGTCGCCCTCACGTACTCGGGGTGGGACCCCGCCGGGGCGGTGGTGGTCGGGGGTGTCGTCCTGGACCGGGTCGAGCAGGGCGGCCGCTGCACGCTGGTCCTCAGCCGCGGCGGCGTCGTCCTGGAGGGCTCCGGCGAGGCGACGCCGGACGCGACCACGACGGCCTGCGGCGAGCTCCGGGTCAGCGGCCCGGAGCTCACCAGCGGCCCGTGGCAGGCGGTCGTCCGGTACTCCTCCGCCACGTCGGCGGGGGAGTCCTCCGCCGGTGAGGTGATGGTGCCGTGATGCCGCGCCCGAGGTGGATCGTCGCGGCCCTGCTCGCTCTCGGCCTGGGGGTGGCCTTCCTCGCCGGGATCTCCCCGCAGCGGCCGGACCTGCACGAGGCGGCCGACCTGAGGCTCTTCAACGCCGGGAACATCGTCAGCGACGGGGTCTTCTACGACCCGACCACGATGACCGCCCAGGCCATCCAGGACTTCCTGGTGGTGAAGGGGGCCTCCTGCAGTGGCGACCGCTGTCTCAAGACCTTCCGGCAGGACACCTGGACGAGGCCGGCGGACGCCTTCTGCGCCGCCTACCAGGGAGCGGGCGGGGAGTCCGCGGCCGCGATCATCCACAAGGTGGGGCTGGCCTGCGGGATCAACCCCCGCGCCCTGATGGTGATCCTGCAGAAGGAGCAGGGCCTGATCGGCTCCCGCGGGCCGTCGGCCTACGCCATCGAGCGCGCGATGGGTTACGCCTGCCCCGACGCCTCGGTCTGCGACTCGCGGTACTTCGGCCTCTACAACCAGCTCTACAGCGCGGCGCACCGGTTCAAGGAGTACCGGGCCAATCCGGCGAAGTTCAACTACCGGGCCGGGATGACCAATTCGATCAACTACGCGCCCATGACCGCGGAGTACGACAACATCGGCGGCACGAGGTGCGGCAAGGCCTCGGTGTACATCCAGAACCAGGCCACCGCCGGGCTGTACAACTACACGCCCTACGTGCCCAACCAGGCCGCGCTCGACGCCGGCTACGGAACCGCGAACGACTGCTCCACGTACGGCAACCGGAACTTCTTCCTGTACTTCACCGACTGGTTCGGCAGCACCCAGTCCTCCGGCGGCGCCGCGGTTCTGGACAAGAACAGCGAGCTCGCCTTTGCCGGGGTCCAGCTGGCGGCGCCCCTGGAGGACGCGACCTGCACCCTGCCCTACGACGGCTGCTCGCGGGCCTACGCCGGCGGCACCATCTTCTGGCACGCGCACACCGGCGCCCACGTGGTGCGCGGCGCGATCCTCGAGAGGTACCTGGCCCTCGGTGGTCCGGCCGGCGCCCTGGGCTATCCGGTCGGCGACGACGCGGCCGCGCCGTTCGGCACCGGCTACTACACCTACTTCCAGGGCGGCGCGATCTACTGGTCGGCCGCCACCGGTGCGCACGAGGTGCGCGGTGCGATCCTCGACGCGTGGCGCCAGGCCGGCGCGCAGGCCGGGGTGCTCGGCTACCCCGTCGGTGGCGACGAGGCGGTGCCCGGCGGGTACCGCACCCGCTTCACCGGCGGTACGACCTACTGGTCGGCGGGCACCGGCGCGCGCACCATCCGCGGCGCGCTGCTGGACAAGTTCGAGCGCTCGGGCGGGCCGGCGGCACTGGGCTACCCGGTGATCAACGACGGCGCGACGTCGACCGGCGACGGCGCGTACGTGGACCTCACCGGCGGTTCCATCTACTGGACCTCGGCCACCGGGGCGCGCGTCGTGCGGGGCGACATCCTCGCCACCTACCGGGCCCTCGGGGCGCAGGCCGGGCCCATGGGCTACCCCACCGGCGACGACATGGCCGTGCCCGGTGGCTACAAGACCGACTTCCGCGGCGGCGCCCTCTACTGGTCGGCGGCGACCGGCACGAAGGGCGTCCGCGGCGCGCTGCAGGCGAAGTACGAGGCGCTGGGCGGTCCGGCGGCACTGGGCTTCCCGCTCGCGCACGACGGCGCCACCACGACGGGCGGCGGTGCGACGGTCCGGCTCCAGGGCGGCGACCTCTTCTGGTCACCGGCCACGGGCGCGCACGTGGTGCGCGGCGCGATCCTGGCGACCTACCGGTCCCTGGGGATCCAGGCGGGACCGATGGGCTTCCCGACCGGTGACGACATGGCCGTGCCCGGTGGCTACAAGACCGACTTCCAGGGGGGCGCCCTCTACTGGTCGGCGGCGACCGGCACGAAGGGCGTCCGCGGCGCGCTGCAGGCGAAGTACGAGGCCCTCGGCGGTCCGGCGGCACTGGGCTTCCCGCTCGCGCACGACGGCGCCACCACGACGGGCGGCGGTGCGACGGTCCGGCTCCAGGGCGGCGACCTCTTCTGGTCACCGGCCACGGGCGCGCACGTGGTGCGCGGCGCGATCCTGGCGACCTACCGGTCCCTGGGGATCCAGGCGGGACCGATGGGCTTCCCGACCGGTGACGACATGGCCGTGCCCGGTGGCTACAAGACCGACTTCCAGGGGGGCGCCCTCTACTGGTCGGCGGCGACCGGGACGAAGGGCGTGCGCGGTGCGCTGCAGGCGAAGTACGAGGCCCTCGGCGGTCCGGCGGCGCTGGGCTTCCCGCTCGCGCACGACGGCGCCACCACCACCGGCGGCGGCGCCGTCGTGCGGCTGCAGGGCGGCGAGATCTACTGGTCCCCGGGCACGGGTGCGCACGTCGTCCGAGGTGCCACCCTGGCCAGGTGGAAGCAGCTCGGCGGCCACGCGGGGAGCCTCGGGTTCCCGGTCGGCGACCCCACCGCCGTCGCTGGTGGGCAGCGGACCGACTTCCAGCGCGGGTACCTGCTGGAGGCGTCCGACGGAACGGTGCAGGTCGGCGCAGCGGGCTGATCGGAGCGGCGCGGCAGCGCCCCGGAATCCTCCTGGGATACCTGTGACGGATGGGGTCCGGAATCGGCCCGAAGTCGGGCCGGGCTCCTGTGACGTGGTTATGCTGCCGTTACCGAATGCCGGTCGGTGACGCACGTCGTCACCGGAGCCGGTGGTGATCCACGCCCGGCCGAGCGTCGCGCGACATGGACCGTCACGTCGTCGTCCTGAGGACTGCAGATCTCTATGACCACCACTTCCGCCGCGACCACCGCCGACGGGACCGTCTCGACGCCGGAGGTCACCAGCCTGGCGCAGCGCGTCCTGACGCTGCCGCCGGCCCTCGGGCTCCCGGCCGAGCTCTACGCCAAGCGCGTGCAGGGGCGGGTGCACCTGGAGCGCACCGCCTTCACGCTCGACCCGCACTCGGCGCTGAGCACCAACACCTACTTCGGGCGCATCCCGGCGTCGTACTGGCAGCGCTGGACCGGCGTCACGACGATGACGTTCGAGGCCGAGTTCTCGGGTGAGGGTGTCGTCGAGCTGTTCGCCAGCGACTTCGTCGGCGAGCCGCGCACGATCGGCGGCCAGGAGGTGTCCGGCTCCGGTCGGATCTCCCTCGACGTGCTCATCGACAAGTTCGTCGACGGCGGCGCCATCTGGGCCGACTTCCGGTCGGCCGACGGCAGCCTGACGATCACCTCCCCGCGGTGGACCATCCCGACCCCGCCCCGGGTCCGCAAGACCTCCGTCGTCATCTGCACCCACAACCGGGCCGACGACTGCATCAAGACCCTGCAGACGCTCGCCGCCGACCTGCCGGCGCTGGACCAGCTCGACTCGGTCTACGTCATCGACCAGGGCGACAAGCGCGTGTCGGCCCACCCGGCGTTCGAGCAGGTCTCCGCCGACCTGGCCGGCCGGATGCACTACATCAACCAGGCCAACCTCGGTGGCGCCGGCGGGTTCACCCGCGGCATGTACGAGATCACCGAGATCGAGGACGAGCACCACGCGAACGTCCTGTTCATGGACGACGACATCATCCTCGAGCCGGAGTCGATCATCCGGCTCACCGCGTTCGCGAACTCCGCGCGCCAGCCGGTCATCGTCGGGGCGCAGATGCTCTACGCGCTGCACCCGAAGCGGCTGCACACCGGCGCCGAGTACGCCGACCTGAACATCCTCGAGGCCGGCAAGGTCGTTCCCCGCGCCCTGTGGAACGCCGACATGACCAAGGAGAACCAGGAGCTCCGGGTCGACGGCGTCTACAACGCCTGGTGGAGCGCCATCCTCCCGTCGGAGATCGTGTCGGCGACCGGCTACCCGCTACCGATGTTCTTCCAGTGGGACGACATCGAGTACGGCTACCGGGCGCGCGAGAACGGCTTCACCACCGTCACCCTGCCGGGCGCCGGCGTGTGGCACGCCGACTTCACCTGGAAGGACCAGGACGACTGGGCGCGCTACTTCAGCGTCCGGAACAGCCTGATCACCGCCGCGCTGCACTCCGACTTCCGCAGCAAGAGCCTGGCACGGGTCCTGTTCGGCCGGCTGGTCGCCTTCGTGACGTCGATGCAGTACGGCCTGGCCGCCACCGCCATCAAGGGCATCGACGACTTCCTCGCCGGCCCGGAGTTTCTGCACGACGGCGGGCAGCGCGCGCTGTCCGAGGTCCGCGAGCTGCGCAAGGCGTTCCCGGAGACCGTGATCCACAGCGCGTCGGACGTGCCGGACCTGCCGCTGCGCGGCGAGGACACCGAGCGGGCGGCCGGCCACCCGTCGATGCTCAAGGCGGTCCTGGCCAAGCGCCTCCTCTGGCAGCTGACCGGCCGCAACGGCGGATCCGTGAACGTGCCGCTCGAGGACTCCCACTGGTGGCACGTCTCCCGCTACACGAAGGCGGTCGTGACCGACGCCTCCCAGGGGGGCGTCCGGGTCCGTCAGTTCGACAAGGACACCGGCGTCCGGCTGCTGAAGGAGTCCTTCGCGGCCTGCATGCGGCTGGCGAAGGAGGGCCCGGCGGCGGCCGCGGCCTACCGGCAGGCGCTGCCCGAGCTGACCAGCCGGGACAACTGGCGACGGCTGTTCGACGGCGGGGCTGAGTAAGCACCGATGTCCTCGAGTCGTACTCGCGAGGCCGCGCCCGCCGGGAGCGGCGGGCCGGCGGAGAGCCGTTCCGGTGGGGCAGGCAGCGCCCCGATCCCCACCGGGCGGAACTTCAGGTCCGCCTTCGCGGACCTGCGCCGGGGCTGGGACCAGCGTGAGCTGTGGCTCCACCTGGGTTGGCAGGACATCCGGCAGCGGTACCGGCGCTCGGTCCTCGGCCCGATCTGGATCACCATCAGCATGGCGGTCACCGCCATCGCGCTGGGCATCCTCTACTCGGGACTGTTCGGAATCGAGCTGGCCACGCTGCTGCCGCACGTGCTGGTCGGGATGATCGTCTGGGCCTTCATCTCCGGCTGCATCACCGAGGGCTCGGAGGTGTTCGTCGCCAACACGGGGCTGATCACCCACCTACCGGCGCCGATCAGCATCCACGTGTACCGGCTGGTGTGGCGGCAGACGCTGTTCTTCGCCCACAACCTGATCGTCTACGCCGTCATGCTCGTGGCGTTCCCGCAGCCGCTGCGCTGGACCGACCTCTCGGCCTTCCTGGCGATGGCCCTGCTGATCGTCAACGGCACCTGGGTGGCGCTGCTGATCGGCATCGTGAGCACCCGGTTCCGCGACCTGCCCCCGGTGACCCAGAGCCTGGTGCAGCTGCTGTTCTTCCTGACGCCGATCGTCTGGATGTACGACGTCCTGCTGGACAACCCGGCCGTCGCCGAGCGGGCTCGGCTGGTGGAGCTCAACCCGCTGTTCCACTTCGTCGAGATCATCCGGCGGCCGATGCTGGGCCAGGACCAGGAGTGGCGTACCTGGATCATCGTCGGCGGGATCGCCGCGGTGGGCTGGGCCGTGACCCTGCTGGTCATGCGGCGTTACCGCAGCCGCGTCGCGTACTGGGTCTGAGGAGAGCACCACCATGGTCAGCATCGACGTTCGCGACGCGAGCGTGGACTTCCCGATCTTCGACGCCAAGTCGCGGTCGCTGAAGCACACCGTGCTCGGCGTGGTCGGCGGCAACGTCGCCGCCAACGCCAGCAAGGTCATCGTCATCGAGGCCCTGCACAACATCAACCTGCACGTCTCCGAGGGCGACCGGCTGGCGCTGGTCGGCCACAACGGCGCCGGCAAGTCCACCCTGCTGCGGCTGCTGTCGGGCATCTACGAGCCCACCAGCGGTGAGGCGCGGGTCAACGGGCGCGTGGCACCGGTCTTCGACCTCGGCGTGGGCATGGACCCGGAGATCTCCGGGCTGGAGAACATCATGGTCCGGGGCCTCTTCCTGGGCATGTCCCGCAAGCAGATGGAAGCCCGCGTCGACGACATCGCGGAGTTCACCGAGCTGGGCAACTTCCTGCACATGCCACTGCGGACCTACTCCACCGGTATGCGCGTGCGGTTGGCCCTGGGCGTCGTCACCAGCATCGACCCGGAGATCCTGCTGCTCGACGAGGGCATCGGCGCGGTCGACGCCTCCTTCCTCGAGCGGGCGAAGGGCCGGCTGAAGGACCTGGTGGACCGGGCCGGCCTGCTGGTCTTCGCGTCGCACTCCGACGACCTGCTCAAGCAGCTGTGCACCTCGGCGCTGTGGATGGAGCACGGCACCATCCGCCAGCAGGGGCCGCTGGACGAGGTCCTGGGCAGCTACAACCACGGCCGCGACCACGCGACCTCGGAGGGCTGAGTGTCCCGCGCGGGTGCGGGGGTGGAGCGCGACGACGACCGCGTCATCGCGGTCATCGTCACCCGGCACCGTCCCGACTCGCTGAAGCAGGCGCTGGCCGCCCTGGCCATCCAGACCCGGCCGGTCGAGTCGGTGATCGTGGTCGACAACGGCCCCGACCAGCCGGCCGAGGAGGTCGTGCGCGCCAGCGGGCTGCCGCACACCTACGTGGCCTCCCAGACCAACCTCGGCGGCGCCGGCGGCTTCGCCCTGGGGATGCTCACCGCGCTCGCGCAGGGCGCCGACTGGGTCTGGTGCGCCGACGACGACGGCCGGCCGGCCGACGAGCACGTGCTCGCCACGCTGCTGCGGGTCGCCCGCGAGCGGGACCTCGGCGAGGTGTCGCCCACGGTCGCCGACATCGACGACCCCGACAAGTTCGCCTTCCCGGTGCGCACCGGCCTGCGATGGAAGGGCGAGCGGTCCGGGCTCAAGGACGACGCGTTCCTGCCCGGCTATGCGTCGCTGTTCAACGGGGCGCTCTTCGCGGCCGGCACGCTCAGCCTGGTCGGCGTGCCGGACCTCCGCCTGTTCGCCCGCGGTGACGAGACCGAGATCCACCGGCGGATGGTGCGCGCCGGCGTCGTCTTCGGCACCGCGCTGGACGCCACCTACCTGCACCCCAACGGGCGGTCCGAGTTCGTCCCGATCCTGGGGGGCCGGCTGTCCGCGCAGTACCCCGAGACGGCGTGGAAGCGCTACTACACCTACCGGAACCGCGGGTACCTCATGCGGCAGCCGGGCATGCGCTGGCTGCTGCCGCTGGAGCTCGTCCGGTTCTCCTGGTTCTTCCTGGTGACCCGGCGTGATCCGGCGGGCTACCGCGAATGGCTGGGCCTGCTGCGCGCCGGCCGCCACGAGCGCTTCACGCCCGCGGCCTGAGAGAGCTGCCCACCGACCCGCACCTGGCCGGCGACGACGAAGGGGCCCCCACCGCCGCGCGGTGGGGGCCCCTTCGTCGTGCGGGTCCGGTCAGTCGTCCAGCCGGCCGTCGAGTGCGCCGCCCTGGTCGAAGAACGGCCGGATGCGGTTGTCGAACATCGTCAGCGCCGAGCCGATCGCCATGTGCATGTCCAGGTACTTGTAGGTGCCGAGTCGGCCGCCGAAGAGGACGCGCTTCTCCTCGGCCTCCTTCTTGGCCAGTTCCCGGTAGCGCTCGAGCTTGGCCCGGTCCTCGGGGGTGTTGATCGGGTAGTACGGCTCGTCGCCGCTCTCTGCGAAGCGCGAGTACTCCCGCACCACCACGGTCTTGTCCTCGGGGTAGTCCCGCTCGGGGTGGAAGTGCCGGAACTCGTGGATCCGGGTGTAGGGCACGTCCTCGTCGGCGTAGTTCATGACCGCGATGCCCTGGAAGTCGCCGATCGGGAGGACCTCGGTCTCGAAGTCCAGCGTGCGCCAGCCGAGCTCGCCGGCCTCGTAGTCGAAGTACTTGTCGATCGGGCCGGTGAAGACGGTCGGCACGTCGGCCGGCAGCTCGTCCCGGACGTCGAAGTAGTCGGTGTTCAGCCGCACCTCGATGTTCGGGTGGTCGGCCATCCGGGTCAGCCAGGCCGTGTACCCGTCCTTGGGCAGACCCTCGTAGGTGTCGTTGAAGTAGCGGTTGTCGAAGGTGTAGCGGACCGGGAGCCGGGCGATGATCGCCGCCGGCAGCTCGGTGGGGTCGGTCTGCCACTGCTTCTTCGTGTAGCCGCGGATGAACGCCTCGTAGAGCGGGCGCCCGATGAGGGAGATCGCCTTCTCCTCGAGGTTCGTGGCCTCGGCGGTGTCGATCTCGCCGGCCTGCTCGGCGACCAGGGCGCGCGCCTCGCTGGGGGAGAAGCTCTTGCCGAAGTACTGGCCGATGGTGGCCAGGTTCATGGGCAGCGAGTAGGTCTGGCCCTGGTAGATGCTGAACACGCGATGCTGGTAGTTCGTGAACTCGGTGAACTGGTTCACGTAGTTCCACACGCGCTCGTTCGAGGTGTGGAAGAGGTGCGCGCCGTAGACGTGCACCTCGATGCCGGTCTCCGGCTCGGGGGCGGAGTAGGCGTTGCCGCCGATGTGGTCGCGGCGGTCGATGACCAGCACGCGCTTGTCCAGCTGGCTGGCGACGCGCTCCGCGACCGTCAGGCCGAAGAAGCCGGAGCCGACGATGACGAGGTCAGGTCCTGTGGTGGTCACGGGGCTCGACGGTACCTGCAGCGGGGGGGCACCACGACCACGACGGGGACATTCCGGTGGTGAGAGGACCCGTTCCGTCACAGTGACCACACGTGCCCCGACGGGGTGGTCCGGGGG
>NZ_POQU01000034.1 GCF_002938425.1 Blastococcus atacamensis | reverse complement strand
AGAGGTGTATAAGAGACGGCCCACACCCCTGCCGGTGACGGCTGCGAACCCTGGTCGGGCGGTGGCGCGGCCGGGCCCGCCGGGGGCGGCGGCGGCGGAGCCCCCTGGGCGCCCACCGTGTCGCCGGAGGCAGGTGTCGTGTCGGAGGCGCCGATGGCCGGGCCGGGTGCCGCAGGCGCGCGGTAGTTGCCGGTGGGTGGCGGAACCGAGCCGCTGGTGATGCCGGACAGCGGCAGGCTGTCGACGGCGATCCCCGCGGCGTAGGCGCGGGCCAGGGCCAGCACCTGGGCGACGTACTCGTCGGAGTGGTTGTAGGCCAGCACGGCGCGGCGCAGCCCGGCCTCGTTGCCCAGGTTCCCGCCCGCCACGCACAGGTAGTGGGCGGCGCCCAGGGTGGCGTCGTCGATGTCGAAGGGGTCGGTGGTCCCGTTGCCGTCGGCGTCGATGGCGTAGGACCGCCAGGTGGTCGGGATGAACTGCATCGGCCCGACCGCGCGGTCGTAGGTGGTGTCGTGGTCGAAGCGGCCGTCGTCGGAGTCGCCGATGTAGGCGAACTGGCCGCCGTCCAGCGCCGGTCCGCGGATCTCCGGCACCGAGGTGCCGTCGGCCTGGAGCACCGCGCCGCCGAACCGGCCGTGGTTGGACTCCACCCGCCCGATGCCGGCCAGCAGCGACCAGTCGATCCCGCACTGCGGCTTGGCGTCGGCCATCCGGAGCGCCGCCACGCGGTAGGCGTTGAGCGCGACCATCGGGATGCCGTTGGCCGCCAGGCCGCTGATCGCCTCGGGGGCGGGCGGCTGCTGGTCCGCCGTCTGCTCGGGCGCCTCGCCCAGGGTGCGGGCACCGGCGGGCGCGCCGGCGGACAGGGCGGGTGCGCCCCACGCGACGGGCCTGTTCTCCCTGCTGGTGTCGGCGGACTGCTCGGTCAGATCGGGCTCGACCGGCTGGGCCACCCCGGCGACGACGCCGCCCAGCCCGACGAGCACGGCCGCGACGAGCGCCCCGCGCCGTCCCCGCCCTCCGCTCGGCGAGGACGCGCGACGCCGCCGCCCCCGTGCCTTCTGCTGAACACCTGTATCCGTAGACCTGCGCACCCGTTTGCTCCGAACGACCGCTGCTGATGTGGTCCCGTCCCCCGACCGGTGGCGCCTCGTTACCCGTGACCCGGGTTACTCAATCGCCGACGTGGTCCGACTCCGCCGTCGGCCCCAGCGGGTCAGGCCGCGGGGCTTCCAGAGGGCCAGTGCCGTGGCTCCGAGCAGCACGAGCAGTGCAGCGGCGGCGTCCACCACCAGTTGCAGTCGCATGCCGTCCAGGTCCGCACCGAGCCGGGCACCGCTCCCGGCGACCGCACCGAGGTGGCCGATCGGCCCCGAGTGCAGGAGCAGGAGCGCGGTCGAGGCGACCGTCAGGACCAGTTTCACCACCACCCAGTAGTGCCGGACCAGGCCCCACGGGGTTCCCAGGGACTGCAGCACGTCGGACCCCAGGGAGGCGAGGGCCAGCGGCACGATCACCGCATCGGTGACCACGTCCGCGGCCACGTAGGTGCCGCGGACCGTGGCCCGGGCGCTGGAGGCCAGGCCGGTGACGGCGAGGGCGAGGAACGCTCCGACCGCACCGAGCCAGCCCACCGACGTGGTGACGTGCAGGAGGAGCGCGGCCTTTCGGAGGCGCGGTGGCATCAGGGCCACAGGAGTCGCGTGGTCGCCGACCCGAGGTGGCTGCCGGGGCCGGCGCCGCTCCCCGCCAGGTGCAGTCCCAGCACCAGCAGGAGGACGACCAGAGTGAGGAGGCCCAGCACCATCACCCAGCGGGGAGTGCGCGGGGATCGGTCTGCTCCGGGAGGAGCGGGGTCGGGTGGCAGCTGGGTCATGCGGTCCTCCGGGGGCGTCATCGTCGATCGGGTGAGACACCATGTCCAGATCGAGACAGGGCGTCTCAGCAGAGTGACCTGATCGCATGCCGCCGCCGTGGACCGAGATGGTCGCCGGGCACCGCAGTTCGACGCGCGACGCGGTCCTGGACGCGACCGCCGCTCTCGTCGCCTCGCACGGCCTCGACCTGACCATGTCCCAGGTCGCGGAAGCCGCGGGAATCGGGCGCGCGACCCTCTACCGGCACTTCCCCGATCTCGACGCGGTGCTCACCGCCTGGCACGAACGGCAGATCGGCCGGCACCTGCAGCACCTGACCGCGATCCGGGACCGCGCGGACGACCCGGCCGACCGGTTGCCGGCGGTCCTCGCCGCCTACGCCGGGATGTCCCGGCACGGCGGGCAGTCGGAGACCGCCGCCCGGCTGCACCGGTCGGAGCACGCGGCCCGGGCCCACGACCAGCTGCGGACGTTCCTCGCCGAGCTGATCGCCGAGGAGGCCCGCGACGGCCGGGTGCGCGGCGACGTGCCACCGACGGAGCTGGCCGTCTTCGTGCTGGGCGCCCTGTCGGTGACCGGTGAGCTGTCCTCGGCCGCCGCGGTGCAGCGGCTGGTCGAGGTCACGCTCGCCGGGTTGCGCCCCGGCGCCTGACCTGAGGTCGCTCCGGCCGGCGGCCGGATGCGGCGGCGGGGCGGGCCGAGCCCACCCCGCCGCGCGTCCGGCTCAGCCGCCGAGCTCGGCGAGCAGCTGTTCCATCTCCGCGATCTCGGCGGCCTGCGTGTCTTGGATGGACTCCGCCATGGCGCGCGCGTCGGCGTTCTCCCCGTCCGCGAGCTCCGTCTCGGCCATCGCGATCGCGCCCCGGTGGTGCTCCACCATCATCTCGAGGAACATCCGGTCGAACTCGGCACCGGAAGCGGCGGCCAGGGCGGTCATGTCCTCGGCGGACATCATCCCGCCCATGCCCCCGTGACCCATGCTGCCGTGGTCGGTGCCGCTGCCGGCCTCGACGCCCCAGTCCTCCATCCAGCCGGACAGCGTCCGGATCTCAGGACCCTGCGCGGCCTCGATGCGTGCCGCGAGGTCGGTCACGCGCGGGTCGGCGGCACGGTCGGGCGCCAGGCCCGCCATCTCCACCGCCTGCTCGTGGTGCACCCGCATGCCGGAGGCGAAGGACTCGTCGGCGGCGTTGGCGTCCGTCGCCGCGTCGGAGCCGGCGGAGGCGCTGGACGAGCTGTCGGACGTGCCGGACATGCCGTCGTGGGAGGTGTCACCGGAGCAGCCGGCGATTGCGAGGGCACCGGCGAGCAGGGCGCCGGTCAGGGCTGTGCGGTGTGCGGACGTGCGGTTCATGAGCTGTTTCCTCTGTGGGTGCTGGACTCGGGCGTGCGCGGACCGCCACCGCGGCGGCAGGGGCCGAGGCGGTGCGGTGCGGCATTCGGCCTAGGTCCGGATCACGCAGAGGGCGTAGTGGTCCGGGGGATCCACGGGGGCTACCCGGTTCGGTCCTCGTGGTCGTGCCGGCGGGCTCACCCCGAGCGAGACTCCGCGGAGCTTCGCGGCCGCGGCGACCAGGGCGGCCAGACCGGCGGCGAGGACGGCCAGGCAGACGGCCGCCAGGTGGGCGGGGAGTTCCGGCGCGTGCTGCGGGGCGAGCGCCCCGACGTCCGCGGCCACGGGAGCGGCGGCGTGGACCACCGGGCCTTCGTGCACGGGTGTCTCGGCCGCTGCCAGGACGAGCGCCGCCGCCGCGACCTCTGGGTCGTGCGCGGCGTGCCCATCTCCGGCGGCACCGGAGTCGCACTGCAGGCCGTGACCCAGGAACACGGCGGCGAGCAGCAGTACGGCCGCCCAGATCCGCACCCCCGCCGCCACGCCGTCGAGACTACGAGCCCGGCGGGCACCTCGTCCGGCGAGCGGGGACGGCGACCACGCGCGCCCGGCAGGGATCGAACCTGCGACCAAGTGCTTAGAAGGCACCTGCTCTATCCGCTGAGCTACGGGCGCTCGGGCCCGATCATCGCATCGCCGCCCGGCGAGGGGACGGCACCTTCACGTGCCGTCGTCCACAAGGGGCAGGGTCGTCCACAGTTCGGCGGAGCCCCTGCTCATCGGGTTGCCACGGGCTCATTGTCGACGGCACACCGGCACCGAGCCGGTCGCGCCGTCCGGCGCAGCACCCTCGAGGAGCACCGTGAGCGCCACCGAGATCACCGTCATCGGCAACGTCGTCAAGGCCCCCACCCGCAACCGCACGCAGAACGGGAGCGTCACCAACTTCCGCGTGGCCGCCACCGAGCGCCGCTTCGACAGCGCGACGCAGGACTGGGTCGACGGCCACTCCTTCTTCATCGACGTGGAGTGCTGGGGCGAGCTGGGGGGCAACGTCTCGCACAGCATCAGCAAGGGCGACCCCGTTGTGGTGGTCGGCAACATCCGCACGGACGAGTGGGAGTCCGAGCAGGGGCGCCGCAGCCGCCCGCAGATCAAGGCCGAGGCGGTGGCGCCCAACCTGGCCCGGGGGGTCGCCGACTTCCGCCGGACGCCACGGACCGCTCCGGCGGCCCCGGACGAGCCGAACACGGCGGAGGACGAGGCCGGCGGCTACGTGTCGGGCCGGGACTACGTGGGCGCCGATGACGCGTTCGAGGAGATGACCGAGGACCTCTCCGCGGAACCCGCGCACGTCTAGTTGCCGGGAGCTGGGAGGATCGCAGGCGAGAACGCACGGGGTGGGGTCGCGATCCGGCGGCCCCGCCCCCGCTCGCAAGACGACGGAAGGCTCCCACGCCAGTGGCTCAGTACATCTACACGATGGTCCGCGCGCGCAAGGCGCACGGCGACAAGGTGATCCTCGACAACGTCACCCTGTCGTTCCTGCCCGGCGCCAAGATCGGTGTCGTCGGCCCGAACGGCGCCGGCAAGTCGACCGTGCTCCAGATCATGGCCGGCATGCAGCAGGCCTCCAACGGCGAGGCCTCGCTCGCGCCGGGCGCATCCGTCGGCATCCTCCTGCAGGAGCCACCGCTGAACGAGAAGCTCGACGTGCGGGGCAACGTGGAGGAGGCGGTCAAGCCGCTCCGCGACGCACTGCGCCGGTTCGAGGAGGTCAGCGCGGCGATGGGTGAGCCCGACGCCGACTTCGACTCCCTCCTCACCGAGCAGGGCGAGCTGATGGAGGTCATCGAGAACTCCGACGGCTGGGAGCTCGACGCGCGCATCGAGCAGGCCATGGACGCACTGCGCTGCCCGCCCGGCGAGGCCGACGTCACGGTCCTCTCCGGCGGTGAGCGCCGCCGCGTGGCGCTGTGCAAGCTGCTGCTCGAGGCGCCGGACCTGCTGCTGCTCGACGAGCCCACCAACCACCTCGACGCCGAGAGCGTCGCCTGGTTGGAGCAGCACCTCGAGAAGTACGCCGGCACCGTCGTCGCCGTCACCCACGACCGGTACTTCCTGGACAACGTGGCGCAGTGGATCCTCGAGCTCGACCGCGGCCGCGCGTACCCCTACGAGGGCAACTACTCCACCTACCTCGAGACCAAGGCCGCCCGCCTCCAGGTCGAGGGAGCCAAGGACGCCAAGCGCGCCAAGCGGCTCAAGGACGAGCTGGAGTGGGTCCGGTCGGGCGCCAAGGCGCGGCAGGCCAAGAGCAAGGCGCGGCTGGCCCGCTACGAGGAGATGGCCGCGGAGGCGGACAAGTTCCGCAAACTGGACTTCGAGGAGATCCAGATCCCGCCGGGCCCGCGTCTGGGCAGCGTCGTCGTCGAGACCAAGAACCTCACCAAGTCCTTCGGCGACCGCGTGCTGATCGACGACCTGTCGTTCACGCTCCCGCGCAACGGGATCGTCGGCGTCGTCGGCCCCAACGGCGTGGGCAAGACGACGCTGTTCAAGATGCTGGTCGGCGAGGAGAGGGCCGACGGGGGCGAGATCAAGGTCGGCGAGACGGTCAAGCTGTCCTACGTCGAGCAGAGCCGCAGCGGCATCGACCCCAAGAAGACGCTGTGGGACGTCGTCTCCGACGGCCTGGACCACATCAAGGTCGGCAACGTCGAGATGCCCTCCCGGGCCTACGTCGCCGCGTTCGGCTTCAAGGGCCCGGACCAGCAGAAGCCGGCGGGCGTGCTCTCCGGTGGCGAGCGCAACCGGCTGAACCTGGCGTTGACGCTCAAGCAGGGCGGCAACCTGCTGCTGCTCGACGAGCCGACCAACGACCTCGACACCGAGACGCTCACCAGCCTGGAGAACGCGCTGCTGGAGTTCCCCGGCTGCGCCGTGGTCGTCAGCCACGACCGGTGGTTCCTCGACCGCGTCGCCACGCACATCCTCGCCTACGAGGGTGAGTCCAAGTGGTTCTGGTTCGAGGGCAACTTCGCCGACTACGAGAAGAACAAGGTCGAGCGGCTCGGTCAGGACGCCACCCGTCCGCACCGTGCGACCTACCGCAAGCTCTCCCGCGACTGACGAAGGACTCCGCTGCCCCCCGGAACTCGCAGGCTCGCTGCGGGGCCCTGCAGCGGGGACGTTCCACAGGGTTGCACTGGCCGGCACGGAGTTCGCTCCGCGCCGGCCAGTGCCGTCTCGCGGGTTGCCGGTCGCAGACCGACGTCCGCGGAGCGCACGGTGGTCCGGTGGTCGAAGATCCTCTAACGTCGCGCCCCTCCCTGCCGCGCAACCGGTGCGGCCGCTTCACCGCGGAGCACACATGACCCTCATGGCCCAGGCCCGAGCGGAGCGCGAGGACCTGCGTGACCTGCTGGGGACGCTCAGCCCGGAGCAGTGGCGCGCCCCGTCGCTGTGCGCCGGCTGGTCGGTGCGCGACGTGGTGGCGCACGTGCTCAGCTACGAGGAACTCAGCGGGCGCGAGCTGGCCGGACGGTTGGCCCGCGGCCGGTTCACGGTCGATCGCAGCAACGCCATCGGCCTGCGCGAGCTCTCGGCGCTGACGGCGGCCCAGCTGATCGGGCTCCTCGACGAGCACCTGACCCCCGCGGGGCTCACCGCCGGGATGGGAGGGCGGATCGCCCTGACCGACGGGATGATCCACCAGCAGGACATCCGGCGTCCGCTCGGCCTGCCCCGGGCCATCCCCTCCGAGCGGCTGCTGCCCGCCCTGCGGACCGCGCTCGTCGCGCCGACGCTGCTGGGTGCCCTCCGCGTGCGCGGCGTCCGGCTGGTGGCCACCGACATCGACTGGACCTTCGGGCGCGGCCCCGAGCTCCGCGGCACGGGGGAGGCGATCCTGATGACCGTGGCCGGACGCGGCGCCGCCCTGGCCGAGCTGTCCGGGGACGGCCGGGAGCGCGTCGCGCGCCGGCTCGGTCCCTGAGCGCGGTGCCCGGTCAGCCGGCAGCGAAGCCGAGGACGAACCGGCGCTGCGCCCGCATCTCGACCGCCCGCGGCCGGTAGCGCTCGCGCACGTACCCGACCGCCGCCACCGCCGGCACGCCGTCCAGGACGGCCAGGCAGGCCAGCGCCGTTCCGGTCCGCCCGGTGCCACCCGAGCACGCCACCTCCACGCGCTCGTCCGCAGCCCGCTCCCATGCCTCGGTCAGCGCATGCCGCAGGTCGGTCGGGTCGCGGGGCAGGCGGAAGTCCGGCCACCGGACCCATCGGCTGTCCCAGTCCATCGGGCTGGCCGGTTGCCGGGCGAGGTAGACGCCGAACCGCGGCAGCGGACCGGCGGGAAGAGGTGCGCGAAGGCTCCGCCCGCGCACCAGGCGGCCGGACGGCAGCGCCAGCACACCCGGTGTCCCGGCGTGCCACGGCTCGTCCACCCGCCTGAGGCTAGGGCCACGTGGGGACCGGTCGCGGCCGGCGCCCGACGAGTAGGGCAGGGTGCAGCGTGTGAGGCACACGGTGCAGGTCCCGATGCGCTGGTCGGACATGGACGCCTACCAGCACATCAACAACGTCGCCTTCCTCAGCTACTTCGAGATGGCCCGGGTGAACCTGTTCTTCGAGCATCCCACCCACGACGCGCACACCGGCATGCGCCGCGGACTCGTCGTCGCCTCCCACGAGATCGCCTACAAGCGGCCGGTGGTCTACGACCGCGACCCCTTGGAGGTGCAGGTCTGGGTCTCCGGCGTCCGGGCGGCAGCGTTCACCTGCCACTACGAGCTGTTCGACCACGGCAGCCTCGCCGTCACCGGCAGCACCCTGCTCGTCCCGTTCGACTTTTCGTTGAACCGGCCGCGCCGGCTCACCACCGAGGAGAAGGAGTTCCTCGCCCGCTGGACCGACGAGCCGGCCGGCGCCTGAGCCGTCGTCCTGCCAGGCCACCAGCCCGCGAGCGCACAGGAGTGACCGTGCCGCACACCTTCACCGATGTCGCCGCAGCCCCTGACCCGGTCGCGGCGGTCCTCACGGCCGCTGACCGTGGCGGGCTGATCGGGCTCCGGACCTCGGGCACGACCAGTCGGCCCCGCGTGGTCGTCCGGACCGCCGCGTCCTGGACCGACTCCTTCCCGCACTTCTCGGAGCTGGCCGGGATCGACGACTCCACCCGGGCCTGCATACCCGGCCCGTTGTCGGCGACCATGAACCTGTTCGCCGCGGTGCACGCGCGGCACTCCCGGATACCGCTCGTCGACGACCCGGCCGAGGCCACGCACATCCAGCTCACGCCCACCGCGCTGCTGGGCCTGCTGCGGGACGGCGTGGATCTGCGCTCGCGCACGGTGGTGGTCGCCGGGGACCGGCTGCGTCCGGCCCTGGCGGCGCAGGCGCGGGCCGCAGGCGCCCGGGTCGCCCACTACTACGGGGCCGCCGAGCTGTCCTTCGTCGCCTGGGGCACCGACGAGGCGGACCTGCGGCCGTTCCCCGACGTCGCCGTCGAGATCCGGGACGGGCAGGTCTGGGCGCGCTCGCCCTTCCTCTCCCGCGGCTACGCAGGAGGCGAGGAGGGACCGTTCACCCTGGCCGGGGACGGCTTCGCCACCGTGGGCGACCGGGGTCGGCTGGCCGGCGGGGTCCTCACGGTGACCGGCCGCGGCATCGAGGCCGTCGTCACCGGTGGGGTGACCGTCCACGTCGACGACGTGGAGGAGGCCCTGCGCCGCAGCACGGCGAGCGAGGTGGTCGTCGTCGGCGTTCCGCATCCTCGGTTCGGCGCGCTCGTGACCGCCGTCCTCGCCGACCCGGCAGCCCTGGCGGCGGCCCGCCGGGCGGCGCGGACCGAGCTGCCCCCGGGCCAGCGGCCGCGCCGGTGGTTCGTCCTGCCGCGATTCCCCGTCACCGGCGCCGGCAAGGTCGACCGCGCCGCGGTCGCCGACCTGGTGGCCTCCGGCCGTGTCGCGCCGGTCGACACGACGTCCGGGGACGGCTCCGCGTGACGGCCGTCGATGCCCCGGTCATCGTGGCGGCGCGTCGCACGCCGATCGGGACGGCGGGGCGGCTACTGGCGGGGTACACCGCCGCCGATCTCGCCGCCGCCGTCCTCGGTGACCTCGCGGCCGACGCGCGGACAGGCCAGGACGCGGGCGCGCCGCTGCGCGAGGTCGTGCTGGGCAACTGCATGGGTCCCGGTGGGGACGTCGCCCGCGTCGCCGCCCTCCAGGCCGGCCTGCCGGTGTCAGTTCCCGGTCTCACCGTCGACCGGCAGTGCGCAAGTGGACTCGCGGCCGTCGTCCTCGGCGCCACCGCGCTGCGCGGTGAGGTGGGGACCGTGCTGGCAGGGGGTGTGGAATCGGCCTCCACCGCTCCGTGGCGGTCCTGGCCGCCGCGCGGGGACGTGCCCGCGGCCCGCTACGAGCGAGCCCCCTTCGCCCCCTCGGACCTCGGCGACCCGGACATGGGGCCGGCGGCCGACCTGATCGCCCGGGAGCACGGGATCACGCGCGCCCAGCAGGACGAGTACGCCGCCCGCTCCCACGCCCGTGCCATGGCGACCCAGCGGATCGACGGCTTCGCCGCCGAGATGGTCCCCCTCGGGGGGATCTCCCGCGACCAGCGTCCGCGGGACGGTCTGACCGTCGAGCGGCTCGGGCGACTGCGGCCGGCCTTCGACCCGGCGGGCACCGTGACCGCCGGCAACTCCTGCGGGATCAACGACGGCGCGGCGGTGGTCACCCTGGTCGACGCCGCGACCCACCGCCGGCGGGGAGGACGGGGCCTGCGGGTGCTCGCCACCGCAACCGCCGGTGTCGACCCGAACCGCCCGGGGCTCGGCATCGTGCCCGCGGCGCAGGAGTCCCTCGACCGGGCGGGCCTGGCCATCGGCGACATCGACGTGGTGGAGTTCAACGAGGCGTTCGCCGGGCAGGTCCTCGCCTGCTGCGCCGAGCTGCGGCTGGAGCCCGAGCGGATCTGCCCGCAGGGGGGTGCGCTGGCTCTCGGCCACCCATGGGGAGCCTCGGGTGCGGTCCTCGCCGTCCGGCTGTTCTCCCAGCTGGCCCTCGGGAACGCGGGGCGTTACGGGCTCGCCGCCATCGCCGCGGGCGGTGGACAAGGGGTGGCGATGGTCGTGGAGGTGTGCGGGTGAAGGGGATCAGACCTGACGCGGCACCGGTCGTCCGGCGCCGGTGGGCGCTCCACGGCGGGCGGCCTCCTCCTCGTCGAGCAGCCGCACCTCGGCGCCCGAGGCGATCGGCGCTCCGGTGAAGACTGCCGCGTTGACCCCGCCCCGGAAGGCCATCGCCTTGACCAGCCGCGTGCCGGTCAGCCGCTCCAGATGCGTGCAGGGCGGGCAGCGTTTCATCCCGAACAGCAGCGCGTCGCCCACGACGAACCACCGGCCGACGAGTTCGGGCAGCGCGATGCCGCGGGTGACCAGATTGCGTCGCGTGTCTCCCGGCGTCAGCGCCGCGCCGGTTTCCACGGCGAGCGCGGCGACGTCGTCCGCGTCGATGAGCGTCAGCTGCTTCTCCAGGTCCGGGTACCGCGCCCAGGTGCCGCCACCCAGCGCGTAGCGGTCGCCCTCGAGCCCTGCCCCCGCGATCAGCCGGCCGGCGGGCACCCGCTCCATCGGCCCGGCCGCCGCCGGCGTCCGCCAGATCTCCAGCACGGTCCCGCTCATGGCGCCGGTGCTCCGGCACGCCGGTCGCGGGGGGACACCGGGGCGTCGGCCCCGCGGGCGTCCAGAGCCTCCCCGAGGGTGGCGGCCAGCCGGAGCACCTGCACGAGCAGTGGCACCAGCATGCCCAGGCGCATGCCGGTCGCGCCGCGAGCCGCCTGCGCCTCCCGGATCCGCTGGGCCCGCTCGGCGATCAGGGGCACGAAGCGCAGGGTCATCGCGATCACCAGGCCGACCCGGGCCGGGCGCACGCCGAAGACCCCCAGTGGCCGGACCAGCCACTCCACGACGGCGACCAGCGCGGTCACCCGCGTCGTCGCGGTCACCACCGCGGCGGCCAGCACCAGTGCCAGCAACCGGGTGACGGCGAGCGTTCCGGTGCGCCAGTCGGTGACCACGAGGTGGAACACGAGCAGCACCGCCAGCCATGGCCACACCGGGCGCACCTGGGCGACCAGCGCGCGCAGCGGCAGCCGGGCCGCGGCCAGCGCTACCACCGCCACGGCAACCAGCGCGCCGACGACCACGTCCAGCCGCTCGATCAGGAACAGGCCCGCGCCCAGACCGGTCAGCAGGGCCAGCTTCAGCCCGGCGGGCGCCCGGTGCACGGGGCTGGCGACGGGCACGTACAGCGCGAGCGTCATGGCACCGGCCGCCCGGACGGGGGCGAGGTCACGACAACCGGTCCACGTACCAGCGAAGCGTCTCGGCAGGCGCGCCGTCGGCGGCGACCCGGCCGTCCTCGAACACCAGCACCCGATCGAAACCGGTCAAGAGGTCCAGGTGGTGGGTGACCACCACGACGTGCTGCTCCAGCTCGTCGATGACGCGCGCGACGCGCCGGGTGTTGGCCAGGTCCAGCAGGGTCGTGGGCTCGTCGAACACCACCCGCTGGGGCTGCATGACCAGCACTCCGGCGATCGCGAGGAGCTGCTTCTGGCCGCCCGAGAGCAGGTGTGCCGGATGGTCGTGATGTCCGGCCAGGCCGTAGCGGGCGAGCATGTCCTCGACCCGGCGCGCCCGCTCGTCGGCCGGCACCCCCAGGTTGGTCAGGCCGAACTCGACGTCCTCGGCGACGGTGGGATGCACGATCTGCGCGTCGGGGTCCTGGAACACGAAACCCACCCGGCGACGGACCTCCCGCAGCTGTGTCCGGGTGTCCAGCCCGTCGACGAGGACAGTGCCGGCGGATGGGACGACCAGGCCGTTCAGCAGCCGGGCGAAGGTGCTCTTGCCCGATCCGTTCGCCCCGACCACGCCCACCCGGGACTCGCCCAGGGTCAGCGTGACGTCGTGCAGAACCGGCCGGTCGCCGTAGGCATGGGAGACGTTCTGTAGTTCGAGCGCCGTCCGCGGAAGGTCGGCGGCCGCGGTGACCTCGGCCCCCCGCCGTCCCCACCGCACGGTCAGCCCGCCGCCGCCGGCCGCCGGGCGGGCAGCTCGATGACCGGGTATGCCCGTCGCACCGCGACCGCCACCACCGAGGCGGCGCCCGCCTTCACCAGGTCACCGGGGATGAAGGCCAGCGAGCCCGTCGCTGCGGCCGTCAGCGAGACGTCGCCGAACAGAGCGGTGAACGGGATGCCGATCGCGTAGATGACGGCGATGCCGCCGATCAGGTTGGCCACCAGAGCCCACGCCAGGTTGAACCGGCGCCACGTCAGCTGGGTCAGGAGCCCGATGACGAACGCGGCGATCGGCCAGCTGTAGAGGTATCCGGCGGACGGGCCGACGAAGACTGCCAGCCCACCGCGGCCGCCCGACAGCAGGGGCGCTCCGACCGCGACGACGGCCAGGAAGGTCAGCAGCGCCAGCCCGCCGCGGCGCGCACCGAGCACCGAGCCGGCCAGCATGACGCCCAGGGTCTGCGCCGTGATCGGCACCGGGATGCCGGGCACGGGCACCGGCGGCACCAGACCCAGCACCGCGACGATGGCGGCGAACAGTGCGACGTAGGCGAGATCCTTGGACTTCACCCGGCGGAAATTACCCGAGTCGTTCCGGCGGCCCGTCCAGCGGTCATGCCTGGAGCCACACCGCGGTGTCGTCGGACACGCTGCCGCCGTCCACGGGGGCGCTGCTGAGCAGCACCCGGCCCTCCGGCAGCGGCACCGCGGAGCCCGACAGGTTGAGGAAGCAGATCAGCCCACCGGACCGACGGAAGACGACACATCCGTCGGGTGCCTGTAGCCACTGCACGTCCTCCCCGGTGAATGCGGGGGAGGCGCTGCGCAGTGACAGCGCCGTTCGGTACAGCGACAGCATCGAACCGTCGTCCGCACGCTGCGCCTCGGCGGTCAGCGGACCCCACCCCTCGGGCATCGGCAGCCAGGTGTCCGGGCGCGAGGAGAACCCGTAGGAAGGCTGGTCGCCCGACCACGGCACGGGGACCCGACAGGCGTCGCGTCCCCGCTCGGCGCCCTCGGACCGGAACCAGATCGGGTCCTGGAGCACCTCGTCGGGGAGGTCGACGTCGGGCATCCCGAGCTCGTCGCCGTTGTAGAGGTAGGCAGCGCCGGGCAGGGCGAGCTGGAGCAGCGCCGCCGCCCTGGCCCGCCTGGTGCCCAGCTCGCCGTCGCCGTAGCGGGTCACGTGCCGCGGCCGGTCGTGGTTGGACAGCACCCAGCAGGCCGGCGCCGGTGTTCCGGCCACGGCGGCGAGGGAGTGGATGACCGCGTCCCGCAAACCCTCCGGCGACCACTGCGCGGTCAGCAGCTTGAAGTTGAACGCCAGCTGCAGCTCGTCGGGGGCCAGGTACTGCGCGAGCCGGTCGTCGTCGGAGACCCAGACCTCGCCCACGGCCATCGTGCCGGGGTACTGGTCCAGCACCGCCCGGATCCGGCGGTGCACGACGTGGACGCCGTCCTGGTCGAACCGGTGGTCGCCGGGACCGTGGTCGTCGAGCAGTCCGGTGTCCTCCATCGGCACCATGTCCGGCAGCCCCTCGGGCTTGGCCATGCCGTGCGCGACGTCGATCCGGAAGCCGTCCACGCCTCGGTCGAGCCAGAAGCGCATCGTCTCCTCGAGGTCGGCGACCACCTCCGGGTTGGCGAAGTTCAGGTCCGGCTGCTCGGGGGCGAAGATGTGCAGGTACCACTGGCCGTCGGGCACGCGGGTCCAGGCCGGGCCGCCGAACACCGAGGGCCAGTTGTTGGGCGGCTCGCTGCCGTCGGACCCGCGACCGTCGCGGAAGATGTAGCGCCCCCGCTCCGGCGATCCGGGTCCCGCCTCCAGCGCGGCCTGGAACCACTCGTGGTCGTGCGAGCTGTGGTTGGGCACCAGGTCCACGGTCACGCGGATGCCCAGGGCGTGCGCCTCGGCCAGCATCGCGTCGAACTCCGCGAGGTCCCCGAACACCGGCTCGACGTCCCTCGGGTCGGCGACGTCGTAGCCGTGGTCGGCCATGGGCGAGGGGTAGAACGGCGTGATCCACAGCGCGTCGACGCCGAGGTCGGCGAGGTAGGGCAGGCGGGACCGGATGCCGGCCAGGTCGCCCACGCCGTCGCCGTTCCCGTCGGCGAAGCTGCGGATGTAGATCTGGTAGAAGACCGCGTCCCGCCACCACGTGGCGTCGGTCGAGCGGAACGTGCGGTCAGCCCCCTGCAGGGACCCATCGGGAGCTTGCGAGCGGTGGGGGGCAAGGGGTCCTTCTACCGGGGTCACCGGGCTCCTCGGGGTCGTGGATGAGCGGGTGCGACGCCGCTGAGCGAGCGCAGCTCGCGGCCGGGGTGCCGTTCGACACCCCGGGAGGTCGGACAACGGTCCCAGAGTGCCGCGGAGGGTCGGTCAGGCGGGGGACAGATCGCCGTCGGAGTCGGCGGGGAAGCGGTTCTGCATGCTGCGGGCAGCCATCTCCAGGTAGCCCCACAGCGTCGCGTCCTGCTCGGCGGGCAGGTCCAGGGAGTCGACGGCGGCGCGCATGTGCGTCAGCCACGCGTCGCGCTCGACCGGTCCGATGGCGAACGGCGCGTGGCGCATGCGCAGCCGCGGATGCCCCCGCTGCTCGGAGTAGGTGGTCGGCCCGCCCCAGTACTGCTCCAGGAAGCCGCGCAGCCGGGTCTCGGCGCCCTCCCAGTCGTCCTGGGGGTACATCGGCTGCAGCACGGGGTCGGTGCGGACGGCGGCGTAGAAGCGCTGCACGAGCGTGCGGAACGTGGGCTCGCCGCCGACCTCGTCGTAGAAGGTCCGCGCCGACGGCAGGGACCGCCTCGACTCGCTCATTCCCTGGTTGCTCCCTCGGCGTCGACCGTCGCGGGCACCTGGCTGCGCGTGCCCCGATAGGCCCACAGCGTCGGCGCGACCGCGATCATTCCGAGCCCGCCCGCGACCGCCACCACGATCGAGGGGCCCACGGCCTCCGCGGCCAGGCCGGAGGCCAGCGCGCCGAGGCCCTGGATCCCCGAGAGCCCGCTGGCCGCGACCCCGAACGCCCGGCCGCGGTAGGCGCTGGGCACCGCCTGCACGAAGGCGACGTTGAGCGGGATCGTCCACGCCCCGGCCAGGCCGGAGACGAACAGCAGCGCCACCAGGGCCCAGTACGTGCCCGGTCCGGGTCCGCCGGCGACGGCGACCACCCCGCCGACCAGCACCGCGAGCAGCGAGACGAGCACCAGGGGCTCGACCAGGCGCTCCCTCCGGCCGGGCGCCACGAGCCGCGCGATGGCCAGCCCACCGATCGTGAGGCCCAGGGGGTTGGCCGCCAGCAGCACGCCGACCGCGGTGGGACCCTCGCCGAGCTCGTCGACGAGCGGGGCGGCGATGCCCTCCGGCGCGTAGAGGAACCCGGTCGCCAGCCAGGCGACGCCGACGATCGCCATCAGCCGCGGGGTGCGGCGGATGAAGCGCAGACCCTCGACGGCGCCGCGCCAGAGCGTGGACGGTTCCGACCCGTCGGCGTCGGTGGGGGCCGGACGCCGCTGGAGCCCGGCCCACAGCCACAGCCCGGACACCAGGAAGGTGACGGCGTCCACGATCAGGGCGGTGCTGGGGCTGAACACCAGCAGCAGCGCGCCACCGGCGAGGAAGCCACCCACCTGGGCCAGCTGCACGGTGATGCCGGTGAGGGAGGTGGCGACGGCGTAGCGGTCGCCGTCGAGGACGTCGGCCATGAGGGCGGAGCGGGCGGCCTCGAAAGGGGGCGCGCACATGCCGACGACGAACAGCAGGAACAGCAGCAGCCACAGCGGGACACCCGGCAGGGCCATCAGCCCGACCAGCACCGCGCGGAGCAGATCGGTGGTGATGAGGACCTGACGGCGGGGGAACCGGTCGGCCAGGACCGACAGCAGCGGCCCCCCGACCAGCCAGGGCAGGTAGCCGATGGCGAAGGTGAGCGCCGCGAGCAGGGGGGAGTCGGTGCGGGCGTAGACCAGCACCGTGAGGGCCACGCGAGCCAGCTCGTCGCCTGCGGCCGACAGCAGGAAGGTGCCGAACAGCGGGCGGAACTCCCGGACGGCGAACACCTCGCGGAAGGTCGCCTGGCGCACCGGTTCCCCGGAGGTGGCGCTCTGCCGCGCGTCCGGGGTCAGCGGGACCCCGCCCCGACGCCGGAGGCGCTGCCCAGCAGCGGCACGAGGCGGGGCGGGCCGTCGTCAGCGGCGAGCACGGTGGGTGATCCGGTCATTACCGAAATACTGACAGGTCAGGAGGGCGTCGTCAGCGCCCGGTGACGCGTGTCCGGCCGGGAACGTTCCGATATCTCACGAAGTGAGACCGGTGTGCGCCGCGAGGAAGGCGAGCTGGTCGGCGGCGAGCCCGACCGTCCGGCTGACCGCCCGGGCGCCGTGCCCCACCGATGTCTCGTTGCGCAGCACGATCGGTGCCTCCGACGTCGTGGCGTGCTGGAGCGCGGCGGCGAGCTTGCGGCCGTGCAGGGGATCGACCCGGGTGTCGGACCCGAACGTCGTGAAGAGGGTCGCCGGATAGGCCGTGCCCTCGCGGACGGCGTGGTACGGCGAGTAGCCGAGCAGCCAGCCGAGCTCCACCGGGTCCTCGGCGGTGCCGTACTCGTCGCTCCAGGTGCGCCCCAGCCCGAACTGTTCGTACCGGACCATGTCCAGCAGCGGCGCGCTGCAGACCACGGCGGCGGCGAGGTCGGGGCGCTGGGTGAGCGTGGCCCCGACCAGCAGCCCGCCGTTGGAGCCGCCCATGACCGCCAGCTGCTCGTGCGTCGTCCAGCCCTCCGCCACCAGGTGCTCCCCGGCCGCCGCGAAGTCGTCGAACACGTTCTGCTTGCGCTCGCGCATGCCGGCGCGGTGCCACTCCTCGCCGTGCTCGGAGCCGCCGCGCAGGTTCGCGACCACCCATACGCCGCCGGCCGCCACCCAGGACAGCGCCTGCGCCGAGTAGGCCGGCGTCAGGGAGACGTTGAAGCCGCCGTACCCGTAGAGCACGGTCGGCCGCGGGCGGTCCGGGGCCCCGGTGCCGGAGAGGACGAACAGGTGCACCGGCGTGCCGTCCTGCGAGGTCGCGTGCGTCTCCACGACGGTCAGCTCCGGCACCTCGCCGGCGACCGGCGCCTGCTCCCATGCGGTGAGCGTCGCGGGCTCGGCGGAGCTCCAGCGCAGGACCGACGGCGGGGTGGCGTAGTCGGTGTAGCCCACCCACGCGGTCGTGCCGCCGGAGTGCGGGGCGCTGACCCCGGCGATGCTGCCCGCGCCCGGAGCCGGCACGTCGGCGACCTTGCCGGTGCCGTCCGCCGCCCACAGCGACAGCCGGTCGGTCGCGTCGACGGCGTGCACTGCCAGCACCTGCAGGGTGCCGTCCGGGCCGTCGACGAGCGCGATGTCGGAGAGCACGGCGTCGTCCTGCTGCGGGATGACGTCGGTCCACGCCTCGGGCGCCCACGACGCCGGATCGGTGGGGTCGGCCACCGCGAGCCGCCAGCGCGGGGCGTCGCGGTCGCTCATCAGCCAGAGCCGGCCGTCGCGGGCCACCCAGGCGGCGGTCTGGGCGTCGACCCCGATCTGCAGGTCGCGCAGCACGGCGTCGCCGGCGAGGTCGGCCAGCCAGACGTCGTCGCGCGGCGCCGTGCCGGCCGAGGCGGAGACGACCAGCCAGCGGCCGTCGGAGCTGGTGCGCACGCCGTAGTAGTTGGTGGGGTCGAGACCCTCGCCGTGCACGAGCACGTCGTCGGCCGGGTCGCCGCCGACCCGGTGCCGCCACACGCGGCGGTGGTACTGCTCCTCGCCGGCCGGCACCTGGTCGGGGGCCAGCCGGCGGACGTAGAAGAGCTCCTCGCCACCGGGCAGCCAGCCGACGGGGGAGTAGCGGCACCGGTCCACGGGGCCGTCGAGGACCTCGCCGGTGGCGACGTCGAGGACGAACAGCTTCGACTCCTCGTCGCCGCCGCTGCTGATCTGGTAGGCCAGCCGGTCGCCCTCCCAGGACGGCGACCACGCGTCGAGCGTCGTCGTCCCCTCTGGGCCCAGCTCCATGGGGTCGACCAGCACACGGACCGTGCCGTCGGCCTCGCGGACCCGCAGGACGGCGTGCTCCTGGCCGGGGTCGCGGCGGGTGGAGAAGGCACGCTCCCCGCGCCACACCGGGAGCCCGACAGCGCCGGCGTGCACCAGCTGCTCGAGGCGCTCGGCGAACCGGGCACGCAGCGGCAGCTCGGCGAGCACCTCCGCGGCGATCGCCTCCTGGGCCGCCGACCACTCCTGGGTGCGGGGGTCGGCGGGGTCCTCCAGCCAGCGGTAGGGATCGGCGACGCGGGAACCGTGGAGGTCCTCGACGATGTCCAGCCGCGGGGCGTCCGGGTAGCGCATTCCCGGCACGCTAGTCGCCGCCGGGGACACCCTCCCGGGCCCGTCCGGGCGCATCCCGCGAAATTCCACTGCGCCGATGGGCACCCGCCGGGTCAGAATGGGGCTGCCCGCGGGTCGCGCAGCACCCGGTGGTCCGGGGCGTCCGGAGGTGATCCGTGCCGCGTTCCGCGCCCGAGTCGACGTCGGCGGGTCATCCAGGCCCGCGTCGCGACCCCGTCCCGCCGCTCGTCCCCCTGCCCTCGACGGCCACGACGTCGGCCACGTTGCTGCTCAACGCGACCTACGAGCCGCTGTGCGTCGTGTCCAGCCGGCGAGCCATCGTCCTCGTCCTGGCGGCCAAGGCCGAATCCGTCGACGTCACCGCCGACGTGGTGCATTCCGAGACCGTGAGCCTGCCCGTGCCCGTCGTCGCCCGGCTGACCCGTTACGTGCGGGTGCCCTACCCGGCATCGGTGCCGCTGTCGCGCCGGGCCGTCTTCACCCGCGACGCGCAGACCTGCGTCTACTGCGGGGGCTCGGCCACGAGCATCGACCACGTGGTCCCGCGCAGCCGCGGGGGCACGCACACCTGGGACAACGTGGTGGCCGCCTGCCGCCGCTGCAACCACACCAAGGCCGACCGGTCGCTGGCCGAGCTCGGCTGGAAACTGCCGCATCCGCCGCGCACCCCGAGCGGTGCGGCCTGGCGGCTGCTCGGAGCGCGCACCGTCGACCCGCGCTGGCGGGCGTGGCTGGGCGTCCCGGAGAGCGTGAGCGCCTGAAAGGACCCCGTCCTCCTCGTTCCTCGCGAGCTCCCGCCCACGAGCCGGGGCTCACCGGCCGCAGTGGTGGGCGGGCGTCGGGCAGGCGGTCGCCCGATGGGTGGAACCCCTGGTCGGGGCCGGACAGGGACGTGCGGCCGACGTACGGTCCTGCCGCATGTCGACACGGTGCGGGCGATGAGGCATCAGCGGGTTTTCGCGCTGCTCTGCGGCGGTTGCGCGGTGGCCTGCGCCTCGTTCGGCATCCTCTGGTGGGCTGCCATCGGTGATGCCGTGCTGGGCGTCATCTTCCTGGTCCTGGCCGCGCTGCAGATCCCGTCCTACTACCTGTTCACGCAGACCACACGCCTGCGTGCCAAGCGGGACGCCGAACGCCAGACGGCAGAGGCCACCGGGGGTCGAGTTCCGGGCTCCGCCGACCTCGGAGCCCCCAGCGCCCCCGGTCCGAGCGCCGGGGAGATCGTCGTCGAACGCCCGACGGGCTACTACTTCGCCCTGTTGAGGCGCTACTGGATCCTGATCGACGGGCGCAGGGTCGGGGCCGTCAAGCGGGGTGCGACGCTGCGGACGACGGTCACCCCGGGGCCGCACACGGTGGTTGCCAGGATCGACTGGACGGGAAGCCCCTCCATCGACGTCGACGTGCCTGCCGGCGGCCGGGTGGTTCTCGACGTGGAGCCATCGAGTGATCCCATCGCAGGCATGTTCAGCACGGACAAGATGCTCAGTCTGAGGGTGAACGGCTGACGGGATGACCGCGCTCCGGTCCCGCGGTCACGGAGGCCCGGGTGAGCGTCAGAGCCGGGCGCCTCCGGCTAGCGTGCTGATCCGTGACCCAGTTGCACGACCTGACCGCGCTCGAGCAGGCCGCCGCCGTCCGCGCGAAGGAGGTCAGCCCGACCGAGCTGGTCGACTCCGCGCTGGCCCGGATCGAGCAGCACGACGCCGGTCTCGGCGCGTTCATCACCGTCACGCCCGAGCGCGCGCGGGCCCAGGCCGCCGCGGCCGAGGCCCGGGTGCGGGCGGGCGGGGAGCTGCCGCCCCTGCTCGGCGTCCCGACCGCGATCAAGGACCTGAACAACACCGCCGGTGTCCGGACGACGTTCGGCTCCGCGGCCCTGGCCGACTTCGTGCCGCAGGTGGACGACGCCGTCGTCACCCGGTTGGCCGACGCCGGGACGATCAGCCTGGGCAAGACGAACACCCCCGAGTTCGGCTTTCCCTGCTACACCGACAACGACCTGGTCGGGCCGGCCCGGTGCGTCTGGGATCCCACCCGGCTGGCCGGCGGCTCCAGCGGGGGAGCGGCGGTGGCCGTGGCGGCCGGGTTCGTGCCCTTCGCCCAGGGCAGCGACGGCGGCGGCTCGATCCGCATCCCCGCCAGCGTCAACGGGCTGTTCGGGATCAAGCCCACGCGCGGCCGCATCAGCAACGCCCCCTACGGCAGCGAGGTGACCGGCCTGGGCACCAGCGGACCGCTCGCCCGCACCGTGCGCGACGCGGCGGCGATGCTGGACGCGATGGCCGGCCCGGAGATCGGCGACCCGTTCTGGGCGCCGCCCCTGCCGCCGGGGGAGACCTTCCTCGGCCACGCCGACCGCGAGCCCGGGCGGCTGCGGATCGGGCGGTACACCGAGTCGGCCATGCCCGGCGTCGAGCTGGAACCCGAGGTCGCCGCCGCCTTCGACGACGCCGGCCGCCTGCTCGAGTCGCTCGGGCACACCGTCGAGGACGTTCCCCACGGGCTGCTGGACCCCGCGGTGCTGCCCTCCTTCGAGCGGGTGTGGGCGCTGAGCGCGACCACGCTGCCCGTGCCGCCGGGGCGGGGCGACCGGCTTCAGCCGCTCACCCGCTGGATGCAGGGCCGCGGGCTGGCGCTGTCGGCCCGGGACGCCATGGAGGCGATGTTCGCCCTGCGCGTCTTCTCCCGGCAGTTCCTCCGCGCGACCGCCGGCTTCGACATCCTGCTCGCGCCGGTGCTCACCATGACCCCGCGGCCGATCGGCTGGTTCGGTGCCGACGGCGAGGGCGGCCCGGACTTCGAGCGGCAGAAGCGCTACGCCGCGTTCACCGCGCTGTTCAACGTCACCGGGCAACCAGCGGTCAGCGTGCCGCTGCACTGGACCCCGGACGACCTGCCGGTCGGGACCATGCTCGTGGGGCGGCCGGCGGACGAGGCGACGCTGGTCGCGCTGTCGGCCCAGCTGGAGGCCGCCCGGCCGTGGGCGGGACGACGCCCCGCCGTCTGGACGGCGAGCCGGTGAACCGGGCGCGTCACCGGTAAGTTGTCCCCCGTGAACGTCGCCGAAGCCCTCCTCGTGTTCGCGGGCATCCCGCTGGCCATCGTCGTCGTCCTCGCGGTGCTGACCCTCAAGCCCGGCGCCGACCGGCGTCCGCGCTACAAGCCGGGTCAGGCCTGGGACTACGCGCCGATCTGGTTCGAGCCGCACCCGGCGCACACCGGCGGCCACGACCCCGCCCCGGCGCACGGCCCGGCCGCGGTGCCCGGCAGCAGCGGCACGGCCGCGCTCGGCTCCTCCATGTACCCGGAGCAGCCTGCGGAGCGCAACACCGACACCGGTGACTCAGCCGGTCCCGCGGCCGGTCGGTCGCAGGGGGCCACTGCGCACGCCCCTCAGCCCGCCGGCCCGCTCGGCGGCGCCCGCGGCACCTGGTGACGGTGCTCCGGTGACCCTTTCCGACGTCCTGACGAACACTCCCGGAGACCGGCGATGACCCGCGCGCTTGAAGTTGACTCCCACGACACCGCCACGGCCACGACCGGCGCGGCCCGCACGGACCAGGGTGGCTCGGCGGCCGACCAGGTCTTCAGCTACAAGGAGCTGGCCCGCCTCGACGAGGCGCTGACCATGTCCTCCCGGGAGACCGGCCTGCGCTTCACGCTCTACGTGGGTGAGCTGCGCACGCCCACCCGGGCGCACGCCGAGGAGCTGCACGCCCGCTCCGGCGCGAACCCCGCCGACGCGGTGCTGATCGCAGTCTCGCCGGGGCAGCGCGTGGTCGAGGTCGTCACCGGCGCCTCCTCCGCCCGCCGGCTGCCCGACCGCGCCTGTGCGCTCGCAGTGCTCTCGATGACGAGCTCGTTCGCCAACGGCGACCTGGTCGGCGGCATCGTGAACGGTCTGCGCCAGCTCTCGGACCAGGCCGGCCACCCGGCGTCCCTGCGCCACTGAGGCCACCACGAAGGCGCCGCCCCCGGTAGGGGAGCGGCGCTTTCGTGCGTCCCCCTGCTCGCCTTGTTGATCAGGTCACCTGATCGTTCCGGGTCCTGCCTCGCGGTCGACCGTGAGGTAGGACCCCTGTTGATCAGGTCACCTGATCAACAGGGCGGCGGCCGGGAAGACATGACGGAGCCCCCTCCACCAGCCGGTGGAGGGGGCTCCGTCGTCCTCGCGGCTCAGGCCTCGGCGTGCCCGGCGTCGGCGTCCCGCTCGCGGGCCCGCAGCGCGCGGGAGATGCCGTCCCGGCCCTCGAACACCAGCCGGCGCAGCGCCGCCGGCTGATCGGCGTCGGAGAGCCAGGCGTCGGCGGCCACGAGGGTGCGCGGCTCGACCACCGGGGGGAACAGGTACTGGACGGCGTTCTTCGCGATCTCGCCGGGCCGGTGGTCCCACAGGGGCCGGATCTCGGCGAAGTACCGGTCGACGTACCCGGCCGTCAGCTCCCGCTGGGCGTGGTGCCAGAAGCCCTGCAGCATCGCCTCGTGCACGGCGTTGGGGATCGTGGCGTCGGTGAAGGCCCGCTGCCAGGTCTCCTCCTTGGACTCCGCCGAGGGGCGCAATGCCCGAGCGGTGGCGGCCCGGCGGATGCCGGTGGCCGTGGCGTCCCGCTCGGCCTCCGCGTCGATCTCCGCGTCGCCCACCGCGCCGATGGCGACCAGCCCGTGCAGCAACGCCCACCGCGCGTCGGCGTCCACGGTCAGCCCCTCCAGGGAGCGGGAGCCGTCGAGCAGGCCACGCAGCATGGCGGCGTGCTCGTCGCTGCGGGCGGCCGTGGCCAGGGTGCGCGACCACAGCAGCTGCTCGTCACTGCCGGCCGGCGCGGCCTGGAGGGCGGCCAGGGCGTGGTCGGCCAGCTGCGTCCAGCCCGTCGGCGCCCAGGACGGGTCGGCGAAGGAGGACAGCGCCGTCTGGGTCCGGGCCAGCAGGGACTGGATCACGCTGCTCTCGGTCTCGGCGCCGATCCCGGCCAGCACGAGCTGCACCCACTCGCGGGCCGGCAGCTCGGCGTCGCGGGTCATGTCCCAGGCGGCCGACCAGCACAGCGCGCGGGCCAGCGAGTCGGGCATGGCGCCGATCCGGGTGCGCAGCGTCGCGAGCGACCGCTCGTCCAGGCGCAGCTTGGCGTAGGTCAGGTCGTCGTCGTTGACCAGCACGAGGTCGGCCGCCGGGTGACCGGCCAGCTCGGGCACCTCGGTGCGCGCCCCCGCGACGTCGAGCTCCACGCGGTGGGTGCGGGTCAGCCCCTCGGGACCCTCGCTGTAGAGCCCCACGGCCAGCCGGTGGTTGCGCAGCACCGGGTGCTCGGCGACGGCGGTCTGCTCGATGGCGAAGCCCGCGTAGCGTCCGTCGTCGGTCAGCTCGACGACCGGGCGCAGGGTGTTGACCTGGCTGGTCCTGAGCCACTGCTCGACCCACTCGGTCAGGTCGCGCCCCGAGCTCTCCGACAGGGGCGCCAGCAGGTCGGCCAGCGTGGTGTTGCCGTACTCGTGCGTGCGGAAGTAGCGACGCACGCCGGCGAGGAACTCGTCGCGCCCGACATAGGCCACCAGCTGCTTGAGCACCGAGGCACCCTTGGCGTAGGTGATGCCGTCGAAGTTGACGGTGACCGCCTCGACGTCGGGGATGTCGGCGGCGATCGGGTGCGTGGAGGGCAACTGGTCCTGCGCGTAGGCCCAGGCCTTCTCGGCGTTGGCGAACGTGGTCCAGGCCGTCGTGAACTCGGTGGCCTCCGCCTGGCACAGGGTGCTGATGTAGGTGGCGAAGGACTCGTTGAGCCACAGGTCGTCCCACCAGCGCATGGTCACCAGGTCGCCGAACCACATGTGGCCCAGCTCGTGCAGGATCGTCTCCGCGCGCCGCTCGTACCGGGCCCGGCTGACCTTCGACCGGAAGACGTAGTCCTCCAGGAACGTCACCGCCCCGGCGTTCTCCATCGCCCCGGCGTTGAACTCGGGCACGAAGAGCTGGTCGTACTTGTCGAACGGGTACGGGTAGTCGAAGACCCGGTGGTAGAAGTCGAACCCCTGCTTGGTGATCGTGAAGATCGCCTCGGCGTCGAGGAACTCCGCCAGCGAGGCCCGGCAGTACAGGCCGAGCGGGATGCCCTCGTGGAGGTCGGTGACCCGTGCGTAGGGACCGGCGATGAGCGCCACGAGGTAGGTGGAGATGCGCTTGGTCGGCACGAAGTGGACCAGCTGGGAACCGCCCTCACCGGCCTCGATGGTGCGGTCGCCGGTGTTGGAGACGACCTGCCAGTCGAACGGCGCGGTGACGTGCAGGGTGAACGTGCCCTTGAGGTCGGGCTGGTCGAAGCAGGTGAACATCCGCTTCGCGTCGGCCGGCTCGAACTGCGTGTACAGGTAGACCTGCCCGTCGACCGGGTCGAGGAAGCGGTGCAGGCCCTCGCCGCTGTTGGAGTAGCGGCAGTCCGCCGTCACCACCAGCGTGTTCGTCTCGGCCAGGCCGGGCAGCGGCAGGCCGCCGTCCTCGGTGTAGGTGCTGACGTCGAGCTCGGTGCCGTTCAGGGTCGCCGACAGCACGTTCTCCGCGACGAGGTCGATGAAGGTGTCCGCGCCCGCCCGGCGGCTGGTGAACTCCACCGTCGTCGTCGACCGGAAGGTGTGCTCGCCGGGACGTCCGGCGCCGTCGGTGACGTCGAGGGAGATGTCGTAGCTCTGGACCTCGAGCAGGTCGGCGCGGGCAGCGGCATCGGTGCGGGTCAGGTTGGGTACGGCCACTCGCGCAGCTTTTCACGGGGTGGCGCGGGTCCGCGCAGGGGAACAACCGTGGTGCGCCACGCCTTGCCAGCCACCAGACGACGTCGGGCGCTCAGGTGCCCGGCCATTGAGCGAGGAGTACGGATGACCGAGGCAGTGCAGAGCGCCCCCACGAAGGCCCGCGTCGATTTCTGGTTCGACCCGCTGTGCCCGTGGGCCTGGCTCACCAGCCGCTGGGTGCTCGAGGCGGCCAAGGTCCGCGAGATCGACCTCCACTGGCACGTCATGTCGCTGGCGGTGCTCAACCGCGGGCGGGACCTGCCCGAGGACTACCAGGAGATGATGAAGAAGGCGATCGGCCCGGTCCGCGTGGCCGTCGCCGCCGCCCAGCAGCACGGCGACGAGGTGCTCGGTGACCTCTACACCGCCATGGGCACCCTCCGGCACCACGAGCAGCTGGAGCTCGACGAGCTCATCGCGCCGGCACTCGAGCGCGTCGGGCTCCCGGCGTCGCTGGCCGATGCCGCCGAGTCCACCGAGTACGACGAAGCGCTGGAGAAGAGCCACCACGCGGGGATGGACCCGGTCGGCGACGACGTCGGCACTCCCGTCATGCACATCGACGGCGTCGCGTTCTTCGGCCCGGTCATCAGCAAGGTGCCCACCGGTGAGGACGCCGGCAAGGCGTTCGACGGGGCCGTCCTGCTGGCCAACCTCCCGGACTTCTGGGAGCTCAAGCGCACCCGCTCGACCGGCCCGGACATGGACTCGGTGCCCGCCGACGCCCTGGAGCTCACCCGCTCCCGCTGAGGGAGGACCCCGGTGCATCCCTCCCGGCGGGGCCGTTCCACGACGTGACGGTGGGGGGCGGCATGCTGTCGGTGTGCCGCACCCCACTCGTCAGCGCATCTTCGTCTCCGGTGCCAGCGCCGGCCTCGGCGAGGGCATGGCCCGCCGGTTCGCCGACATGGGGCGCGACCTCGCGCTGTGCGCCCGCCGGGTCGACCGGCTGGAGAGCCTCCGCGAGGAGCTGCTCGCCGCGCACCCGGGCATCCGGGTCGAGGTCGCCGCGATGGACGTCGACGACCCCGGGTCGGTCGCCACGGTGCTGCCCCGGCTCGCCGACCGGCTCGGTGGCCTGGATCGCGTGATCGTCAACGCGGGCATCGGCAAGGGCGGCTCGATCGGCACCGGGTCCGCGGCGGAAAACCGCGCCGTGCTGCTGACGAACGTCCTGGGCTCCCACGCGCAGTGCGAGGCCGCGATGGAGCTGTTCCGCTCCCAGGGGATGGGGCACCTGGTGCTGATCTCCTCGGTCGCCTCGGTGCGCGGCATGCCCGGCACCCGGACGGCGTACGGCGCGAGCAAGGCGGCGCTCAACTCGCTGGCCGAGGGCATCCGCTCCGACGTCTACGGCTCGCAGATCGTCGTCTCGACGATCCTGCCCGGCTACATCGCCACCGACATCAACGTCGGTCGTCGCGGCCCGCTCACCGTGGGCCTGGACAAGGGCGTGAAGGCGCTCACCGAGGTGATCGAGCGGGAGCCGGTGCGCGGCTACGTGCCGGAGCTCCCGTGGCGGCCGGTCGCCGGGCTGCTGCGCCTCCTGCCGCTGTCGGTGGTCCGGAAGCTCACCGGGAGCTGAGCGTCACCAGCTGATCCGCATCGGGCGGCCTCGCAAGTCGACCGAGCCGTCCCCGACGCACTCGCCGCGGCCCTCGGCCAGCCGCTGCGCGGACCACGCGGCGGCGCAGGCGTCCAGTGCGTCGATCACCGGGACGCCGGCCGGTGCCTCCGCCAGCGCCTCCTCCACGTCCATCGCCGTCCGCAGCGCACGCAGCCGCTGGACCGTCCCGCGGGCGGTTCCCTTCCGGTCGCGGACGTCGGGGGACAGAGCGCGGAAGGACAGCTCCGGGTGGACCTCGACGACGCGGTCGGTGGCGGGCTCGCCCAGGGCGTCGTCGAGCTGTCGGATGGCCTCGACCAGCTGGAACGCCTGGGCGGACGGCGCGCGTGGCGGAGTGGTGTGGGCGCGGGAAATCGCTCGCGCCTCGGCGTAGTCCCTGGCTCCCAGAACGGCGCGCACCGGCGTCAGGAAGACCGAGCTGCGCAGCGGCCCCAGCAGCTTCTGTGCTCCGACGTCGCAGGCGCGGACGCCGTCGTCCGAGAGACCGATGGGCATGTCGATGGCGATCAGCTCGACGTCCGGAACCGCCAGCACGGCGTCGACGTCGTCCAGGACCCGGATCTCGACCGACCGACGGGAGAGGAGGGCGCCCACCCAGCGGCCCCGCCACCCGTCGACCCCGAGCACCGTCACGCCGGGAGCCTGACAGACTCGCCGGCATGCGCGTCTTCATCGGTACCGACCACGCGGGCCTGGAGTTCAAGGAGCACCTGAAGAAGGTGCTGACCGACGCCGGCCACGAGCCGGTGGACTGCGGAGCCTTCGAGTACGACGCGCAGGACGACTACCCGCCGTTCTGCTTCGAGGTGGGCGAGCGGGTCGTCACCGAGCCCGGGTCGCTGGGCGTCGTCATCGGCGGATCGGGCAACGGCGAGCAGATGGCCGCCAACAAGGTCCCCGGCGTCCGTGCCGCCCTCGTCTGGAACACCGCCACCGCGCAGCTCGCGCGGCAGCACAACGACGCCAACGTCGTCTCCATCGGTGCCCGCCAGCACAGCGCCGACGAGGCCGCGGCGCTGGTGCTGGAGTTCCTGGCGACGCCGTTCAGCGAGGACGAGCGGCACGTGCGCCGCATCGGGCTGATCGCCGACTACGAGCGCGACCGGCACCGCCCCGCCGGCGGCCTGCCCACCCGCACCGACCACCCCTGACCGCAGGCGCGGTGCTGGAACGGCCCCGCCGCAGGGGCCCGCGCCGAGCGTAGCGAGGGCTGGGGAGCAGCGGGGTCCTCTCAGAAGTCCTCGGAGGCCGACGGCGCAACCGGCCAACCGAACGCGGTACTGGCGAGCGTGACCGCGCCCGGACTCACCTCGGTCACCCGCCCGGCGCCCTGCAGCGTCGCCAGCGAGACCCCGCCGAGGTAGGCCGACGACAGCGCCTCGATCCCGAGCACGAGATCCGGATCGCGGTCGGTCTTCCCGCAGTACCCGCCCGCCGGGTGCCCGGACAGCCGCCAGCGGCCGTCGTTCCACGGGCAGAACGGGTCGCGCACCTCCAGCACCAGGTCGATCGGCGCCGGGTAGCGGCGGGCGGCCAGGGCGCGCCCGACGTCGACGAGCCGCACCCACAGCGCGTCGACCGGCCGGGCGTTGAGCGCGCGGAAGTCCTGCAGCAGGTGGGGCAGCGGGTCCTCGGACGAGAGGCTCGGCGCCTCGAGGGTGCGCATCAGGTCGTGGGAGAGCAGGAACTGCCACAGCGCCGCGTAGGCCGCCGGCGTCGTGGCGCGCACGTCCTCGACCTTCAGGACGCCGTCGGGTTCGCCGGCGTCGGTCCAGCGCGCCTTCACGCGGTAGGTGACGTAGCCGGTGACCGAGCCGTCGTCCTCGGTGTGCAGCGCGAACCGGCGGGCGGTCGCGCCGTGCCGCCGTTGGGGGATGTCGAGCAGCGCACGGTTCCACCAGCGCTGGTCGCGGGCGGTGTTGCCCGGCACGAAGCGGCGCACTGCCTCGTGCACGGCCGCTGCCGGCGCCCGGAACGCGTCCTCGTCGACCATGCGCACCTGCCCGCTGCCGGTATGGACGTCGCCGCGCAGCCGGAGGCGCTCGAGCTGCCCGGTCCACCCGCCGCGCCGGCTGCCCACCCCGTAGCCGAACCGGCCGTAGATCGAGGCCTCCGCCGCCCAGAGAGCGGCGACCGGCTCCCGCTCCTGCTCGTGCAGCTCGGTCAGCTGGCGCCGCATGATGGCGGTCAGCACGCCGCGCCGCCGGTGGGTGGGGGAGACCGTCACCCAGGTGACCCCCGCCATCGGCACGACGGCGCCCGGCACGGTCATCTGCATGCTGTAGATGCCCGACGTCGCCACGACCCGGCCATCCTCGACGATGCCCAGCGACCGGTCCAGCTCGGCGACCGGCGGAGGCTCCTCCAGGTAGGGGCCGTCGGGCTCGTGGCCGAACACCGAGCTCATGGCCCGGGTGACCGCCGGCCACTCGTCGACGGTGAACGCGCGCAGCTGGGAGGAGACGTCGGCCACGCACTGTGTCTACCTGCCGGGTGCGACGGGCGGCCAACCGATATCGGTGCTCGTTCTGCGGCGGAGGCGTACCGCGGGAACCGCTAGGGCCGGCCGCGCGGTGACATAGTGCGCCGATGGATCCGGAACGACCGATCGGCTGGTGGGTGAAGCGGCTGGACACCCTCCTGGACGAAGCCGTCGACGCCGTCGTCGCCGGTGAGCAGCTGACCCGGCGGCACTGGCAGGTCCTGCACTCGCTCGCCGAGGGGCCGGTCCAGGAGCCCGCGCTGCACGCCGCCCTCGCCGACTTCGGCGCCGCCGACGAGCTGGCCGGGGTCGTCGCCGAGCTGATCGGCCGCGGCTGGGTGGTGACCGGGCCGGTCGGTGTGGCTCTCACTCCCGACGGCGTCCTCGCGCACGACCGGGTGGCCCGGTCGGTGGAGCGCGTCCGGCGGCACGTCGCCGACGGGCTCTCCCGGCAGGAGTACGAGCGCACCATCCTGGTGCTCGACCGGATGGTCCAGAACGTCGAGCGGGCGCTCGGCCGGCGCTGACCTGGCGGGTGCATGCGCCCGACGTCGCTAGGGTCGGACGGTCCACCGCTCCCCTGACCGACGGAGGCCGCGCCCGTGCGCTCCCGCACCCTGCCGCTCGTGGTCACCGCCGGGCTCCTCGCCGCGTGCACCGGCACCGACGACGGCCCCGGGGACGACGGCGCCACCGTCGTCCTCTCCTCGCCGGAGGAGGACCTCACGCTGGTGGCCGACGAGGATCCCGCCGCCGCGTCGGTGAGCACCAGCCGGGCCCTGTTCCAGCGGTCCGGCGTCGCCGTCGTGGCGAGCGCCGACGACCGGGCGGGCACGCTGCTGGGATCGTCGGCGGCCGTGGGGCTCGGTGTTCCGCTGCTCCTCGTCGGCTCGGACGCCGGTTCCGTGTCCGACGAACTGGACCGCCTGGGCGCCACGGACGTGCTGGCGGTCGGGGAGGTGGAGCTGCCCTCCGGAGGCCCCGAGGTCCTCGCCGTGCCGGCGACCGCCGACGCGGTGGGGCGGGCGAGCGGGCTGGAGTTCGCCGGCGAGGACGAGGTGCTCGCCGACGGCGACGCCGCGGCCGTCGCCGGACTCGACGTCGAGGACCTGACCGCTCTGCTCACGGGGGACCAGGCATCCGGGTCGCCGGCCGAGGACTCGCTGCCGTCGGTCGAGCGGGCCGAGCCGCTGGCCGACACCGTCGTCCTGGCGACGGGGAAGTCGGTGGCCGGGATCGCGACCGCTCGGGCGGCCGGCGCGCGCGTGGCGCTGACCGGCGGAAGCGCCGATCCGCGGGCGTCGGCCGACGTGGTGTCCGCCCTGGCGGAGACGCCCGACGCCGCCGTCGTCGCGCTCGGCGCCGGCTTCGCCGCCGAGGACGGGTTGGACTGGAAGACCGCGACCGCGGCCACGGGCGAGCAGCTGCCCGGCGGCGGCCAGCTGCTGTTCCCGGGCCGGTTGATGGTGGCGCTCTACGGACATCCGGGGACGTCGTCGCTGGGGCTGCTGGGGGAGCAGGACCTCCCCGGCGCCATCAGCCGCGCGCAGGAGGTGGCCGCTCCCTACGAGGAGACCGTGGACGTCCCCGTCGTGCCGGCGTTCGAGGTCATCGCCACCGTCGCGTCGTCGGGCGCTGGGGGCGACGGCGACTACTCCTACGAGGCGCCGGTCGAGCAGCTGCGCCCGTGGGTGGAGGCCGCGGGGAAGGCGGGGCTCTACGTCGTCCTGGACCTCCAGCCCGGGCGCACCGACTTCCTCGCGCAGGCCAAGCGCTACGAGGAGCTGCTCGAGCTGCCGCACGTCGGCCTGGCGCTGGACCCGGAGTGGCGGCTGCGCCCCGACGGCGTCCACCTCACCGAGATCGGCCAGGTCGCCGTGGACGAGGTGAACTCGGTGATCACCTGGTTGGCCGACCTCACGATGGGGAACGCGCTGCCGCAGAAGCTCCTGGTGCTGCACCAGTTCCAGCTGCGGATGCTGCCCGGTCGCGAACGGCTGGACCTGACCCGGGACGAGCTGGCGGTCATGATCCACGCCGACGGTCAAGGGGCGACGGCGGACAAGCTGGCCACGTGGGCCGCGCTGCGGGCCGGTGCCCAGCCGGAGCTGGCCTGGGGCTGGAAGAACTTCATCGACGAGGACGTCCCGATGCTCTCGCCCGCTGAGACGATCGCCCGGGTCTCGCCGACTCCTCAGCTGATCAGCTACCAGTAGCGCCCGGACCCTCCCGTTTCGTCGGTGGGCTGTGGTGTGCTGACCGGCACATCGATCCCGGAGGTGCATGCAGGTGACCAGCGTCGCGCTCGGCCCGACCGAACAGCTCGATCCGCGGCTCCTCGAGCACCGTCGGGAGCTCACCGGCTACTGCTACCGCATGCTCGGTTCGATCTTCGACGCCGAGGACGCGGTGCAGGAGACGATGGTCCGCGCCTGGCGGGGGATCGCCGATTTCGAGGGCCGGTCGGCGCTGCGGTCGTGGCTCTACCGGATCGCGACCAACGTCTGCCTCGATCAGCTCAACGGCCGACAGCGGCGGGCGCTGCCGATGGACCTCTCCGGCTCGCCGTACCCGCCGGTGGAGGCGTCGCTGGCCGGCCGCCTTCCGGCCTCGGCGTGGGTGGAGCCGGTCCTCGACCGCCAGGTCATCCCCGAGGACGGCGACCCGGCCGAGCAGGCCGTGGCCAAGGAGTCGGTGCGGCTGGCGTTCGTCGCCGCGCTGCAGCACCTGCCGCCGCGTCAGCGGGCGGTGCTGATCCTGCGCGAGGTGCTGCGCTGGAAGGCCGAGGAGGTCGCCCAGCTGCTCGACACCACGGTGGCCTCGGTCAACAGCGCGCTGCAGCGGGCCCGCGCGACCCTGGCCGACCTCGACGGCCGGCCCGCGCCGCGGTCGCTGGACTCCGACGACCGCGCGCTGCTCGCCCGCTATCTCGACGCCTTCGAGCGCTACGACATCGACGCGTTCGTGCAGCTGCTGCACGAGGACGCCACCCAGCACATGCCCCCGTTCCAGATGTGGCTGAAGGGCCGCGAGGACATCGGCACCTGGATGCTCGGGCCCGGTGCCGGCTGCAAGGGCTCGAAGTTGATCCAGACGTCGGCCAACGGGACGCCTGCGGTGGCGCAGTACCGCCCGACCGAGGGCGGTGGTCATGTGCCGTGGGGCTTGCACGTGCTGGAGATGGAGGACGGCCGGATCGCCCACATCTCCAGCTTCCTGAACCTCGACTGCGAGCTGTTCGCCGCACTCGGCCTGCCCACGACGTTGTAGACGCAGGTTGCGGCCGTCGGTCGGGACCGGCTCAGGAGGGGGTCGGGCGGACGACGACCGGTGCCGACTCCGTCCCCGGCGGCGTGAGCGGTGCGCCACCCAGCGGACGCCGGACGAACGCGACCGCGACCAGCGCTCCGGTGACCAGCAGGCCGGCCAGAATCAGCGTCGCGGTGCGGAAGCCGGCAGCGAACGCCGTCGGGTCGGTGTGGTCGCTCCCGCCCAGGCCGGCGGCCACGGGCACGACGGCGACCGCGAGGAGACCGGCGGCTCGCGCCACGGCGTTGTTGACCCCGGAGGCGACGCCCGCGAACCGGTCTGCGGCGGAGTCCAGCACGGTGGCGGTCAGCGGGGCGACCAGCAGGGTGAGGCCGGATCCGAAGAGGACCACCGCGGGCAGCACGTCGCCCAGGTAGGAGGCATCCGGGCCGATCCGCAGCGTCAGCAGCACGCCGCCGGCCGACACCAGGGGTCCGGCGGTGAGCAGGGCGCGCGGGCCGATCCGCTGGGCCAGCGCACCGACGCGTGCGGAGAACAGCAGCATCAGCACCGTCACCGGGAGCAGTGCGGTCCCGGCCAGCAGCGGGCTGAACCCGGCGACCACCTGCAGGTGCAGCACCAGCAGCACGAAGAGGGCACCGAGGGCGGCGTAGACGAACAGCGTGGCGGCGTTCGCCGCGGTGAACTGCCGGTCGGCGAACAGCGCCAGTGGGACCAGGGGGTGCCGGGACCGCCGCTCGACCAGGACGAAGGCCGCCAGGGCGAGACCACCGGCCGCGGCGCTCAGCCACACCCCCGGCCCGGCTCCCTGGTCGCCGGCGGCGGTGAGGGCGTGGGTGAGCGCGCCGAGGCCGGCGGCGACCAGCGCCGTCCCCGTCCAGTCCAGCTGGCTCGCGGCCGCAGGGTTCCGCGACTCCGGGACGTGGCGGGCCGCGACGGCGACCACCAGGACGGCCAGCGGCACGTTGACGAGGAAGACCGCCCGCCAGCTCCACTCCACCAGCCATCCCCCGACAAAGGGCCCGATCGCGCCGGCGACGCCGGAGAGCCCGGACCAGGCCCCCACCGCGGCTGCCCGGTCGGGGCCGGAGAAGGAGGCCGAGATGATGGCCAGGCTGCCCGGCGTCAGCAGGGCTCCGCCGACCCCCTGGAGGGCGCGCGCGGCGACCAGGGTGCCGATGTCGGGGGCCAGGCCGCACAGCAGGGAGGCCGCGGCGAACCAGCACACGCCGACGACGAAGATCCGGCGGCGCCCGTAGCGGTCGCTCAGCGACCCACCCAGCAGGATGAGCGCGGCGAGCGTGAGCGTGTAGGCGTTGACCGTCCACTGCAGCCCGGCGAAGTCCGCGCCGAGGTCGCGCCCGATCCGTTCGAGGGCGACGTTGACGACCGTCGCGTCGAGCATGGCCACGCCTGAGCCGAGGACTGTCGCCAGCAGCACCCAGCGTGCCTGGGGCGTGCCCATGCGCAGGCCGGTTCCTGCCGCGGACGGCACAGCCATGGTCGCTCCTCCTCGGCAGGCCGCGGGCGGCTCACCGCTGTGCAACGTCGGTGGCCACCGGCGATTCCCTCCGGCAGGCGCGCGGTGAGCCGGGGGTAGGCGGCGCCACGCCGTGTGGCCCTCGACACACCGACGGCGACGGCCGTCAATTCCTCAACTACCCGTGAGTCCCTGCCTGCGTCGGTCCCCCGAGAGGACGTCATGACTGATCCGTCCACGTCCACGAGCCCCGCCGCCGTCACGACGGACGTGCTGGTCGTGGGGTCGGGGCCCGCCGGAGCGTCCGCGGTCCTCTTCCTCGCCACGTACGGGACCTCGGCGCTGCTCATCACGAAGTACGGCCGGCTCTCCGACACCCCCCGCGCGCACATCACCAACCAGCGCACCATGGAGACGCTGCGCGACATGGGCCTCGAAGACCGGCTGATGAGCGAGGCGACCCCGTGGGAGTACATGGGGAACACGACCTTCTGCACCAGCCTGGCCGGCGAGGAACTGGGCCGGATCCCCTCGTGGGGCACCGACACCGTGCGCCATGCCGACTACGAGCTGCAGAGCCCGACCACGATGCTCGACGCCCCGCAGACGATCACCGAGCCCCTGCTGGTCCAGGCGGCGCAGGACCGCGGCGCCCGCGTGCGGTTCGACACCGAGTACCTCAGCCACGTGCAGGACGACGAAGGCGTCACGACCACGGTCCGCGACCGGCTCAGCGGTGCGGAGTACACGATCCGGTCGAAGTACCTGATCGGGGCCGACGGTGCCCACAGCATGGTCGCCGCCGACCTGGACCTGCCGTTCGAGGGACCGGGGCCGTCGCCGGGGCGCTGAGCATCGTCTTCGAGGCCGACCTCTCGCGGTTCGTCGCCCACCGGCCCGCCGTCCTCTACTGGATGCTGCAGCCGGGCGCCGAGAAGGAGGGCGTCGGGCTGGGCGTGCTGCGCATGATCAAGCCCTGGGACGAGTGGATGCTCATGTGGGGCTACGAGGTCGCCGCCGGGCCGCCCGAGCTCACCGACGACGTCGTCCGGGAGCTCGCCGTCAAGCTCGTCGGCACCGACGACTTCGAGATGCGGGTGAAGCCGCGCTCACCGTGGACGGTCAACCACCACTTCGCCACCACGATCGCAAGGCACGGGTCTTCTGCGCCGGGGACGCCATCCACCGCCACCCGCCGACGAACGGGCTGGGCTTCAACACCTCGATCCAGGACTCCTACAACTTGGCCTGGAAGCTCGCGCACGTGATCTCCGGGGCGGCGTCCCCGGCGCTGCTGGAGTCCTACGACGCCGAGCGCGCCCCGGTCGGCCGCCAGATCGTGGAGCGGGCCAACCAGAGCATCGCCGACACCGGGAAGATCATCGCCGCGCTGGACCTGTCCGACACCATCGACGTCGAGAAGCTGGAGGCGCAGCTCGCTCTCCGCAAGGCACCCGGGCCCGAGGGGGAGAAGGTGCGGACCGCGCTGCGCGAGGCGATCGCCTACAAGGCCTACGAGTTCGACGCCCACGGCGTGGAGCACAACCACCGCTACGCCTCCTCCGCCATCGTCCCCGACGGCACCCCCATGCCCGAGTTCCGCCGGGACCCCGAGCTCTACGCCCAGCCCACGACCTGGCCCGGCGCCAAGATCCCGCACATCTGGGTCACGCGGGGCGGCCACCGGGTGTCGACCCTCGACCTCGTGGGGCGCGGCCGGTTCGCGCTCGTCACCGGGATCGGCGGGGAGGCCTGGCTCGATGCGGG
>NZ_POQU01000033.1 GCF_002938425.1 Blastococcus atacamensis | reverse complement strand
TTTTTCGTTTCGTTGGGAGGTTGATTTGTGTATAAGGGACCTGCCCGACCCCCGAGACGGTGGTGCCCCGACCGTGAGCGCGTCCCTCTACCTGGTGGCGATGATCGTGCTGCCCGCCGTCGGCGCCGCGGTCGTCGCTGCGCTGCCGCGCGACCGGTCCCTGCTCGCCAAGCAGGTGGCACTCGGGGTCAGCCTCGTCGTCCTGGTGCTGGCGGTCCTGGCCACGATCGCCTTCGATCCCGGCGGCGACCGGTTCCAGCTGACGTCGTCGATCTCCTGGATCCCCGACTTCGGCGCGGAGTTCGCCCTCGGGGTCGACGGCATCGCCCTGGTGATGCTGCTGCTCATCGGCGTCCTGGTGCCGGTGGTCGTCGGCGCGTCCTGGCACGAGGCGGACGCCGGACCGCGGCCGCCACGGCTCTTCTTCGCCTGGCTGCTGCTGCTCGAGGCGATGATGGTCGGGGTCTTCGCGGCCACCGACGTGCTGCTGTTCTACGTCTTCTTCGAGGCGATGCTCGTCCCGATGTACTTCCTGATCGGCAGCTTCGGCGGGCCGCGCCGGCAGTACGCGGCCGTCAAGTTCTTCCTCTACAGCCTGGTCGGCGGGCTGGTCATGCTGGCCGCCGTCATCGGGCTCTACGTCGTGAGCACCAGCCAGCTCGGCGAGGGCACCTTCGCCTTCGACGCCCTGCGGCAGCTGGACATCGACCCCGACGTGCAGAAGCTGCTCTTCCTCGGCTTCTTCGTCGCGTTCGCCATCAAGGCCCCGCTGGTGCCGCTGCACACCTGGCTGCCCGACTCCGGCGCCGAGGCCCCCATCGGCGGGGCGGTGCTGCTGGTCGGCGTCCTGGACAAGGTGGGCACCTTCGGCTTCCTGCGGTACTGCCTGCCGCTGTTCCCCGACGCCTCGCGGTTCTTCGCACCGTTCGTCCTCGTGCTCGCCGTGGCGGGCATCCTCTACGCCGCGCTGCTGGCCATGGGGCAGAGCGACATGAAGCGGCTGGTGTCCTACACGTCGATCTCGCACTTCGGCTTCATCGCGCTGGGCATCTTCGCCTTCACCACCGAGGCGGGCACGGGCGCGGTGCTCTACATGGTCAACCACGGCATCGCGACCGGCCTGCTGTTCCTCGTCGTCGGGATGCTCATCGCCCGGGGCGGCTCCCGGGAGATCGGCGACTACGGCGGCGTCGCCGCGCACGCCCCGAAGCTGGCCGGTGCCTTCCTCGTCGCGGGCCTCGCGTCGCTGGCGCTGCCGGGCACCAACAGCTTCGTCAGCGAGTTCCTGGTGCTCATCGGCTCGTTCCCGGAGCGCCCCGTCTTCACGATCGTCGCGACCGCCGGCATCATCCTGGCCGCGCTCTACATCCTGCTGATGTACCAGCGCACCATGCACGGCCCGCCCCGCGGTGTGCTCCTCGCGCCCGCCGAGGACGAGCCGGCCGCTCCGCGCACCACCGGCGGCGGAGGAGCCACCGCGGTCGCCGCCGCGCCCACCCGGTCGGCGCTGCGGGTGCGCGACCTCGACCGCCGCGAGCTCGCCGTCGTCGCCCCGCTGATCGCGCTGATCATCGGGCTGGGCGTGTATCCGCAGCCGCTGCTGAACCTGATTGAGCCCGCCGTGAGCGCCACCCTGAGCGACGTCGGCACCGACTCCGGAGGAACGGACCGATGATCGAGGTGCCCGACCTCTCCTTCCCAGCACTCGCCCCGCTGCTGCTGGTGCTGGGTGCGGCCTGCATCGGGGTGCTGGTGGAGGCGTTCGCACCGCGCGCGATCCGCCATCCGGTGCAGGTGGCCCTGGCCCTCGTCGGCACGGTCGGGGCGCTGGGCGCCACCCTGCTGGTCGCGGCCGGCGACTCCGACCACGAGGTGACCGCGGGCGGGGCGCTCGCGGTCGACGGCGCCGCGCTCTTCCTGCAGGCCACGATCGCCGGCCTGGGCGCGCTGTCGATCCTGCTGTTCGCCGAGCGTGCACTCGACCCGGCGAAGTCGGCGTTCGTCGCCAGCGCGGCGGTGCCGGCCGGCAGCCCGCGCGACCGCGAGCTGATGACCGACACCCGGGTGCAGACCGAGGTCTACCCGCTGGCCACGTTCGCCATCGGCGGCATGATGCTCTTCGTCGCGGCCAACGACCTGCTCGTCATGTTCGTGGCCCTGGAGGTGTTGAGCCTCCCGCTGTACCTGATCAGCGGCATGGCCCGCCGCCGCCGGCTGCTCTCGCAGGAGGCCGCGGTCAAGTACTTCCTGCTCGGTGCCTTCGCCTCCGCCTTCTTCCTCTACGGCCTCGCCCTGGTCTACGGCGCCACCGGGAGCGTCCGACTGCGGGACATCCGCGAGGCCGGCCTGGACGGTGGTGGCGACGTGCTGCTCGTCCTCGGCCTGGGCCTGCTGATCGTGGGTCTGCTCTTCAAGGCCAGCGTGGCGCCGTTCCACACCTGGACCCCCGACGTCTACCAGGGCGCTCCCACGCCGGTCACCGCGTTCATGGCGGCCTGCACCAAGGTCGCGGCGTTCGGCGCGATCCTGCGGCTGCTCTACGTCGCCTTCGGCACCGCCGAGTGGACCTGGCGCCCGCTGATCTACGCGGTGGCCATCGTGTCGATGGTCGTCGGCGCCGTGCTCGGCCTCACCCAGACCGACCTCAAGCGGATGCTGGCCTACTCCTCGGTGGCCCATGCGGGTTTCCTGCTCACCGGCGTGCTCGGTCTGGGTGCAGGGGGAGAGGGCTCGGGCCTCGCGGCCACGATGTTCTACCTGCTCACCTACGGGCTGACCACGCTCGGCGCCTTCGCCGTCCTCACCCTCGTGCGGGACGGCGACGGCGAGGCGACCCACCTGGCGCAGTGGGCCGGCCTCGGTGCGCGTTCGCCGCTGACGGCCGCGGTGATGGCGCTGTTCCTGCTCGCCCTGGCCGGGATCCCGCTCACCGCGGGCTTCACCGGGAAGTTCGCGGTGTTCCGGGCGGCCATCGAGCAGGGCGCCTGGCCGCTGGCCGTGGTCGCCCTGGTGGCCAGCGCTGTGGCCGCCTTCTTCTACCTGCGGGTCATCGTGCTCATGTACTTCTCCGAGCCGGCGGCCGACGGTCCCACGGTCGGCGTGGCCGGGGTTCCGACGACGCTGGTGCTGGCGGTCACGGCGACCGCGACGCTGGCGTTGGGCATCCTGCCCGGGGCGGTGCTCGACCTCGCCGAGCGGGCGGCTATCTTCGTCGGTTGATGACCGGAGCCCGTGCCGCGACCGACGGCACTCCCACCGAGGTCTGGCACCGGATCTCCGCGCCGGCGTCGACCATCGGCCCCTGGCTCCCCGAGGGCGAGCTCGGCGAGGCGCTCGCCGAGGGGCTGCTCCGGGTCGAGTCGCGGCTCGCCGTCGCCGTCGGCAGCGAGCACCCGTTCGTGCGTGAGGCCGCGGGCCACCTCATGGCGGCGGGGGGCAAGCGTTTCCGCCCGATGCTGGCGCTGCTGGCCGCCCAGCTCGGGGACGCGACGGCACCGCAGGTCACCGAGGGTGCGGTGGTCTGCGAGCTCACCCACCTGGCCACGCTGTACCACGACGACGTCATGGACGAGGCCGCCGTCCGCCGCGGCGCCCCCAGCGCGAACAGCCGGTGGAGCAACAGCGTCGCGATCCTCACCGGTGACCTGCTCTTCGCGCGGGCGTCCGACATCCTCGCCGACCTCGGGCCCGACGCCGTCCGCGTGCAGGCCCGGACCTTCGAGCGGCTGGTCACCGGTCAGATCCAGGAGACCGTCGGCGCCCAGCCCGGCGAGGACCCGGTCGCCCACTACCTGCAGGTGCTCGCCGACAAGACCGGTTCGCTCGTGGCGACCTCCGCCCGGTTCGGTGCCTCGTTCGCCGGCCTCGACCCCGCGCTCGTCGAGGCGCTCACCGCCTTCGGGGAGGAGGTCGGCGTGGCCTTCCAGCTGTCGGACGACCTGCTCGACATCGTCACCGACGGCGCCTCCGGCAAGCTGCCGGGCACCGATCTCCGCGAGGGCATCGCGACCCTGCCGGTGCTCTTCGCCCTCGCCGGCGACGACCCGGCCGAGGCCCGGCTCCGCGAGCTCGTCGCCTCTCCGGTCACCGACGACGCCGAGCATGCCGAGGCGCTGGAACTGCTGCGCTCCTCCCGTTCCCTGGCTCGCGCGAACGACGTGCTGCGCGAGTACGCCGACCGGGCCCGTGCGCGGTTGGCCGACGTCCCGGCCGGCGACGTGCGCGACGCCCTGTCCGCGCTCTGCGAGTACGTGGTCACCCGCACGAGCTGACCGGAAGGACCACCATGCCCCCCGCCGCTCGCGAGCTCGTGGCGGGTCCCTGCATGGTGGCGGGGCTGCTCCTCGCCGGCTGCTCGTCGGCCGACCTGCAGGTCGACGACGCCCCACCACCTCCGTCCACCCCGGAACTCCGGGTCGAGGTGGTCACCGACGGCCTGCACCATCCCTGGGACGTCGCGCAGGCCCCGGACGGCACGTTGCTGGTCGACGAGCGGGCCGGTGACTTCACCGCTGTCCTGCCCGACGGCGCCGTGCGCGAGGTGGCCGCCGATCTCGACGACCTCTTCGCGCTGGGGGAGACCGGGCTCATGGGGCTGGCCCTGGATCCGGCGTTCGACCGGAACCGCCGGCTCTACAGCTGCCAGGGCGACGTCGCGGGCGACGTCCGGGTGGTGGCGTGGACGGTGGCCGACGACTGGTCGTCGGCCGAGCGCGTACCCGGGCCCGTGGCGGCGGGCCTCCCCGTCAACGACCGCGGCGGGCGGCACGGCGGCTGCCGGCTGGAGTTCGCCCCCGACGGCGCCCTGCTGATCGGCACCGGTGACTCCGCCGAGGGGACCGTCGCGCAGGACCCGCGTTCGCTCGGTGGCAAGGTGCTGCGGGCCGACGTGGCGTCGGGGGAGGTGGCGGTCTGGACCACCGGCCACCGCAACGTGCAGGGCCTCGCCGTGCGCCCCGGCTCGGGGCAGGTCTTCTCCGTCGAGCACGGCCCGGACCGCGACGACGAGGTGAACCTGCTGCGCGCGGGCGCCAACTACGGCTGGAACCCCGACGGCGGCGGCTCCTACGACGAGAGCGTCCCGATGACCGATCCGGCGATCCCGGGCGCCGTGGAGGCCGTGTGGTCCTCCGGGCAGCCGACGCTGGCCACCAGCGGCGCCACGTTCGTGTCGGGGGAGCAGTGGGCCGCCCTGGACGGGGCGCTGCTCGTGGCGCTGCTCAAGGACCAGGGCGTGCTCGCGCTGCGCCTGGACGACGCGGGCGCCGTCGTCGAGCAGTTCCGGCTGCCGGAGCTCGACGGGACCCACGGCCGCATCCGTACCGTCCAGCAGGGCGGGGACGGCGCCCTCTACGCCGTCACCGACAACGGCGAGGACGACGAACTGCTGCGGATCACACCCGGGAGCTGAGCCGCCGCTCGCGCACCCTCGGCGGCACCGGCTCGCCCGCGGGCAGCAGGGGGCACGGCTCGGGCTCGCCGGCGACCGTCCGCAGGGGCAGGACCCCCGCCCACACGGGGAGCGCCAGATCGGCCTCGTCGTCGCCGGGTGGTCCGGTGCGGATCTTCACGCTGGCCTCGGTCAGGTCCAGCGCCAGCACCGCTGTCGCCGCGAGCTCCTTGCGGTCGGGCCGGCGGGTCGCCGTCCACGAGCCGGGCGCCAGCTGCTCGGTCAGCGCCTCCAGCCCCAGCAGCCGCTCCGCCTCGTCGGTGACGAGGCGGGCCCTGCCGTGCACGATCGCGCACCGGTAGTTCACCGAGTGGTGGAAGGCGGACCGGGCGTAGACGATCCCGTCCAGGTGGGTCACCGTGAACGAGACGGCCATCCCAGCCGAGGCCCGCAATGAGGCCGCACCGGTGGAGCCGTGCAGGTAGAGGGTGCCGCCCCGCCGGCCGTACCCGGTGGGCAGCACGACCGGAGCGCCGTCGACCACCACGCCCAGGTGACCGATCAGCCCGGCGTCCAGCACCGCGTAGAGGTCGGCGCGGTCGCTGCGCGCGCGTCTCGCGCCCCGGCGGACGGTGCTGCGCGGTGTGGGGGAGAGGGGGATGTCGGTGTCCACGAGACCGATCCTGGACGGCAGAGTGGCCCTCTGGAATGGCCAATCGGCTACCTTTCCAGCAGGCCACCGTCGTCGGAGCCGGGGGGTGCACCGTGGTCGACGTCCCGCCGGTCCTGCTCGACCGCACGTCGCCGACGCCGCTGCCGGTGCAGCTCGCCGATGCGCTGCGGGCGGCCACCGCCGAAGGCGCGCTCCGCCCCGGTGACCGGCTGCCCTCCACCCGGGAGCTCGCCGCCGCGCTGCGGGTCAGCCGCACCGTCACCTCCGCCGCCTACGACCAGCTGCTCGCCGAGGGATGGGCCGGCGGGCGCCGGGGCGCGGGCACCTTCGTCCTGGACGCCCCGCCGGCGGCCCCCGCTCCGCCGTCGCGAGCGGTCGCACCCGACTCCACCGCTCCGGAGCTCATCGACCTGCGGGCGGGCTCCCCGTGCCTGGAGGTGCTCGACCGGACGGCGTGGCGGCGGGCGTGGCGTGCCGCGGGTGACGGTCCGCCGGACCGGCGACCCGAGCCCGCCGGGGAGCCCGCCTTCCGCTCGGCGGTGGCCGAGCACCTGCTTCGGCACCGCGGCCTGGCCGCGGTCCCGGCCGACGTGCTGGCCACCACCGGCACCTCCGCGGCCGTCGCCGAGGTCGTCTCGATCCTGCCGCGCGGCAGCCGGGTGGCCGTCGAGAACCCGGGCTACCAGCGCGTGGTGGGTGCGCTGCGCGACGCCGGAGCCGAGGTCGTCCCCGTGCCGGTGGACTCCGACGGGCTGGTCGTGGATGCGGTGCCGGCGGACGTCGCCGCCGTCTACTGCACTCCGGCCCACCAGTACCCCCTGGGCCGCCGGATGTCCGCCGCCCGGCGGCTGGCGCTGGTGGCCCGGGCGCGGGCAGAGGGCTGGTGGGTCCTCGAGGACGACTACGACGGCGAACTGCGCTACGACGTCGCGCCGTTGCCGCTGCTCGGTGCCCTCGGCCCCGATGTCGTGGTGCACCTCGGCACGGCGAGCAAGATCGTCAGCCCGACGCTCGGGGTGGGCTGGCTGGTGGCTCCGCCGCCCGTGCGAGACCGGCTGCTGGAGCGCCGAACCCGCACCGGCATGCGGCCGCCACGCGCCGGCCAGCGGGTGCTGGCGGCCCTGGCGACCTCGGGGGACCTCGCCCGGCACCTGCGGCGCCTGCGGCGCGAGCTGGGAACCCGCCGCGAACTGGTGCGCGCCGCCGTCGCCGCGGCCGGGCTGGTGGCCGAGGGAGACGCTGCCGGCGCGCACGTGTTCGTGCCCCTGGCCGGCCCGCAGGAGGAGACGGCGGTGGTCGAGGCGGCGGCGGCACACGGCGTGGCGCTCGACGGGCTGGCCCGGCACCTCGGCGCCGGGCCTGACGCCGGCGTCCGCTCCGGAGTGGTGCTGGGCTTCGCCGCCCCTCCTCGCACCGAGCTGCGCGAGGCGCTGATCGTGCTCACCTCGGTGCTGGGCGAGCAGCCCGCGGAAACACTGCGGGCCCGCCCTCCGAGGGAGGACGGGCCCGCAGTGCCGGCCTAGGAACTCAGGCCTTCACTTCCCAGGTGTCGCCGCCGGCGAGCAGCGCGTCCAGATCGCCCGGGCCCTGCAGGCGGGCCTCGTCGAGCTGCTCGGACATCATCGCCTCGTAGCTGGGCTTCTGGACCTTCCGGAAGACGCCCATGGGCGTGTACCGCAGGTCCTGGGTGGACAGCCGCGACAGCGCGAACGCGTAGGACGGGTCCTCGCGGGTGGCGTCGTGCACGACGATCTCGGAGGCGTCGACCTGGTTGGTCTCGGCGATCCGCAGTCCACCGAAGTCGTCGCGGACCACGCACGACGCGCCACCGGGACCGAACACCAGCGGCTCGCCGTGGACGAGCGGGACCGTCCACATCGGGCCGGTCGCCGGGTCCTTGAGCAGCTCGAACGCGCCGTCGTTGAAGATGTTGCAGTTCTGGTAGATCTCCACCAGCGACGTGCCCTTGTGCTCGGCCGCCTGCCGCAGCACCTCGGTGAGGCCCTTGCGGTCGGAGTCCATCGCACGCCCGACGAAGGTGGCGTCGGCGCCGATGGCCAGCGAGACCGGGTTGAACGGGTGGTCCAGCGAGCCCATCGGGGTGGACTTGGTGACCTTGCCCACCTCGGACGTGGGCGAGTACTGCCCCTTGGTGAGGCCGTAGATCCGGTTGTTGAACAGCAGGATCGTCATGTCGACGTTCCGCCGCAGCGCGTGGATCAGGTGGTTGCCGCCGATGGACAGCGCGTCGCCGTCACCGGTCACGACCCACACCGACAGGTCGGGGCGGGAGGCGGCCAGGCCGGTCGCGATCGCCGGGGCGCGTCCGTGGATCGAGTGCATCCCGTAGGTGTTCATGTAGTACGGGAAGCGCGACGAGCAACCGATGCCGGACACGATGACCATGTCCTCGCGGGCGATGCCGAGGCTGGGCAGGAAGCTCTGGACGGCGTTGAGGATGACGTAGTCACCGCAGCCGGGGCACCAGCGCACCTCCTGGTCGGTCTTGAAGTCCTTGCCCTTGAGCTCGGTCACCTTCGGACCGTGCTGCTCGAGCGAGCGGGCGATGGCGGCGTCGATGGGGGTCGGCGCGTCGGGCATGCCGAGTTCGACGGTGGTCACTGGAGTGCTCCGTTCACAGCTGGGTTCACGGCGGCGGGGTTCACGGTGTCGATGGCGTCCTGGATCACGGCGGCCAGCTCGGCCGCGCGGAAGGGCAGTCCGCGCACCTGGGTGTGGCTCTCGATGTCCACGAGGTACTTCGCCCGCAGCAGCAGGGACAGCTGCCCGAGGTTCATCTCCGGGCAGATCACCCGGTCGTAGCGGGCCAGGACCTCGCCGAGGTCGGCGGGGAACGGGTTGATGTGCCGCAGGTGGATCTGGGCCACCTTCCGGCCCGAGCTGCGGATCCGCCGGGCGGCGGCGCCGATCGGGCCGTAGGTGGAGCCCCAGCCGATGACGGCCACGCGGGCGTCGCCGTCGGGGTCATCGACGTCGGTCAGCGGGATCGACGCCGCGATGCCGTCGATCTTCGCCTGCCGGGTCCGGGTCATGAAGTCGTGGTTGGCGGGGTCGTAGGAGATGTTGCCGGTCTTGTCGGCCTTCTCCAGCCCGCCGATGCGGTGCTGCATCCCCGCGGTGCCCGGGATGGCCCAGGCGCGGGCCAGGGTCTCCGGGTCGCGCAGGTACGGGAGGAACTCGCCGTCCTCACCGTTCGGCTCGGTGGCGAACGCGACCGCGGACGTCAGGTCGGGCAGGGAGTCGGCATCCGGGATCGCCCACGGCTCGGCGCCGTTGGCGAGGTAGCCGTCCGACAGCAGCATGACCGGCGTGCGGTAGGTCAGCGCCATGCGTGCGGCCTCGACGGCGGCGTCGAAGCAGTCGCCGGGGGAGCGGGGGGCGATGACCGGGATCGGCGCCTCACCGTTGCGGCCGAACATGGCCTGCAGCAGGTCCGACTGCTCGGTCTTGGTGGGCAGACCGGTCGACGGGCCGCCGCGCTGGACGTCCACGATGACCAGCGGCAGCTCGGTCATGACCGCCAGGCCGATGGTCTCCGCCTTGAGCGCCACACCGGGGCCCGAGGTGGTGGTGATGCCCAGCGCGCCACCGAAGGAGGCGCCCAGGGCCGCACCGATGCCGGCGATCTCGTCCTCGGCCTGGAAGGTGCGCACGCCGAAGGCCTTGTGCCGGGACAGCTCGTGGAGGATGTCCGACGCCGGGGTGATCGGGTACGCGCCCAGGAAGACGGGGAGGCCCGAGCGCTGCCCGGCGGCGACGAGCCCGAGGGCGAGCGCCTGGTTCCCCGAGATGTTGCGGTAGCGGCCCGGCCGCATCGGGGCGGGCTTGATCTCGTAGGAGACCGCGAACGCCTCGGTGGTGTCGCCGTAGTTGTAGCCGGCGCGGAAGGCGGCGATGTTCGCCGCCGCGATCTCGGGCTTGCGGCGGAACTGGCGCTCGAGGAAGCGGACGGTGCCCTCGGTCGGCCGGTGGTACATCCAGCTCAGCAGCCCGAGCGTGAACATGTTCTTGCTGCGCTCGGCCTCCTTCTTGCCCAGGCCGGAGTCCTTGAGCGCATCCGTCGTCATGGAGGTCAGCGGGACGCTGACGGTCTGCCAGCCCTCCAGGGAGCCGTCCTCGATGGGGTTCGTCGCGTAACCGACCTTGGCCAGGTTGCGCGGGGTGAACTCGTCGGAGTCGAGGATCAGCAGGCCGCCGCCGGGCAGCTCGGAGAGGTTCGCCTTGAGGGCCGCGGGGTTCATCGCGACGAGGACGTCGGGCGCGTCGCCCGGCGTCATGACGTCGTGGTCGGCGAACTGCAGCTGGAAGGAGCTGACGCCGGGCAAGGTTCCCGTCGGCGCCCGGATCTCGGCGGGGAAGTTCGGCAGCGTCTTCAGGTCGTTTCCGAAGGACGCCGTCTCGCTGGTGAACCGGTTGCCGGTGAGCTGCATGCCGTCACCGGAGTCACCCGCCAGCCGGATGACGACGCGGTCGAGCTCGACGACGCTCTTGACGAGTCCGCCGGGAGCGGAGCTGGACACCGTGGTGGCCAGTGCGCCGTTCGATTCCGAGGGCGCGACGGTCGGGTTGGTGCCAGTCATCAGCGGTCTACCTCCACCGGACGAGGTTACGTGCGGGTTCCGCGCACGGGATGTGCAACCGGACACGCTGGGCAGCGGGGAGGATTCCACCGCGTTCGAGGGTGGCAACGGCGTCGGTCCCCGGCTCATTCCGCGGATGACAGCCGGATCCGTGGCGGGGAACGGGCGGTCGGGGGAGGGCGTTGGACCGGACGTGCAGCGCTGGACCAACGGACTGAGGACCGCCCTGCTGCTGGGGCTCATGGGGGGCCTCATCCTTCTGGCCGGCGCGCTCGTGGGCGGCCGGACCGGGCTGCTCGTCGCCCTCGTGGTCGCGCTGGGCGTGAACGGGTACGCGTACCTCGAGTCCGACACGTTGGCCCTGCGGTCGATGCGGGCCTTCCCGGTCACCGAGACGCAGGCGCCGCAGCTCTACTCGATCGTGCGCGAGCTCGCGACCGAGGCGCGGCAGCCGATGCCCCGGCTCTACGTCAGCCCGACCGCCCAGCCCAACGCGTTCGCCACCGGGCGCAACCCGCGCAACGCGGCGGTCTGCGTCACCCAGGGCATCCTCGAGCTGCTCGACCGTCGGCAGCTGCGCGGCGTCCTGGCCCACGAGCTCTCGCACGTCTACAACCGCGACATCCTCATCAGCAGCGTGGCCGGCGCCATGGCCACGGTGATCACGTACCTGGCGCACATGGCGATGTTCGCGTCGCTGTTCGGCGGTCGGTCCGACGAGGACCGCGGGGGCGGCAACGTCCTGGGCGGGCTGCTGCTCGTGCTGCTCGGCCCTCTCGCCGCGGGCGTGGTCCAGATGGCGGTCAGCCGCAGCCGGGAGTACCAGGCCGACGCCTCCGGAGCCGCGCTGTCGCAGGACCCGCTGGCCCTGGCCGACGCGCTCCGGGTGATCGATCGCGGCACCGCCGCCCGCCCGCTGCCGCAGGAGGACCGGCTGGTCACCCAGAGCCACCTGATGATCGCCAACCCGTTCCGGGGACAGGGCATGGCGTCGCTGTTCGCCAGCCACCCGCCCATGCCGGCGCGGATCGCCCGGCTGGAGCAGCTGGCCCGCGAGCTCGGTCGGGGCTGACCCGGGTCGCAGCTGCCGGGTACGGGCGCGTCCGGCGCGGAGCGTGCCCGCGTGGACCTGATCGCGGGGTGCCTCCGTCACACCTGGGTGACGGCGACGTCAACGAGGTCGGCCACACGGATGTCCAGGCGCTGCGCCGGCAGCCCGCCGGGTCCCACAGCGGTCGGGGGAAGACGCCCCAGAGCGCCGACATCCCTTCCAGGCCACCCTCATGCCGTCCGGGACCGGGCCGCACTGGCTGCCGGTGCGCGCCGCGCTGTGCACGACCATCGGCGAGGCCGACGCCGGCGCGCAGGTCGTGGCGCACCTCCAGGAGCGGATCGCCGGACCTGCGCGCTGCGGCTGTCGCGTGCTCTGCCGGCCGGGTCGGACACCCCGTCCCGGCCGGCGATGGCCTCAGCGGTAGTTGTCGAACTGCAGAGCGACGTCGAGGTCGGCTCCGCGCAGCAGCTGCTGCACCGCCTGCAGGTCGTCGCGCTTCTTGCCGCTGACCCGCAACTGGTCGCCCTGGATCTGCGCCTGGACGCCCTTGGGGCCCTCGTCGCGGATCAGCTTGGCGATCTTCTTGGCGACGTCGGACTCGATGCCCTGCTTGATCGTCGCGCCGATCTTGTAGCTCTTCCCGGAGGACTGCGGCTCTCCGGCGTCGAGCACCTTCAGCGAGATGCCGCGTTTGATCAGCTTCTCCTTGAACACCTCCAGCGCGGCCGCGACCCGCTCCTCGGTGTCGGCCTGGAGGGTGACCCCCTCCTCGCCGGCCCAGGCGATGGTGGCGTTGGTGCCGCGGAAGTCGAAGCGTTGCGACAGCTCCTTGCCGGCCTGGTTCAGGGCGTTGTCGACCTCCTGGCGGTCCACCTTGCTCACGACGTCGAACGATGCGTCGGCCATGTCTTCCTCTCCGTGGGGGGCGGTTGCGCTCCCGGGACTCGTCGCGGGGACCCGTCACCACCGGTCCCCGCGTCTTGTAGTCTCTCCCGCGTACCGAGCAGCACGCACCGCACGGCGGGTTGCCCGAGTGGCCAATGGGAGCGGACTGTAAATCCGTCGGCTTAGCCTTCGAAGGTTCGAATCCTTCACCCGCCACGCCCGGTACGACGGCCCCCGACCAGCAGGTCGGGGGCCGTCGCCCTTCCCGGCGTGGTCAGGGCAGCGTGGGTGCCCGCGCGCTGGCGACGGCGGTGCGCTCCAGGGGCTCGCCCCCGAGGAACAGCCAGTCGAAGGCTATCTGCACGTAGCGGGTGCAGCGCACGGTCACCTCGGCGCCGTCGGTCTCGGCCGACCAGCCGTCCAGCTGCACCCCACCGTCGGCGAGCTGGTCGGCGACCGCCACCTGGGCCGCGGCACGGGTGAGCGGGAGCTCGGTCCCCAAGCCGCGTGCGTAGACCGCCGCCTCGTCCGCCTGGTTGGCGGCCGCCAGGGCGGCGCTGTCGCAGACCGACTGCACCTCCTGCTGCTCGAGGAAGGCGTCGGAGGCGGCGATGGCGCCGAACGCCATCAGCGCCGCGACGACCCAGCAGACCAGGACGAACGGGAGCGTCGATCCCCGCTCCGGATCGCGGTCGAGAGGGCGCACGCGGAGGAGCCAAGCAGGCGGTCGGGGTTGTCCACCACCTGTGGACACGAACTGTGGACATTGTGGACGGACTGTCACCCGGTCCCGTGATGCCGGGCCCGTCGCTGTGGACGGTCGGGACGGCCAGCCATGGCTGGGATCGCGCTCCTGAGCGGTCGAACCGCCCCGCTACGTGACCCTTCGTGCGACCCGAGTGGCGGAAGGTCACGACATGACGTACGCGCGCGGCGTGTCGTCACCGAGGTGCTTGATGCCGTCGATCACGGGAAGCATTGTCTTCCGCGCGGTCCGTATTCGACGACGCTCTGCCCCCGCGCGTGGATGGCTGCCGCAGCCAGTCTTTTCGTGTCCAGAGGGAGGCGCCATGAACACCACCATGCAGCGTGAGGGTCGGTCGGTCCGCGGGAGCAAGTGGACCCGGGGCAGCAAGTGGACCCGCGGGAGCAAGTGGACCCGCTGAGGTCTGGTAGCTCTCTTCCACCCGATCGGGTGATCGGCGGGACGGTCGACTCCTCGGAGCGGCCGTCCCGCCTCATGTTCTGAACCCGGCGTGCCGATGAGCCGCGAGGGCGGTCCTCTCGACGGGCGAGAGGGTTGCGATGACCTCCATCGCTGTTAGCCTTCGCCCGCCCGACGACCCGGGGAGTTCACTTGCAGGTGGCCGAGCAGCACGTTCGCGAGCCGAGAAGGGTCCACGCCCTGCGTAGTCCCTGGTTCGTGGCCGTGCTCGGGCTCGCGTTCGGGGTTCCGGTCGGCGTGCTCCTCCTGATCGACGGCCCCTCGCGGGTCGACGTCCCGGTGCTCGTGGCCGTCTTCCTCGCGGCCGTCGCCGCCGAGCGGCTGAACGTGCACGTCGAGTTCCGGCGGCAGAGCATCCACAGCTCCGCCAGTGAAGTGGCCTTCGTGCTCGCCCTGATCGAGCTGGGCGGCGCGTGGACGGCCGGAACCCGTGCCGCCGCAGTCGCTCTCGTGCTTTCCCTCCAACGTCTGCCGGCGCCCAAGGTCGTCTTCAACGCCGCCGTGGCGGTCCTGGAGGCCGGGGTGGCGGTCGCCGTCCTGTCGGCCCTGCCGGCCGGTGACGTCACCGCCCCCCTGACGTGGATCTCCTGCCTCCTGGCCGTCTTCGCCGCCAACGTCGTGGGCGCCGCCTTCGTGGCCGGGGCGATCACCCTGGCCCAGGGCTACCCCGGTCGCGCCGTCTGGACGAGCCTGTTCATCCCGGTCGTCGTGATCGGGCCGGTCGCGGTGCTGATCGGCCTGACCGCCCTGCTGCTCCTCCACGCCACCCTGTGGTCGTGGCTGATGATCGTGCCGCTGATCGCCGCCCTGGTGCTCCTCTACCACCGCTTCGCGGCGGTCACCCGGGAGGGGAACTCGCTCGAGCAGGTCTACGAGTTCGCCCGCCGTGTGGAGGAGGTGCAGCCGGACGAGGCCGGCACCCGCCAGATCGTGCAGGCGGTGCGCGAGCTCCTCAACGCCGAGCGCGTGGCGCTCTGGTTGCCCCCGTACCTCGACGAGGGGCCGCGGCTGGTCGTGGCCACCGAGCACGGGGCCGACTGGTACGACGGTCCCGGCGACCCCGACGACCCGCTCCGCCGGCGGGCCGTGGCCTCGGCCGATGGGGTCATCCACGTGGCAGCGGCCCGCGCTGACCACGCCGAGGGCGCGGCGCTGGCCCGCCGGGGCGTCTCGGACCTGCTGGGCGCGGCAGTCACGACGGCGGCGGGGGAGCCCGGCTACCTCGAGGTCTGCGACCGCCGCAGCGACCTGGTGACCTTCAGCAGCAGCGAGCGCGGAGCGCTGGACTCCATGCTCACCCACGTCAACGCGGCGATCCGGCAGCAGCAGCTGCTCACCCGCATCCGTTACGACGCCGACCACGACCAGCTCACCGGGCTGCCCAACCGCCAGCGCCTGGCGGCCGAGATCGACCAACTGCTCACCGCCGACCCGGCGGGTGGGCGGGCCGGCCTGATCCTGGCCTCGCTCGGCACCTACGCCAACGTCACCGACACCCTCGGGCACGCCGCCAGCGACGAGCTGCTGCTCGTCACCTCCGGGCTGCTGCGCGAGCACGCGCCGCCGCGTGCACTGCTGGCCCGCATGGAGCGCGAGCAGTTCGCGGTGCTCCTGCCCGGTCTCTCGCTGGCCGCCACCGAGCAGGCCGCCCGACGGCTGCGCGAGGCCGCCGCGACCCGCGTCCGCGTCGCCGGGCTCGACCTCGAAGTCTCCCTCACCATCGGCGTCGTCGCCGCACCGGTGCACGGCACCGACTCCGGCATCCTCATGCAGCGGGCCGACGTCGCGCTGCTCGCCGCGGAGAGCTCCGGCGGCGTCGCCAGCTACCACCCGATCCTGGACCAGCAGAGTCTCCGCCGTCTCCAGCTCGGCACCGAGCTCGAGCAGGCCATGGCCGACCGCCAGATCGGCGTCGTCTTCCAGCCGGTGATCGACGCCCAGTCCAACGACATCGTCTCGGTGGAGACGCTGGTCCGCTGGGTCCACCCGCGGTACGGGAACGTCCCACCGGAGGACGTGATCGACCTGGCCGAGCAGATCGGCCGGATCGGCGCGATCACCGACCACGTCCTGGACCTCGCGCTGGCCCGGTGCCGCCGGTGGCTGGACCAGGGCATCGCGCTGTCGGTCGCGGTCAACGTGTCGGCCCGTTCCCTGGCCGAGCCGGACCTCGTCGAGCGCATCCGCGGCGCGCTCCTGCGGCACCAGGTGCCGGGGGAGCTGCTCATCCTGGAGCTCACCGAGAGCAGCGTCGTGGACGACGCCGTGCGCGAGAGCTCGGTCCTCGACGACCTGCACGACCTCGGGCTGCGGCTCGCGATGGACGACTTCGGCACCGGCTACTCGTCGCTGTCGCAGCTCCGGCAGCTGCCCATCGACGAGCTGAAGATCGACAAGTCCTTCATCCTCACCATGGCCACCAGTCAGGGAGAGTCGTTCATCGCGCGGTCGATCATCGAGCTGGCGCACAACCTCGGGCTCTGCGTCGTCGCCGAGGGCGTCGAGGACGAGATGACCCGGAACCAGCTGGCCCTGATGGGCTGCGACAAGCTGCAGGGCTTCCTGATCAGCCGGCCGCTGCCCGAGGACCGGCTGGAGAAGTGGTTACTGGCCCGTGCGGGGGTCCGCTCGGCCACGCCCGGCGCAGCTCACCGCCGGCTGTTCGTCCGGACCTGAGGAAGGACCTGCCTGCCCCACCGCTCGCACGCTCGCGGCGGGCCCCTGCGCGGACGGCGCGGAGGGGTGCTGTAGAGTTCTCGACGGTTCCGACCAACGCCCCTTTAGCTCAGTCGGCAGAGCGTCTCCATGGTAAGGAGAAGGTCTACGGTTCGATTCCGTAAAGGGGCTCTGGCAGTAAACTGACCGGCCGGTCCTGTCGCGAGACCGGGCCGCACGGTCGTCCCGGCGGTGTAGCTCAGCCTGGTAGAGCAAGCGGCTCATAATCGCTGTGTCACCGGTTCAAGTCCGGTCACCGCTACTCCCGACGGACCCCGCACCCCGGGGTCCGTCGTCCTGTCGGCACCCGCCGGCCGCAGTACCAGGTCCCCTTCCGGGAACCTGCCCCCACAAGGCTAGGAGCGCCCCATGGCAGCCACCGACGTCCGTCCGAAGATCACCCTGGCCTGCCAGGAGTGCAAGAGCCGGAACTACATCACCCGCAAGAACCGGCGGAACGACCCCGACCGGCTCGAGCTGAAGAAGTACTGCCCGCGCGAGCGCAAGCACACCGTGCACCGCGAGACCCGCTGACGGTCTCCGACAGCTGAGCCGAGGGCGGGAGCATGACGCTGGACCGGGAACTGGTCGGGCGCAGCTACCCGCCCTCTGCCGTCTACGAGGTCGGTCGCGCCAAGATCGCCGAGTTCGCGACCGCGGTCGGCGCGCCCGATCCGGTGCACCTCGACGCCGACGCCGCTCGCGCGGCTGGTCACCCCGACGTGATCGCGCCGCCCACCTTCGCCGTGGTGATCAGCCTGGAGGCGGCGTTCGTGGTGCTGAGCGATCCTGAGGTCGGTCTCGACTACAGCCGGGTCGTCCACGGCGAGCAGAGATTCCTCCACCACCGCCCGATCCGGGCCGGCGACCGACTGGTCGCCACGACCACCATCGACGCCGCCCGGACCGTGGCCGGCAACGACCTGCTGACCGCCCGGGTGGAGCTGGCGACCGAGGACGGCGAGGCCGTCTGCACTGCGACGTCGATGCTCGTGGCACGGGGCGAACAGGGGACGACGTGAGCGTCGAGGTGGGCACCGAGCTGCCCGAGCAGGTCTTCCGGATCACGCGCGCGGACCTGGTCCGCTACGCCGGTGCCTCCGGTGACTTCAACCCGATCCACTGGAACGAGCGCGTCGCCACCGCGGTCGGGCTGCCGGGCGTCATCGCCCACGGCATGTTCACCATGGCCCTCGCCGGCCGCGCCGTCACGGCCTGGACCGGCGACCCGGCCGCCGTGGTGGAGTACCAGGTCCGCTTCGGCCGGCCGGTCGTCGTCCCCGACGACGACGAGGGTGCCGAGCTCACCGTCCGCGGCAAGGTCGGGGCGCTGCTGGACGACGGTCGCGCCCGCGTCGACCTGACGGTCACCAGCGAGGGCGAGAAGGTCCTCTCCCTCGCCCGTGCGGTGGTGCGCCTCCCGTGAGCCGGCGTCGGTCCGGAGAGCTGCTGCTCGTCGCCCTCCTGCTGACCGGCTGCACCTCCTTCGCCGACGGGGATCCGGCCCGAGACGCCGTCGCCCCGACTCCGACCGAGGTTCCGGCCGACGCGTCGGGCTGCCCGGCGCAGCGCGCGGAGCCCGACCCGGACCGGCCGGAGATCGCCTACGACTTCCGGCTCTCCGACGACCTGCGCACCGTCACCGGCAGCGAGACCGTCGTCTTCACACCGGACCTGCCCACCGGCGAGCTGGTCTTCCGGTTGGTTCCCAACGCTCCCGAGTCGCGGCCCGCCGGGCACCGGGTGACCGTCGACGACGTCAGCGGCGACGACGTCGTCGACGGCGGGTACGAGGAGGCCGGCGGCGCGGCGCCCGGCGGGCTCTACGTCGTGCGCCTGGGCGAGGAGCTGAGTGCGGGGGAGTCCACCGAGGTCCGGCTGGACTTCACGCTCACCGTCGGCGAAGGCGGGTTCGAGCGGTTCGGGGCCACCGAGGGCGTCACCTGGTGGGCGAGCGGGGCGCCCCTGCTGGCCTGGGAGGCAGGGGTGGGTTGGGCGCGCGATCCGTTCGTCGGGTTGACCGGCGAGACGGCGAGCAGCGAGGCCGCCGACAGCACGGTGACCGTGTCGGCCCCGGAGCAGCTGACCGTCCTGATGACCGGGGCGACGGCGCGGCCCTCCCAGCCGGTGGGCGGCCGCCGGACCTGGCGGTCGACCGAGCCCGTGGCCCGCGACGTCGCCGTCGCGGCCGGCCTGTTCGGGACGGCGGAGCGGGAGACGCCGGGAGGTGTGTGGGTCCGGGCCGGCGCGATGCTGGGCGGCGACCTGGAGCCGGGGGAGCTCCTCGACGACACGATGGCCGCGATCGCCGAGCTGGAGACGTTCCTCGGGCCCTTCCCCTACGACACCCTGACCGTCGCGCTGCTGCCCGACTACGGCGGCGGCATCGAGTACCCGAGCATGATCCTGCAGGCCACCCCCAGCCGGGAGGTGCTGGTCCACGAGGTCGCGCACATGTGGTTCTACGGGATGGTCGGCAACTCGCAGTTCCGCGACCCGTGGCTGGACGAAGCGTTCGCCACCTGGGCCGAGGCGGTGCCCGACCCGCCTTCTGCTCGGGCCGTGGAGAGCGCCCTCGGCCGCGAGGGGGTCGTCGGCGGAGCGATGGACGAGTTCTCCGGGGACGGCCCGTACGTGAGCACCGTCTACCGCAAGGGCGGTGCTGCGCTGTTGGCGGCGCGGGAGGCCGCAGGGGCGGAGGCGTTCGACGAGGCGATCCGCTGCTACGCGGACGCCGCCGCGTGGTCGATCGCCACGCCGGCGGACGTCCGCGCCGCACTGGCCGACCTGCCCGCGGCGGTCGACGTCCTCGTCGCGGCCGGGGCGCTCGCCGAGTAGCGGGAGGATTCCCGCGCTACTCGGCGGAGCCGAGGAGGCGCTGCATCCGGCTGACGCCCTCGACGAGGTCGTCGTCGCCCAGGGCGTAGGACATCCGGACGTAGCCGGGCGTGCCGAAGGCCTCGCCGGGGACGACCGCCACCTCGGCCTGCTCGAGGATGAGCTCGGCGAGCTCCGCGCTGGTCTCCGCGGTGCGGCCACCGATCGGACGGCCCAGCAGGCCCTTCACCGACGGGTAGACGTAGAAGGCGCCCTGCGGCTCCGGGCAGGCGATGCCGGGGATCTCCCGCAGCATCGACACGATCGTCGTCCGCCTGCGGTCGAAGGCCTCGCGCATGGCGGCCGCCGCCGACAGGTCCCCGGTCAGCGCGGCGACGGCGGCGGCCTGGGAGACGTTGGCGACGTTGGACGTCGCGTGGGACTGGAGGTTGGTCGCCGCCTTCACCACGTCGGTGGGGCCGGCGATCCAGCCGACCCGCCAGCCGGTCATGGCGTAGGTCTTCGCGACGCCGTTGACCACGACGCAGCGGTCGGCCAGCTCGGGGACCAGGACCGGCATCGACGGCGCGGTCACGCCGCCGTAGGTGAGGTGCTCGTAGATCTCGTCGGTCAGCACCCAGAGGCCGGCGTCCAGCGCCCAGCGGCCGATCTCCTCCACCTGCTCCGGCGGGTAGACCGCACCGGTGGGGTTCGACGGCGAGCAGAAGAGCAGCGCCTTGGTGCGCGGGGTGCGCGCGGCTTCGAGCTGGGCGGCGGAGACGAGGTAGCCGCTCTGCTCGTCGGCGACGACCGGCACCGGCACACCGCCGGCCAGCCGGATCGCCTCGGGGTAGGTCGTCCAGTAGGGGGCGGGCACGATGACCTCGTCGCCCGGGTCGAGCATCGTGGCGAAGGCCTCGTAGACGGCCTGCTTGCCGCCGTTGGTGACCAGCACCTGCGCCGGGGTGAGCTGCAACCCGGAGTCCCGCGCCGTCTTGGCGACGATGGCCTCCTTGAGGGCGGGCAGTCCACCGGCCGGGGTGTACCGGTGCATGGCCGGCGTGCGGGCGGCGGCGATGGCGGCCTCGACGATGTAGTCGGGGGTGGGGAAGTCCGGCTCCCCGGCGCCGAACCCGATCACCGGCTTCCCGGCCGCCTTGAGCGCCTTCGCCTTGGCGTCGACGGCCAGCGTCGCGGACTCGGCGATGGACCCGATGCGACGCGAGATGCGGCGCGCGGCGGGCGGCAGCTCGGTCGAGGGGGTGGCGGACTCCGGGGCGGAGGCGGCGGTCATGGGCCCATCGTGTCAAAGACCGGGGCCCGAAGGGACCGCCGCCCGTCGCCGACGTCGCGATCCGGCGGAAGGGGGAGGGTCGACGGGACGTTGGCTGCGCACCCGGACGGTCCCGTACACTGGCATCCCTGGGGCAGTTGACCCCGCCACCGGCGTGCCCCGGAACTCCTCGGAGATCGGGATGCGGCTGCGGCGAGGCGGCCGTTCCAGGGCCCGTCCGGGCACAGGGGTGTAGCTCAATTGGCAGAGCAGCGGTCTCCAAAACCGCAGGCTGCAGGTTCAAGTCCTGTCACCCCTGCCCTTGCCGCCGGTGCGCCGGCGACGAGCACGTCAGCACCACCGAACGGCAGCACGACATCGGCACCACCTACCGACGGCCCTCCCCGGAGCGGCCACCACGACGAGGCGAGCGAGGCGCAGTGAGCGACGAGAAGCCGGGCCGCGAGGACGACGCGCGCGCCGCCTCCGACGCCGAGCTCACCGACGAGCAGCTCGACCGCGAGGCCCCGGGCGTCGAGGACGCCGAGGCGCTCGAGGCGGCCGAGGACGAGGTCGCCGGCGAGGCCGCGACCGAGGAGGACAAGGTCGTCGCCACCCCCTCCCGTCGTGGTGGCCGCGGGCGCATCACCGCCGGTGACGAGGACGAGGACGACGAGCCGGTCGCGGGCACCCGCGCCGCGCGCACGGCGTCGCGTCCTCCCCGGGACGGCACCGGGACCCGGTCCCGCGCCGCGGCCGAGCGCGCGCGGGCCGAGGAGCTCCGTCCTCGGCGTTCGCTCCTGCGGTTCCTCCGCGAGGTCGTCGCCGAGCTGCGCAAGGTCATCTGGCCCGGCCGGCGCGAGCTCATCACGTACACCACCGTCGTCATCGTGTTCGTGACGTTCATCGTCGCCCTGGTGGCCGGGCTGGACCTGCTCTTCGCACGGGGCGTGATCGCCGTCTTCGGCTGACCTCCGCACCGTGCCGCTCCGCCCCCTGACAAGGAAGAGACCTCTGTGACCGACCCCCGCGAGCCCTTCGAGACCGACAGTGCGGTCGAAGGCACCGATCTGGACGACGCCCGCTTCGACGTGCGCGGTTCCGCCGACGTCGAGACCGGTGCCGGTGAGACCGGCGCCGCCGAGGGTTCCAGCGACACCGCCGACCTGCAGACCGACACCGAGGGCTCCGACGTGGTCCCCGAGGTCGAGGGCGGCGATCCCGCCAGCCTGGCGAGCGACCCGCTCGCGGCCCCGGCCGCCGACTCCGACGTCGAGCCGGCGGAGGACGAGGACCCGGCCGAGGCGATGAAGAAGGCGCTGCGGATCGCTCCGGGCGACTGGTACGTCGTCCACTCGTACGCGGGCTACGAGAACAAGGTGAAGACCAACCTCGAGGCGCGCATCCAGTCCCTCGACGTGGAGGACTACATCTACCAGATCGAGGTGCCCACCGAGGAGGTCACCGAGATCAAGAACGGCAAGCGCTCGCAGGTCAACCGCAAGGTCCTGCCGGGGTACCTGCTGGTCCGCATGGAGCTCAACGACGAGTCGTGGGGCGCCGTCCGGAACACCCCCGGCGTCACCGGGTTCGTCGGCGCGACGTCGAAGCCCTCGCCGCTGACGATCGACGAGGTCGTGAAGATCCTCGTCCCGGCCACCGCGCCGCAGGCGCCCGGCCGCACCGCCGAGGCCGCCGCGTCCGGTGGCGGCGTCGCCGCCGCAGCCCCGGCCGCCGTCGTCGACTTCGAGGTCGGCGAGTCGGTGACCGTCATGGACGGCCCGTTCGCGACGCTGCCCGCCACCATCAACGAGATCAACGCCGAGCAGCAGAAGCTGCAGGTGCTGGTCTCCATCTTCGGCCGCGAGACGCCCGTCGAGCTGTCGTTCAACCAGGTCAGCAAGATCTGAGCGCTCGACGGCGCTCCGAGCACCAGCTGATCCACCAGAGATAGAAGGAAGTCATGCCCCCCAGGAAGCGGTTGACCGCGGTCATCAAGCTCCAGATCAAGGCCGGCGCGGCCACCCCCGCGCCGCCCGTGGGTCCGGCGCTCGGCCAGCACGGCGTCAACATCATGGAGTTCTGCAAGGCCTACAACGCGGCCACCGAGTCGCAGCGTGGCGACGTGGTCCCGGTCGAGATCTCGGTCTTCGAGGACCGGAGCTTCACCTTCATCACCAAGACCCCGCCGGCCGCGCGCATGCTGCTCAAGGCTGCCGGTGTCGAGAAGGGCTCCGGCGAGCCGCACAAGACCAAGGTCGCCACGGTCACCCGTGACCAGGTCCGCGAGATCGCCACCACGAAGATGGCCGACCTCAACGCCAACGACCTCGAGCAGGCCGAGAAGATCATCGCCGGCACCGCCCGGTCGATGGGCATCACCGTCACCGGCTGACGTCGGTCCCCAGCACCAACCAGCAGTCGTGGGAGGGCCTCGCCAGGCCCGCGCACCACGTGATCGGGGCTCTGCTCATCAGGAGCGGCTCCGCAGAGAGGAACCACCATGGCGAAGCACGGCAAGAAGTTCCGCGCCGCGGCCGACAAGGTCGACCGCGACAACCTGTACACCCCGCTCCAGGCCGCCTCGCTGGCCAAGGAGACGTCGACCACCGCCTACGACGCCACCGTCGAGGTCGCCATGCGCCTGGGCGTCGACCCGCGCAAGGCCGACCAGATGGTCCGCGGCACGGTCAACCTGCCCCACGGCACCGGCAAGACCGCCCGCGTCATCGTGTTCGCGACCGGTGACAAGGCCGCCGAGGCCGAGGCGGCCGGCGCCGACGTCGTCGGCTCCGACGACCTGATCGAGAAGATCCAGGGCGGCTTCCTGGACTTCGACGCCGCGATCGCGACGCCGGACCAGATGGCCAAGGTCGGCCGGATCGCCCGCATCCTGGGCCCCCGTGGCCTGATGCCGAACCCGAAGACGGGCACCGTGACGCCCGACGTCACCAAGGCCGTCAACGACATCAAGGGCGGCAAGATCAACTTCCGCGTGGACAAGCAGGCCAACCTGCACCTGGTGATCGGCAAGACCTCGTTCGACCAGGCCAAGCTGGTGGAGAACTACGCCGCCGCGCTCGACGAGGTGCTCCGGGCCAAGCCCGCCGCCGCCAAGGGCCGGTACGTCAAGAAGGTCACCATCTCCACCACCATGGGCCCCGGCATCCCGGTCGACCCGAACCGCACCCGCAACCTGACGGTGGACGAGCCCGCCTGATCTGGGATCGAGCCGTCCCGGGGGCCCCGCAGCGCATGACGCTGCGGGGCCCTCGTGCCATCGGACTCCCGGGACGCTGGTCCTGACGTCCATCGCGCTGCTGCGGTCCGCCGTGCCGCACCGGTAGCGGCTCCCCGACCACGGCGCCCGGCTCGACGGGCGCTCGGCCCTGGAGTCCTGCCGTGCCCGATCCCGTCGTCGGGCCCTCCCGCCGCGCGGGTCGCGACCAGCTCGCCGGACTGGTCAACGCGCACATCCGGCCTGTGTGGGGGCGGAGTCGGTTCCCGGCTCGTGCAGCACCTGGCTGCATGGCTCCGGGTCGGCGGGACCAGTCGCCTCCTCGTGGCGCTGGGCGGCGAGGACGTCGACCTCGAACCGTGGTTCGGCCGATGGGGATGGCGGTGGATCGGCACCGTCCGGCGTGGATGGCAGCGCGTCCAGCGTTGAACCGACGCCGGCTACCGGCACCGCCGGGGCGTCGCGTACTCTTCTCCTCGTTCCCCCCAAGACCGCTGGTCGTCGCACGTCCGCGTGCGATCGAAGGTCCCGGACTCCGGGCGACCCGCGCAGGTGGACGGTTCGATAGCCGGGCGTCATCGTGCGCCCGCCCTTCGCCCCGTGCGCGCTGCGCCGGGGCGTTCTCCGTCTCCGGGGCGTCGATCGCCCGTCGTCGTGCAGCGTCCAGAGGTCGCCCGACAGACGAGAGGAGGCCCATGCCCACGCAGGCGAAGGCCGCGGTGATCGACGAGATCACCGATCGGTTCCAGAACTCGAGTGCGGCGGTGCTCACCGAGTACCGCGGGCTGACCGTGGCGCAGCTGACCCAGCTGCGCCGTTCCCTCGGTGCGGGCAGCAGCTACGCCGTCGTCAAGAACACCCTGACGAAGCGGGCAGCGGACTCGGTCGGTTTCTCCGACCTCGGCCCGCTGCTCAACGGACCGACCGCGATCGCCTTCATCGAGGGTGACCCGGTCGAGGCCGCCAAGGTCATCCGTGACTTCGCCAAGGCCAACCCGATGCTCGTCGTCAAGGGCGGCGTCGTCGACGGTCGTACGGTCGACGCCTCCGAGGTCACCCGCCTCGCCGACGTCGAGCCGCGCGAGGTCCTGCTGGCCAGGCTGGCCGGCGCGATGAAGGGCAACCTGACGAAGGCCGCCGGGCTCTTCCAGGCCCCGCTGTCCCAGATGGCTCGCCTGGCCGAGGCGCTCAAGGAGAAGAAGCCCGCCGAGGCTGCCGCTCCCGAGGCCCCCGCCGCCGAGGTCGCTGCCGAGGCTCCCGCCTCGGACGACACCGCTGCTGCTGACACCACCCCGGCCGCCCAGGCCACCGATTCGCCGGCCGCCGACGCGGCCAGCGACGACTGACCCAGAAGGAGATCACCATGGCGAAGCTTTCCAGCGCCGAGCTGCTCGACGCTTTCAAGGAGATGACCCTCCTCGAGCTGTCCGACTTCGTGAAGCAGTTCGAGGAGACCTTCGAGGTCACCGCTGCTGCTCCCGTCGCCGTCGCGGCGGCCCCGGCCGCCGGTGGTGGCGGTGGCGACGCCGCTGCCGCCGTCGAGCAGGACGAGTTCGACGTCATCCTCGAGGCTGCCGGCGACAAGAAGATCCAGGTCATCAAGGAGGTGCGTGGCCTCACGTCCCTCGGCCTCAAGGAGGCCAAGGACCTGGTCGACAACGCCCCGAAGCCGATCCTGGAGAAGGTCGCCAAGGACGCTGCCGACAAGGCCCGTGCCGCGCTCGAGGGCGCCGGCGCCACCGTCACCGTCAAGTGAAGGACCCCGCTGCCCCCCACGCCTCGCCAGCTCGGCGCGGGACCCTGCAGCGGGGCCGTTCCAGGAACGTCGCCTAGCCGTTCCACAGCGTCACCTCGCGGCTCCGCCGCACCAGGGCCGTCCTCCGTCAGGAGGACGGCCCTGTCGCATGCTGGGGTGATCCTGTCGCGCGGGACGAGATTGGAGTCACCGAAAACGCGTGACACACGTAACCTCGCCTCCGCACGTTCGTTACTGGTCGGTAGTGGTGTGTGCCACGGCGACTCCGGATGCGGGGTCGTCGAGGTTGCCGCACACTGCCGGGGCCCGCCATCGCGGCGGGGCGGGGACCGGCAGCAGAGCCGGAACGGGAGGCAGGGACACGTGGGCGTCGCAGTCGAGGTCTCGGGGCTGACCAAGTCGTTCGGCAGCCAGAACATCTGGAGCGATGTCACGCTGACGCTGCCCCCGGGTGAGATCTCGGTCCTCCTCGGCCCCTCGGGAACGGGCAAGTCGGTGTTCCTGAAGTCCCTCGTCGGGCTGCTCAAGCCCGAGAAGGGCTCGATCGTCATCAGCGACACCGACATCGTGCGCACCAGCGAGCACCAGCTCTACGAGATCCGGAAGCTCTTCGGCGTCCTGTTCCAGGACGGCGCGCTCTTCGGGTCCATGACGCTGTACGACAACATCGCCTTCCCGCTGCGCGAGCACACGAAGAAGAGCGAGTCCGAGATCCGGTCGATCGTCCTCGAGAAGATGGACATGGTCGGTCTGCAGGGCGCCGAGGGAAAGCTGCCCGGTGAGATCTCCGGCGGTATGCGCAAGCGTGCGGGTCTCGCCCGTGCCCTGGTCCTGGACCCGGAGATCATCCTGTTCGACGAGCCGGACTCCGGCCTCGACCCGGTCCGCGTCGCCTACCTCAACCAGCTGATCGTCGACCTCAACGCCCAGATCGACGCCACCTTCCTCATCGTCACGCACGACATCGGCACCGCCCGCACCGTGCCGGACAACCTGGGCCTGCTGTTCCGCCGCAACCTGGTCATGTTCGGCCCGCGCGAGCAGCTGCTCACGTCCCAGGAGCCGGTCGTCCGCCAGTTCCTCAACGGCCGGCGCGAGGGCCCGATCGGCATGAGCGAGGAGAAGGACGTCGCGCAGGTCGAGGCCGAGATGGCCGCCCTCGAGGCGCGCGGCGGTGACTCGCACAACGGGGTGGGTCCGAAGGGCGCCAGTGGCGGCGACGCCGTCCCGCCGCAGCTGACGCCCAGCGAGGGGCTGCCCGAGCGCAAGGCCGAGCGCCGCCGGCAGGAGCGGGTCGCGCGGATGTTGCACGAGTTCGACCCGGAGACCCAGGCCGCGATCCGCCAGTCCCTGCCCGAGGACCTGCTGGCCAAGGCCGAGTCCGGCGCGTTCGAGCCGACCCGGGCCGGCGGACGGCACTGGGCGGCTGAGCCCGATGCGCACGGCACCGAGGGCCAGACCGCCGGATCGACCGCGACCGCCGTGCTGCCCCGACGGGGCGGCGAGGAGTGACCGCCACCGACAAGCCCAAGGCTCCGGGGCTCCTCGACGGCAAGCTCTCGCCGACCCGCCCGCTGCGGGCCAGCGGCAACCTGTTCGCCTTCGCGCTCGACGTGCTCCGGGCGCTGCCCAAGCGGCCGTTCCAGCTGCGCGAGTTCCTGCAGCAGGCGTGGTTCGTCGCCAGCGTCACCATCATCCCCACCGCCCTCGTCGCGATCCCCTTCGGCGCGGTGATCGCGCTGCAGCTGGGATCGCTGACCCGGCAGCTGGGTGCGCAGTCCTTCAGCGGTGCGGCGTCGGTGCTCGCGGTGGTCCGCGAGGCCAGCCCGATCGTCACCGCGCTGCTCATCGCCGGCGCCGGTGGGTCCGCGATCTGCGCCGACCTGGGTTCCCGCAAGATCCGCGACGAGATCGACGCCATGGAGGTGCTGGGCATCAGCCCGATCCAGCGCCTGGTGGTGCCGCGGGTGCTGGCCGCGATGCTCGTCAGCACCCTGCTCAACGGCCTGGTCAGCGTGGTCGGCGTCGCGGGTGGCTACTTCTTCAACGTCGTGCTCCAAGGGGGTACCCCGGGTGCCTACCTCGCCTCGTTCAGCGCCCTGGCGCAGATCGAGGACTTCTGGGCCTCGGAGTTCAAGGCGCTGGTGTTCGGGCTCATCGCCGGGATCGTCGCGTCCTACAAGGGGCTCAACGCCGGCGGCGGGCCGAAGGGCGTCGGTGACGCGGTGAACCAGTCCGTCGTCATCACGTTCCTGCTGCTGTTCGCGGTGAACCTGGTGATCACCGCGATCTACTTCCAGCTCGTTCCGCCGAAGGGGCAGTGATGACCCTCCTGTCTCCCGGCGACCGCATCAAGATCGGCACCCGCAGGATCGTCCGCAAGGTCTACAAGCAGCCCCTCGACACGTTCGAGGACCTCGGCGACCAGATGACGTTCTACGCGCGGGCGCTCGCCTGGACCCCGCGCACGCTGCGCCGCTACAAGAAGGAGACGTTCCGGCTGCTCGCCGAGGTCACCTTCGGCAGCGGGGCGCTCGCGGTCATCGGCGGCACGGTCGGCGTCATCGCCGCGCTCGCCTTCTTCACGGGGTCCGCCGTCGGCCTGCAGGGCTACGCGGCCCTGGACCAGCTGGGCACGGCTGCCTTCACCGGCTTCCTCTCCGCGTACTTCAACACCCGGGAGATCGCCCCGCTGGTCGCCGGCGTGGCCCTGTCGGCGACGGTCGGTTGCGGCTTCACCGCCCAGATCGGCGCCATGCGGATCAACGAGGAGATCGACGCGCTCGAGGTCATGGGCGTCCCGTCGCTGCCGTTCCTGGTGACCACCCGGATCATCGCCGGCTTCATCGCGGTGGTCCCGCTCTACGTGCTGGGTCTGCTCACCAGCTACTTCGCCACCCGGCTGATCGCCACGCAGGGGTACGGGCAGTCGACCGGCACCTACGACCACTACTTCAACCTGTTCCTGCCACCGGAGGACGTGCTGTGGTCGTTCCTCAAGGTGCTGGTCTTCGCGGTGGTCATCATCCTGACCCACTGCTACTACGGGTACCGCGCCAGCGGCGGTCCGGCGGGCGTCGGGCTGGCCGTGGGCCGCGCGGTGCGCTTCTCGATCGTGGCGATCAACATCATCGATCTGTTCCTGTCGCTGGCCATCTGGGGCTCGACGACGACCGTCCGGATCGCGGGGTGACCAGCTGATGTCCACGGAAAAGGGCCACGTCGTCCGCCGCCGCGTGCAGGGAGTGGTGTTCTTCGTCGTCCTCGCCATGCTGCTCGGCCTCTCGGTGGCGACCTACCAGAAGGCCTTCACCGACATCGCCCGCGTGACGCTGCGCGCGGAGACCGCCGGCAACCAGCTGCAGGAGGCCTCCGACGTCAAGATCCGCGGGGTCATCGTGGGCGAGGTGCGCGAGGTGGCGGCCAGCGCCGACGGGGCGGAGATCGAGCTGGCCATCAACCCGGAGTACCTCGACCAGATCCCGGCCGACGTGAGTGCCCGCCTGCTCCCCAAGACCCTGTTCGGGGAGCGCTTCGTCTCCCTCGAGCTGCCGGAGCAGCCGAGCTCGGAGCGGCTGGCCGACGGCGACGTCATCGGTCAGGACCGCAGCGAGAACGCGATCGAGTTGCAGCGCGTCATCGACGACACGCTCCCGTTGCTGCAGGCGGTCCAGCCGCAGGACCTCTCCTACACCCTCGGCGCGGTCGCCGACGCGCTGCGCGGCCGTGGTGACTCGCTGGGGGCCAACCTCGCCGCCACCGGCAAGTACTTCGGCGAGCTCAACACCGTGATGCCGCAGATCCAGGCCGACATCTCGGGTCTGGCCGACTTCGCCGAGACCTACGAGGGTGCCGCCGACGACCTGCTTGCCGTGCTGGACAACCTCGCAGTCACCAACACCACGGTGGTCGACCAGGCCGAGCAGCTGCGCCGCACCTTCACGGTGGGGGCCAGCTCGTCCAACGTGGCGGCCGGCTTCCTGGAGACCAACGAGCGCAACCTGATCTCGCTGGCCGAGACGTCGCGCCCGGTGCTCGGCCTGTTCGCCGAGTACTCGCCGGTCTACCCCTGCCTGCTCGAGGGGCTGGCCCGCTCGGTGCCACGGATCGGGGAGACCTTCGGCGCCGACGGCGACCCGGCCCTGAACCTCAACATCCAGATCGTCCTGCCGCCGCGCAACGGCTACCAGCCGGGGGACCAGCCCGCGTACCAGGACACCTCGGGGCCCGACTGCCGCGGGCTGGACGACATCGACGGCGAGATCGCCCAGGCGGCGTCGGGGGAGTACTACTGCCCGTACCCGCCCAACGACGGCATCGAGTCGCCGGAGAGCGCGGAGCGTCCGGAGCCGGCCTGCTACCGCGGCGGGGCCGACGACGGCGGCAACCCGCCGCCGAGCGCGGCCAGCAGCGGCAACTCCTTGCCCAGGAACCTGGCCGGGTCGACGGCTGAACTCGACTTCGTCCGGAGCCTGCTGGCCCACCAGCGCGGCGCAGAGCCCGACGAGGTGTCCGACCTCTCGGCCTCCAGCCTGGCGCCGATCCTGCGGGGGAAGAGCGTGATGATCCGATGAAGGGGCAGCTGCGCGGCATGGCCGGGCCGCTGACCAAGCTGGTCGTCTTCGCGGTGGTGACGATCCTGGCCGCCTACGTGCTGGTCACGACCATCACCAACGCCGGTTACGGCGAGCAGGCCACCTACCGCGCCCAGTTCACCGACGTCGCCGGGCTCGTGGAGGGTGACGAGGTGCGCATCGCCGGTGTCCGGGTCGGTCAGGTCACCGGGATCGAGGTGGCCGAGCAGTCCGACCTGAATGCCCGCCCCATGGCCGAGGTGCAGCTCGAGGTGGCGGCCGACATCCGGATCCCCGCCGCGGTCGAGGCCACGATCCGCTTCCGCAACCTCGTTGGGCAGCGGTACATCTCGCTGACCGAGGGCGACGGCTCCTCCGGCGAGACGCTGGACGAGGAGGCGGTCATCCCGCTCGACCAGACCACCGAGGCGCTGGACCTGACCACGTTGTTCGGTGGGTTCCAGCCGCTGCTGCAGGCGCTGTCGCCGGCGGACGTCAACCGGGTGTCCTTCGAGATCATCCAGGTCTTCCAGGGCGAGGGCGGCACCATGGAGAGCCTGCTGGCCCACGTGGCGTCGCTGACCGACTCGCTCGCCGACAAGGACGCGGTGATCGGCAGCGTCATCGACAACCTCACGACGGTCATGAGCACCGTCGCCGCCCGTGACCAGCAGCTGTCGGACCTCGTCGTCAGCCTGCAGCAGTTCGTCACCGGCCTGGCGGGGGACCGGGACGCCATCTTCGACTCGCTCCAGACGATCGACGAACTGGCCGTGGCGACGAGCGGCTTCCTCGCCGACGTCCGGCCGCCGCTCGCCGCCGACATCCAGGCCCTCGAGGACCTGTCCCGCAACGTCGCCGACTCCGGTGACCTCGTCGAGGAGTTCCTGCAGCTGGCACCGACCAAGCTCGACCTCACCACCCGGACCGCCATCAACGGCAGCTGGTTCAACTTCTTCATGTGCCGGGCGGGGGGCACCGTCACCCTGCCGGCGCCGGTGACCCCGGCCAACCCCACGGGCACGGCGTTCTCCCGGGAGTTCGACTTCGACAGCCAGGCTGAGGGGTGTGGGTGATGGCGCGCCGGTCAAAGAACTTCCGCGACAAGAACCCCGTCGTCGTCGGGGCGGTCAGCCTGACCGCCATGGCCCTGCTGATCCTCCTCGCGTTCAACGCGCAGTCCCTGCCGCTCATCGGCGGCGGGACCGTCTACAAGGCGCAGTTCTCCGAGGCGGCCGGGCTGAAGGCCGACGACCCCGTGCGGGTGGCCGGCGTCAAGGTGGGCAACGTGGAGAGCCTCGCCCTCGAGGACGGCGCGGTGACGGTGGAGTTCCGCGTGAAGGACGCCTTCGTGGGCGATCGCTCCGAGGCGGCGATCAAGATCGAGACCGTGCTCGGTGCCAAGTACGTCGCCCTGGTGCCGCGCGGCTCCGCCGAGCTCGACCCCGACGTGGGCATCCCGCTCGAGCGCACCGCGTCCCCCTACGACGTCGTCGAGGCCTTCGCCGACCTGTCCTCGACGGTGCAGGAGATCGACACCGCCCAGCTCGCCAGCTCCTTCGAGGTGCTGGCCGACACCTTCGCCGACACCCCGGACGAGGTCCGCACGTCGCTGGAGGGGCTGGCCCGGCTGTCGGACACCATCGCCTCGCGGGACGCCCAGCTGCGCGAGCTGCTGGGTGCGACCCGCAAGGTGACCGAGGTCCTGGCCGACCGCAACGGCGAGTTCACCCAGCTGATCGTGGACTCGAACACGCTGCTCACCGAGGTCCAGGAGCGGCGGGAGCTGATCGACTCGATCCTGACCAGCACCCAGGAGCTGTCGCGCCAGCTGTCCGGGCTCGTCTCCGACAACCGTGAAGCGCTCACGCCGGCGCTGCAGCAGCTGTCGCGGGTCACCGACATCCTGTCGCGCAACCGGGCGGCGCTCGCCCAGACGGTGAACGAGCTGGCCCCCTTCGTCCGGGTGTTCACCAACACGCTCGGCAACGGCCGCTGGTTCGACAGCTTCGTCAACGACCTGCTGCCGACGGTCGTCGGCGCCGCCATCTGCACCGGGGTCGAGACCTCGGTCACCGGCTGCACCTCGGGAGGTCAGTGATGAGCGGCACTCTGCAACGTGCTGTCGCCGCCGCAGCGGCGCTGGTGCTCCTGGCGGCGCTGGGCTGGACGATCCTCCGGCCGGCCGGTCAGTACCGCGTGACGGCGTACTTCGCCGAGACGGTCGGTCTCTACCCGGGGTCGGAGGTTCGGGTCCTCGGCATCGCCATCGGCACCATCGACGACGTCGTCCCCCTCGGGGACCGGGTGCGCGTCGAGATGAGCATCGACGACGACTACGACGTCCCGGCGGACGCCAACGCCATCGTCCTGGCGCCGTCGCTGGTCTCGGACCGGTACGTGCAGTTCGCGCCGGTCTACGACGGCGGCCCGAAGCTCGAGGACGGCGCCGACATCCCGATGGACCGCACCGCGATCCCGGTGGAGCTGGACGCGGTCTACGGGGCGCTCGACGAGCTCTCCGCCGCGCTGGGCCCGAACGGCGCCAACGAGAACGGGGCCCTCTCCGACCTCGTGGACGTGGGCGCGGCCAACCTCGAGGGCAACGGTGACGCGCTCAACCGCACCCTCACCGGCTTCTCGCAGGCGGTCGAGACCCTCGCCGACAACCGGGAGGACCTCTTCGGCTCCCTGGAGAACCTGCAGACCTTCACCTCGGCGCTCGCCTCCATCGACGCCCAGGTCGGCATGTTCAACGACAACATGGCGGCGGTGGCGGACCTGCTGGCCTCCGAGCGCGAGGACCTCGCGGAGGCGGTCACCCTCCTCAACGACGCCCTCGCCGACGTGGCCGGCTTCGTCCGCGACAACACGGCGCTGCTGACCACCAACGTCAACCGGCTGGCCGACGTGACGCTGGTGCTGGTCCAGCAGCGCAACGCGCTCGCCGAGGTGCTCGACGTGGCGCCCGCCGCGCTCAGCAACCTGGCCCGCGCGTACAACCCCGACTACGGCACGCTGGACACCCGCGACAACGGGGTGGGTTCGCTCAGCCCCGAGGTGGTCGTCTGCGGTGCGCTCTACCAGCTGGGCCGCGTGAACCTGGAGGCCGACCTGCCGGTGGCGCTGCCCGACCCGGGCGCTCCGCTGCGCACCGGCGTGGAGCAGATCTGCGCCCGGCTGCTGTCCGGCGACGCGGACAACGCCAACGGACCGGACGACCTCAACGGCAACGGGACCCCCGACCGGGACGAGATCTACGAAGCCATCTTTGGCGGAGGCGGTGGCGGGGGCGGTACGCCGCGGTTGCCGGTGGGCTTCGTCCCCGTCGCGACGGAGGCAGCGGAATGACCAGGACCCGTCGAGTGATGGCGCTCGGCGCCGGGCTGCTCCTGCTGAGCGGGTGCGGTTTCCGCGGCGCCTACTCGCTCGACCTGCCCGGCGGCGCGGACGTCGGTGACGAGCCGTACACGGTGCAGATCGAGTTCCTCGACGTGCTCGACCTCGTACCGCAGTCCGGCGTCCGCGTGGCCGACGTCGCGGTGGGCCGGGTCGAGGACATCGAGCTCGGGGACGACTGGACGGCGGTGGTGACGGTCACGGTCAACGGCGACGTCGACCTGCCGGCCAACGCGGTCGCGGCGATCCAGCAGTCGTCCCTGCTGGGGGAGAAGTACGTCGAGCTCGCCCCTCCGGGCGGGACCGTCGAGCCGCAGGGTCGGCTCGAGGACGGTGACCGGATCACCCTGGACCGGACCAACCGCAACGTCGAGGTCGAGGAACTGCTGGGTGCGCTCTCCCTGGTGCTGAACGGCGGGGGACTGGCCCAGCTCCAGACGATCAACCGGGAGCTCGGCGACGCGCTCGAGGGCCGGGAAGCCGACATCAAGGCCACGCTGACCCAGCTCGACACCTTCATCGGTGGGCTGGACGCGCAGAAGGCGGAGATCAACCGCGCCCTGGACAACGCCAATGCCCTCGCCGCCAGCCTCGCCGAGCGCACGGCGACGATCGAGACGGCGCTGGACACGATCGGCCCCGGGCTCGACGTCATCAACGAGCAGCGCGACCTGCTGGTCTCGATGCTCGAGGGCCTCGCCCGGCTGGGAGAGGTCGGCACCCGGGTGATCCAGCAGTCGGCGGCCAACACCGTCGCCGACCTGCAGCTGCTGCAGCCTGTGCTCACCCAGCTCGCCGCCGCCGGGCCGAACCTGGCCGGCTCCCTCGAGCTGCTGCTCACCTACCCTTTCCCGGACAGCTCGCTGTCCGCGCTGAACTACCGGCAGGCGCAGTCGGGCGGCATGGCCCTGTTCACCAACATGACCGCCACGCTCGACTTCGACCTGAGCACCATCCTGTGCCGCTACGTGATCGACCAGGACGGCTCGCTGCGCCAGCTCCCCGTGACCGACGTCCTCGTCGGCGACCGCTGCGGCGTGGAGGGCGGTACCGGTGGCGGTACCGGTGGCGGGACCGGCGGCGGCTCGGCGGCCGCGGCGTCGACGTCGCCGACCGGGCTCGAGGGCGTGGCCGGCTCCGTGGTCGACGCGGTGCCCGGCGCCCCGGACCAGACCGGGCTCGCCGGCCTGCCCCAGATCCCGGAGGTGGGTCAGTGATCAACCGCGTCACCAACATCAAGCTGATCGCCTTCGTCCTCGTCGCGATCCTGGGCATGGCGTACCTGGGCTTCAAGTACGTCGGTCTGGACCGCCTGCTGCTCGGCACCGGGTACGAGGTCGCGGCCGACTTCGAGGACTCCGGCGGCATCTTCGTCAACGCCGAGGTCACCTACCGCGGTGTCGCGGTGGGCCGGGTGTCGGACATGACGCTGGTGGACGACGGCGTCCGGGTCGAGCTCACGATCGATCCGGGCACGGACCCCATCCCGGCCGACACCGAGGCCGTGGTGGCCACCCGCAGCGCCGTCGGTGAGCAGTACGTCATCCTGCGGCCGACCAGGGAGGGCGAGCCCTACCTGGAGGACGGAGCGGTCATCCCCCAGGAGCGCACCAGCATCCCGGTGCCGGTCGAGCAGATGCTGCTCAACATCGACGAGCTGGTCGGATCGATCGACCCGGAGAGCCTGCGCATCGTCGTCGACGAGCTGGGGCGGGCCTTCGCCGGCTCCGGTGACGACCTCGGGCGGCTGGTCGACAACGGTGACCTGCTGCTGGCGCGTGCCCAGCAGTCGCTGCCCGAGACGCTCCGGTTGATCACCGACGGCCAGACCGTCCTCGACACGCAGCGGGACAGCCGCTCGGCGATCCGGCAGTGGGCGGAGGACCTGCGGCTGTTCACCGACACGCTGGTCGACATCGACCCGGAGCTGCGCGGTCTGGTGGTCAACGCACCCGACGCGGGAGAGGCCCTCCAGGGGCTGGTCGAGGACGCCGGACCGGGGCTGGGCTCGTTGGTGCGCAACCTCGACATCCTCAACAAGGTCACGATCCCGCGGTTGGACGGGGTCCGGCAGATGCTGGTCACCTATCCCGACGCCGTGAGCGGCGGGTTCACCGTCGTGCGCCGGGACGAGGACGGCGTGCTGCGCTCGCACTTCGGCCTGGTCCTGACCCAGCAGCCGCACTCCTGCGTGACCGGCTACGTGCCCACCGCCCAGACGCCCAGCCAGGGGGCGGTGCAGGGCGTGGACACCGACGCGGTGGGGTGCCAGGTCTTCGACGGCGTCGACCCCCGGCCCGACGACGGGTACGACGAGAACGGGTCGAACATCCGCGGTGAGCAGAACATCGGCAGCGGCGGCGGTCGCGGGGCCGCCCAGCCCGGCAGCAGCGCACCGGGCGGCGGTGGGGCCAACCCGCTCAGCCCCCTGACCGACCTGCTCAACGGTGTGTTGCACGCCACCCCGGTGGCGTCCGCGCTCGGCTGACCATGGCATGCTCACCGGCCCGGACGACGACGCGTCGTCCGGGTCGGCCACGACGACAGGGAGGAACTCGCGGGTGATCAGCGACGCGCGGGCGCATCCGCCGGAGGCGGAGGACGCCACCGGGCCGGTCGACGGGGCCACTCCGACCGACGACGGCTCCGTGCCGACCGGTCCGGCCGAGCCGACGGATGTCGACGCCGACGCGGCGACGATCGTCGAGTCCCCCTCGCGACGCCGCGGCCGGGGCCGCGGGACCGGTCCGACCGAGGGCGACGAGGTGCTCGAGGACGGCGAGGAGCGGCGGGGACCGCGGGTCGCGCTGCCCGTGCTGCCGCTGCTGGGCGCCCTGCTCGTGCTGCTGCTGGCCGCGATCGCGTTCCTGTGGTTCACGCGCCCCGCGGAGTCCGACATCAGCACCGCCGACTACGCCGAGGCGTTGCGGGCCGCCCGCTCGGGGGTGGTCGACGTGACCTCCTTCGACCACCTCACGATCGACGACGACATCGAGCAGATCCGCCGCGTGGCCACCGGTGACCTCCGCGAGGAGGCGGTCGCGCAGCTGGAGGACCGGCGCGAGGAGATCACCAGCTCCGAGGCCGTGGTGAACACGGAGGTGGTGGGCGCCGGGGTCACCGCCGCGGACGAGGACAGCGCGACCGCGGCCCTGCTCATCCAGTCCACGCAGCAGTCCAACGCGAGCGAGCAGGCGCAGGTCGTGAAGTACCGCATCCAGGTGGAGCTCGAGAAGGTGGACGGCCAGTGGCGTCTGTCCGGGATCACGGGGCGGTGAGCCGACGATGAGCGAGGACTCCGGCAACCGTTCCCGTCCCACCCCGCGGCCGCGGCCCGCGACCTTCCTCTTATACACATCTGACGCTGCCGACCAAATCCACAAAAAGAAATACAGTGGACT
>NZ_POQU01000032.1 GCF_002938425.1 Blastococcus atacamensis | reverse complement strand
TTTTTACTTTCCTCTTCGTCGGAAGCTGCAGTTGTGTATAAGGAACCATCGGGTGCCTGTGCGCCGACCGTCGCGCCAGGGGCCCGACCGCGCGCCGCCACTCCCCAGCCGCCCGCCTCCCCCACCACCGCGACGTCGCCCTCGCGATCCGTCCGGTGCACCCGCATCCCTGCCTCGGCGAGCCAGTCCAGCAGCCGCGGCGCCGGATGGCCGTAGGTGTTGTCCGCGCCCACCGACACGAGCGCCACGCTCGCGCCGGTCGCGGCGAGGAACTCCGGATCGGCGTCGCCGCTGCCGTGGTGGGGCACCTTGAGCACGTCCGCCCGCAGGTCCACGCCCTCGCGGACGAGCCGGGCCTCCACCTCGGCGCTCAGGTCGCCGGTCAGCAGGAGCCGCAGCCCGCGCACCGTCGCGCGGACCACCATCGAGAGGTCGTTGGCCTGGGCCGCGGCGGTGGCCCGGCGCGGGTCGGGGGCGAGCACCTCGAGCACCGCCCCTCCGACCGTGCGCCGGTCGCCGGGCACGAGGACCTCCCGCTGCTCCCCCGCCCGGCGGAGCAGCGCGTCGACCGGCCCCGCTCGGTCGTCGGACGGGGCAAGGGTGCCCGACGCGACGACTCCGACCGTGCGGCCGGTGAGCGCGCCCGCGAGGCCGCCCACGTGGTCGGCGTCCAGGTGCGAGAGGAGCACGAGCGGCAACTCGTCGATCCCGAGCCGGTCCAGGCAGGCGTCGACCGGGCCGACCTCCGGTCCGGCGTCGACCAGCACCCCGGCGCCCTCCCCGAGCGGCAACACGAGGACATCCCCCTGCCCCACGTCGCACGCCACCAGCACCGAGCCCGCCACGGGCCAGCCGTCCAAGGGCTGACGCAGCGGCCAGCCCACGACCACCAGCCCCACGAGGGCGGCGAGGGCCAGCGGACGCAGCCGGGCGAACCGCCACAGCACCCAGCCGACGACGGCGAGCAGGGCGCCCAGCACGATTGCGCCGCCGACCCCGACCGGCCAGCCCGCCACCGCATCGGGCAGCGCCGAGGCCCGCTCGGCGATCAGCACCACCCAGCGCACCGGCCAGCCGGCGAGCCACACCAGGACGCTTCCCAGCGGCGGCACGACCACGGCGGCTCCCGCGGCCAGCAGCCCGAGGACGGTGGCCGGGGCGACCGCCGGCGCGGCCAGCAGGTTCGCCGGCAGGGAGACCAGGCTGACCGTGCCGTTCAGCCCCGCGACCACGGGCGCGGTCGCGAGGCCGGCCGCGGCGCTCACGGCCACCGCGTCGGCGGGCCAGGCAGCCCAGCCGGAACGGCGCAACCGCCGCGCCCAGCCCGGCGCGAGCAGCACGATGGAGGCCGTGGCGACGACGGACAGCGCGAATCCCGCGTCCCGGGCCAGGGCGGGGTCGGTCAGCAGCAGGAGGATCACGGCCGCCGCGAGCGCCGGGAGGGCCGCCCGCGCACGGCCGGAGGCCAGCGCCAGCAGGGTCACCGCGCCCATGGCGGCCGCCCGCACCACGCTGGCGCTCGGGCCGACGAGCAGGACGAACCCGGCCAACGCCAGGATCCCGGCCGCGGCCTGGACCCGCCGGTCGACCGCCCGCCGTCGCAACGGCCACAGCACACCGGCGATCACGATCGCGACGTTCGCCCCGGAGACCGCCGTCAGGTGCGACAGCCCTGCCCGGCGGAACTCCTCGTCGAGCACCGGGTCCATGGCGCTCGTGTCGCCGACCACCAGGCCGGGCAGCAGGCCGGCCGGCCGGTCGTCGAGCACGCGCGCGGCCGCACCCCTCAGAGCCGTGCGGACCGAGGCCGCCGCCCGCTGCTCCGGGGGCGGCGGTCGCACGGTGCCCGGGGGTCCGCGGGCGGAGAGCACCGCGACGGCGTCGGCCCCGGCCTCGGGGAGCGCGGTGCCGGCCCGCGCCTGCACCTCCTGACCGGGGAGCAGATCGGCCCATCCGTCCGCGGGCGCGAAGAGGAGGACCGCGGCACCGCCCCCGTGCTCGGGCGAGATGATCTCGGCGTCGAGCACCACCCGTGGTTCCCCCGGTCCGCGGACGGCATGCGGCACCCCGGTGACGGCCAGCCAGGTCTCCACCGTCGCCCGGGTCGCGGCGATGTCGGTGAGCGGCGCAGCCTCGCGCTCCGCCGCCCGGACCGCCCCCGTGCCCGCGGCCGCCACCACGGCGGCCAGCACCGCCACGACCACCGGGGCACCCTGCCGGCTCGAGCGACCGGCGAGCACCCCCAGCACGGCGGCACCGGCAGCGATCCCGCCCAGCCCCGGAGCGGCGAGGTGCGGTGCGGCGAGCCCGAGCGCCCACACCGTCGCGGCGACCGGCCAGAGCCGGAGATCCAGCCACCGCCATCGCCGGTCGGGCAGCTCGTCGGGGTCCGGCGCCCTCACACGGACACCAGCTCGGCCAGCTCGGCCGCGATCGTGGGTCCGATGCCCGGGACGTCGTCGAGCTCCTCCACGCTGCGGAAGGGTCCGTCCTGGCTGCGGCGGTCGACGATCCGCTGGGCGAGCACCGGTCCGATGCCCGGCAGGGCGTCCAGTTCGGCGACCCCCGCGGTGTTCAGGTTCACCCGCCCGCCCGCCGGCGGCGCAGCACCCCCGGGGACCGCGCCCGGTGCCGGAGCGGGCAGCCCGACCGCGATCTGCTCGCCGTCGCCGACCGGCGCGGCCAGGTTCACCGCCGACGCGTCGGCTCCCGGCACCAGCCCACCGGCCGCGGCCAGCGCGTCGGCGACGCGGGCACCCGCGGGCAGCGTGACCAGCCCCGGACGCGCGACCTGCCCCACCACCGAGACCACCACGGTCGGGGACGTCTCGGCCACCTCGCCGACGGCGGTGGACGACGGACCGGCCGAGGTCGGGGCGGCATCGGGCGCGGGCTCCACGACCGGCCGGTCCAGCCAGGTCCAGCCGAGGAGCACGGCCACGGCCAGCACCGCGGCCGCCCCCAGGGCACGGGCGCCGTGCCGGCCGGTGTCCCAGCGGGCCGCCGTACCGGGCGCACGATGCCGGCCGATCCCGGCCGGCAGGCCCTCGTCGCCGAGCGGCACGGGAACCTGCTCGTCGGTGCCGAGCAGGGGTGGCAGCTCGTCGTCGGACAGCTCGTCGTCGGGCAGCCAGCCGCCGGGCAGGTGCGGCTCCTGCGCCAGCAGCGCGCGCAGGCGGGCGCGGATCAGGTCCGCGTCGTCGTTCCGGCGGAGAGGCAGGCGCACCCCGGCGACGCTAGGGAGCAGCGGTTCCCGGCACGGCGGCCCGATCGCATCTGTGGACGGCACCGCCCTTGTGGACGACGCAGGGGTCCTCCGGTCGTCCCGGGTTCAAGATGCGCAGGTGCTTCCCGATCCGAAGACCTCAGCTCGTCGCGGGTTCGTCCTCGATCGGCGACGAGACCACCACGCCGACCGCGCCCGGTCCGACGTGCGCGCCGATGGCGGCGCCGAGCTCGCTCACGTGCACGTCGCGCACGGCGGGCACCCGGGCGCGCAGCTCGCCGACCAGCCGCTCGGCCCGCTCGGCGGCCGCGAGGTGGTGCACGGCCAGTGCCACCTGCCGGTCCCCCGCGTAGTCCACGACGTGCTGGACGAGCCGGTTCAGCGCCCGCGCGGAGGTGCGCACCTTCTCCAACGGCACGACCCGGCCCTCGACCACGTGCAGCACCGGCTTCACCGCCAGCGCGGACCCGAGGATCGCCGCCGCCGAGCCGATCCGGCCGCCCCGGCGCAGGTGCTCCAGGGTGTCGACGACGAACAGTGTGCGGGTGCGGTCCACGGTCTCCCGAGCGATCCGTTCGACGGTGCGCAGGTCCGCGCCGTCGGCTGCCGCACGGGCCGCCTCGAGGACGGCGAACCCGGTGGCCATGGCCGCCGACCGGGAGTCGACGACCGACACGATGTGTTCCCCCACCTGGGAGGCGGCGACGCGGGCGGCGTCCCAGGTGCCGGAGAGCGCCGAGGACAGGTGGATCGACACCACGCGGTCCGCCCCGCCGTCGAGCGCCGCCCGGTAGGCGGCCACGAAGTCCCCCGGGGTGGGCCTGGACGTCGAGACCTTCTGACCCCGCGTGGAGAGCGCCTTGGCGACGTCCTCGGAGGTGATGTCCTCGCCCTCGCGACCGGACCGCCCCGACAGCACGACGTACAGCGGGACGACGTGGATGCCGTAGGCCGCCACCAGCTCGCGGGGAAGGTAGGCCGTCGAATCGGTCAGGACGGCGACAGGCACCTGGGGAGGCTAACCGGCACCACGCCGACGGAGCCGTCCCGGTGTTCCTCCGAAGGGAGGAGTCGGGCGCTCAGCCGACGGCGTCGGCGTCCTGCGCCGGATCGGGGCCGGGATGCCGCCCGGTGCCCGGCAGCACCGCCGTCCCGGTGTCCTGCGCCGTGCGCCGGGGAGCGACCCCCTCGGGCAGCGGCCCCGCGGAGGAGTTGTGCCGCAGCAGGCGCCAGCGCCCGCTCTGCCGGGCGAGCTCGCTCCACGCGCAGTTGCCCAGTGGCCCGAACACCCGCCGGTGGTCCGGGCCGAGTTCCAGCAGCCGCTCGATCAGCCGGCCGCTCGTGCCACCGTGGGTGACGACGACGGCGACGTCCGCCGGCGGCAGCTCCCGCAGGGCGGCCAGCACCCGCTCGGCCACCGCTGCGGTCTCCTCGCCACCACGGCCACGCACCGAGCGCCCGGCCAGCCAGTCGGCGTACTGCTCGGGAAACCGCTCGGCGATCTCGTCGCGGGTCAGGCCCTCCCAGGAGCCCATCCCGTGCTCGCGCAGCCGCTCGTCCAGCCGCAGGTCCACACCCATCAAGTCGGTGAGGACCCGCGCGGTGTCCGCGGCCCGGACGAGGTCGCTGGAGAGCACGACGGCGTCCTGCCCGTCGAGACCGGCCATGAGGTGCGGTGCCGCGTGCGCGGCCTGGGCCCGGCCGACGTCGTCGAGCGGCGGATCCATCTGCCCCTGGAAGCGGCCAGCCGCGTTCCACTCGGTCCGGCCGTGCCGCCAGACGACCAGCCGGGTCACCGGCAGGTCGGGCAGGGCCGCAGCGGTCACTGGCCGGCCGTCTCCACGACCGGGGCGGATGGCTCGTCCGACGTAGCCGACGGGGGCTGGGCGGCGTCCACGAACGGGATGCTCGGGCAGTCCTTCCAGAGCCGCTCGAGGGCGTAGTAGGCGCGCTCCTCGGCGTGCTGGACGTGCACGACGACGTCGACGAAGTCCAGGAGCACCCAGCGCGCCTCGGCGACGCCCTCCCGGCGCACCGGCTTCACGCCGTGCTCCCGGAGCCGCTCCTCGACCTCGTCGACGATGGCCTGCACCTGCCGTTCGTTGGGTGCCGACGCGAGCACGAACGCGTCGGTGATGGCGAGCCGCTCACTGACGTCCACGATGGAGACGTCGGTGGCGAGCTTGTCCGCAGCCGCCTGTGCGGCGACGAGCGCGGTTTCCCGGGCCTCGGCCGAGGCGGTCATCGGGGTACCTCCTGGAGATCTGGTGTCGTTGATGGGTCAGCGCCGGCGCCGGTGGAGGTGTTCCCGGGCGCGTCCGGCGAGGGACGGTCGTGAGTGGGAGGCCGGCGGACCGGCCGCCGGTAGAGCCCGCGCTTCTCGATGTACTGCACGACGCCGTCGGGCACGAGGTACCAGACCGGCATCCCGCGGTCGACGCGCGCGCGGCAGTCGCTGGAGCTGATGGCCAGCGCCGGGATCTCGACCAGGCTCACGCCGCCCTCGGGCAGGTGCGCGTCGCCCAGCGTGTAACCGGGGCGGGTCACCCCGATGAAGTGCGCCAGCTCGAAGCACCGGGCGCCGTCGCGCCAGGTCATGATCTGGGCCAGCGCGTCGGCGCCGGTGATGAAGAACAGCTCGTCGCCCGGCCGCTGGGCGTGCAGGTCGGTGAGGGTGTCGAAGGTGTAGGTCGGGCCACCGCGGTCGATGTCGACCCGGCTCACCGAGAACCGCGGGTTCGACGCGGTGGCGATGACCGTCATCAGGTAGCGGTCCTCCGCGGGACTCACCGACTGGTCGCTCTTCTGCCACGGCTCACCGGTGGGCACGAAGACCACCTCGTCGAGCCCGAAGAGCCCGGCCACCTCGCTGGCGGCCACCAGGTGCCCGTGATGGACGGGATCGAAGGTCCCACCCATCACACCGACTCGTCGCCCCGCCACCGAACGAGCGTATCCGGGGCTACCGGGGCCGGCCCCGTGAGGACCGGCCCCGGCCCCGCGATCCCGTCCGTCCCGGCCTCACGACCGGGACGGACGAACCCGCTGCGACCGGCTCCCCCGTGCAGCCGGTCGCGGTCCGGCCGCGTCGTTGCGGTCAGGTGGTGCCGACGTGTCGACACCGCGTTGACAACGCGGCAACGGCCTTTCGGTTACGGGACCGTCTCGTGGCCACCGGTGTGCCGCGCGCCACGTCCACCGACACCCCCGACGGGCCGACGATGACGGAGCGGACGAGTTCCCAGGCCGAGGGGGTGCGGCCGGCTCAGAGAGTGGTGACGAAGTCCGTCAGCTGGGCGGCGTTGCGGCACTCGACCATGTCGATGACCTCGCCGTACCGGTCCGCCGCAGAGTCCCCGCTCCCCCACAGCCGTCGCGGCTCGGGGTTCAGCCAGTGCGCCGAGCGCGCCCGGCGCACCAGGTCGGCGAGCACCGGGACCCCGGGCTGGCGGTAGTTGGTGCGGCCGTCGCCGAGCACGAGCAGCGAGGTCTTCGACCCCACGGCCGACGCCCAGCGGTCGGCGAAGACCTCGAAGGCCGTGCCGTAGTCGCTGTGCCCGTCGTAGGCCACCACCTGCGCCTCCCGGCCGATGCGGGCGATGGCGTCGGCGACGTCCACCCCCGGCCGGAAGAAGCGGGTGACCTCGTCGGTCGAGTCGACGAAGGCGAACGCCCGCACGCCGCTGAAGTGCTCGCGCAGCGCCTGGGTGAGCATCAGCGTGAAGTGGCTGAAGCCGGCGACCGAGCCGCTGATGTCGCACAGGACCACCAGCTCGGGCTTGTGCACCTTGCGCGGGCGATGGTGGGTGACGACCGGCACGCCGCCGGTCCCCAGCGAGGCGCGCACCGTCTTGCGGAAGTCCAGGCGCCCCTCCCGGCCGAGCCGCCGGCGGGCCGAGAGCCGGACGGCGAGCCGCCGGGCCAGCGGGGTGACCGCGCGGCGCAGCTCGGCGAGGTCGGCGGCCTGGGCGCGGAGGAAGTCCACCTGGTCGGCCAGGGGACGCACGGCGTTCTTCGCGACCCGGTCCCGGCCCTTCTCCGCCGCCGTCCGCCGGCGCACCTCCGCCTCGACGGCGGCCTTGAACGCGGCCACCCGCTCGCGCACTGTCTGCCGGGCCACCTGCTCGGCCAGGCCCCCGCGCTCGGCGTCCCCGAGGAGCCCGGCGAGCAGCTGGGCGACGAGCGTGTCGGGCGAGAGGGCGCGCAGCACCCGGTAGCTGAAGTACGACTGGCCCGACGGCGTCGGCTGCCCCTGACCGAGTGAGTCGACGGCGTCGCGGGCGAACCGGCGCAGCTCCTCGGGGTCGCCGTCGGTCAGCAGCCGGAGCAGCTCGGCGCGCATGAGCTCGGCGAGGGCGGCGTCGTCGGGCACGTCGAGCGTGGACTGCGCGCCCTCCCCGCCGTCCTCGGCGCCGTCGGCCACCGGCCGGTCGCCGAGTGGCCACCAGAGGTCGAAGAGCACGTCGTAGGTGGGCCGCTGGGCCGCCCTCTGCAGCAGCACCGCCGCCAGCCCGTGCCGCAGCTGCTCACGGTCGAGCAGGTCGACGACGGTCAGGATCTCCGCGGCATCGACGGCCTGGCTGATGCCGACCGGGATGCCGGCCTCGCGCACGGCGCGCACGAAGCCGTCGAGGTGCCCCGCGAGCCCGCCGTGCCCGACGACCGCCGTCATCAGTTGAGCCGGAGTTCGGCGGCGGCGCGGGTCTGGTCGCTGGCGTGCTTGAGCACCACACCCAGGGTCGAGCGCATCGCCGGTTCGTCGAGGGTGTCCAGGCCCAGCTCGAGCAGGGTCTGCGCCCAGTCGAGGGTCTCGGAGATCGACGGCGACTTCTTCAGCTCCAGCGCGCGCAGTGCACGGACGGTGCGGACGAGCTGGTCGGCCAGGCCCGGGGCCAGGTCGGGGACCCGGGACAGCACGATCTCGCGCTCCCGCTCGGCCGAGGGGTAGTCCAGCGACAGGTACAGGCAGCGCCGCTTGAGCGCCTCGGAGAGCTCGCGGGTGGCGTTGGAGGTGAGCACGACGGTGGGCCGGCGGGTGGCCACGACCGTGCCGAGCTCGGGGATCGTCACCTGGAAGTCCGAGAGCACCTCCAGCAGCAGACCTTCCACCTCGACGTCGGCCTTGTCGGTCTCGTCGATGAGCAGGACCGTCGGTTCGGTGCGGCGGATGGCGGTCAGCAGCGGGCGGGAGAGCAGGAACTCCTCGCCGAAGATGTCGTCGTGGACGGTGTCCCAGTCCGCGCCGTCCCCGGCCTGCGAGGCCTGGATGCGCAGCAGCTGCTTCTTGTAGTTCCACTCGTACAGCGCCCGGGCCTCGTCCAGGCCCTCGTAGCACTGCAGCCGGATCAGCTCCGATCCGGTGGCGCTCGCCAGCGCCTTGGCCAGCTCGGTCTTGCCGGTGCCCGCCGGCCCCTCGACCAGCAGCGGCTTGCCGAGGCGGTCGGCGAGGAAGACGGTCGTGGCGATCTGCGCGTCGGGCAGGTAGCCCACGGCCGACAGCCGCTTGCTGACGTCCGCGACCGACGAGAAGTTCGGGGACTGCTGGCGGGGCATGGGGCTCCTCGGTCAGGCGGCCGGGACGGTCAGCGGGTGTGGCCGCGGCCCGTCACGACGTAGGTGGTGGAGGTCAGCTCCGGCAGACCCAGCGGGCCGCGGGCGTGCAGCTTCTGGGTGGAGATGCCGATCTCGGCGCCGAACCCGAACTCGCCGCCGTCGGTGAACCGGGTGGAGGCGTTGACCAGCACGGCGGCGGCGTCGACGCCGGCGGTGAACTCGGCGATCGCGGCGGCCGAGTCGGCGACGATGGCCTCGGTGTGCCCGGTGCTCCAGCGCGCGATGTGCTCCAGGGCCTGCGGCAGGTCGTCGACCACGCGCACGGCCATGTCCATCGACAGGTACTCGGTGGCCCAGTCCTCGTCGGTGGCCGGGACGACGTCGTCGTGCGCTGACCGGGCCGGGTCGTCGCCGTGCAGCGTGACGCCGGCGCCGGAGAGCGCGGCCAGCAGCTGCGGTAGGAACGGCACGTCGCGGTGCACCAGCAGCGTCTCGGCGGAGTTGCAGACGCTCACGCGGTGGGTCTTGGAGTTGAGGACGACGGCCTCGGCGATGGCGGGGTCGGCGGAGGCGTCGACGTAGACGTGGCAGTTGCCCTCGCCGGTCTCGATGACCGGCACCCGCGACTCGCGGACGACCCGCTGGATCAGCGAGGCCCCGCCGCGCGGGATCACGACGTCGACCAGCCCGCGGGCGTTCAGCAGCTCGCCGACCGACGCGCGGTCGGCGGGCAGCAGTTCGACGAAGCCCGCGGGGAGCCCCGCCTTCTCCCCCGCCTCGGTGAGGACGGCGATCAGCGCGGTGTTGGTGCCGAACGCCGAGGCCGAGCCGCGCAGCAGGGCCGCGTTGCCGCTCTTGAGGCAGAGGCCGGCGGCATCGACGGTGACGTTCGGACGGGCCTCGTAGACGATGCCGACCACGCCGAGGGGGACGCGGACCTGCGTCAGCTCCAGGCCGTTGGGCAGCCGGGAGCCGCGGACGACGTCGCCCACCGGGTCGGGGAGCGCGACCAGCTGGCGCAGCGCGTCGGCCACCCCGACGATCCGGGCGGGGTCCAGCCGCAGCCGATCGAGCACCGAGCCGGGCGTGCCGGCGGCGGCCGCGGCCTCCACGTCGGCGGCGTTCGCGGCGAGGATCTCGTCGGTCCGCTCGACCAGCGCCTCGGCCATCGCGGTCAGCGCGGCGTCCTTGGTGTCGGTCGGAAGGGTGCGCAGCACCCGGGCGGCGGCCTTCGCGCGCAGCGCGGCGGCACCGATCAGCGGCAGCTCGGCGGCGGCGGTCACGCCCGCGAGCCTACGCGGATCACCGCCCCGGTCCCCGGCCCGCCGGGGCCCGGCGCACCCGGTCGGACGACCATGCGAGAATGATTCTCATGCGCACCCCCGCCGCCCGCTGGACCGCCTCCCTCGCTCTCACCGCCACCGCGCTCCTCGCGGCCGGCTGCGGAGCCGAGGGCGACGACGCCGCGGCCGACGGAGAGCTGACCGTCGTCGCGGGCTTCTACCCGCTGGAGTGGGCGGCGGCCCGGGTCGGCGGGAACCGGATCGCGGTGACCTCGCTGACGCCGTCGGGTGCCGAGGCGCACGACCTCGAGCTGACCCCGCGCGACGTCGGCGCCGTCGGCTCGGCCGACCTGCTGGTGTACCTGGAGGGCTTCCAGCCGGCGCTGGACGAGGCCGCCGCCGAGGCCGGCGACGCCGCCTGGGACGCCGGTCAGGCCGCCGACCTGGTCGAGGGCGAGCACGCGCACGGGGACGAGGAGCATGCGGACGAGGAGGACGGCCACGGCGACGAGGCCGTCGACCCGCACTTCTGGCTCGACCCCACCCGGTTGGCCGCCGTCGGGGACGCCCTCGCCGAGCGGCTGACCGAGCTCGACCCGGACGGGGCGGCGACGTACGAGGGGAACGCCGCCGCACTGCGCGCGGACCTCGAGGCCCTCGACGCCGAGATGCAGGAGGGCCTGGCCGGCTGCGCGGTGGACACCCTCGTGACCAGCCACGAGGCCTTCGGCTACCTCGCCGAGCGCTACGGTCTGGACGTGGTGGGCATCAGCGGGCTGAGCCCGTCGCAGGAGCCGAGCGCCGCGGGGCTCGCCGAGATCACCGGCCTCGTCCGCGACCGCGGGATCACCACCGTCTACACCGAGACCCTGGTCGACCCCGCCGTCGCCGAGACCGTGGCCGAGGAGGCCGGCGTCCGCACCGCCGTGCTCGATCCGATCGAGGGGCTGACCGACGAGTCCGCCGGCGAGGACTACCTGCAGGTGATGCGCGCCAACCTCGCCACCCTGCAGGAAGGCCAGGGCTGTTCATGACCGCCCGTTCCCCCGGCGACGTCGCCGTCCGGCTGCACGACGCCAGCATCGGTTACGACGACGTCCCGATCGTCGCCCGCGTCGACCTGACGGTGCGGCACGGCGAGGCGATCGCGGTCCTGGGGTCGAACGGGTCGGGCAAGACCACCCTGGCCCGCGGCCTGCTGGGCCTGGCTCCCGTGCTCGGCGGGGACGTCGAGATCCTCGGCGCACCCGTCGGCCGGCTGCGCGACCCGGGCCGGATCGGGTACGTGCCGCAGCGGCACACCGTCAGCGGTGCGGTTCCCGCGACCGTCCGCGAGGTCGTGTCCGTGGGACGGCTGGCCCGGCTCGGCCTGTTCCGCCGGCTCCGGGCCGCCGACCGCGTGGCCGTCGGTGAGGCGGTCGCCGCCGTCGGGCTCGCCGACCGCATGGAGGAACCCATCGCGTCGCTGTCGGGTGGCCAGCAGCGCCGGGTGCTGGTGGCCCGGGCGCTGGCCGCCCAGCCGGAGCTGCTGATCATGGACGAGCCGACCGCGGGGGTGGACGCCGCGAGCCAGGACGCCCTGGCCGAGGTGCTCGCCCGCGTGTCGGCGGCGGGCACCACCCTGCTGGTGGTCACGCACGAGACCGGTCCGCTGGCCTCGGTGCTCGCCCGCGCGGTGGTCGTGGACCAGGGGCGCATCAGCTACGACGGCCCGCTCGCCGGAGCGGCGTCCGGCTCCGGCGAGCACCACTGCGGTCCGGTGGCGGACGCCGGCCGGCCCGGCTACCGCCTGGACCAGCCCACCGTGACGGCCCGGCCGGTGCGGTCGCTGGGCGGAGGTCGCTGACGTGGAGATCCTCGAGTACGGCTTCATGCAGCGCGCGCTGCTCGCCTCGCTGATGGTGGGCCTCGTCGCCCCCGCCGTCGGCATCTTCCTGGTCCAGCGGCGGCTCTCGCTGCTCGGCGACGGCCTCGGGCACGTGGCCCTGACCGGCGTGGCGATCGGCGTCCTCACCTCCACCGCACCGGTGGGGGCGGCCCTGGTCGCCGCCGTCCTCGGCGCGGTGCTCATCGAGCTCGTCCGCGCCCGTGGCCGCACGAGCGGCGACGTCGCGCTGGCGGTGCTCTTCTACGGCGGCATCGCCGGCGGCGTGGTGCTGCTCAGCCTCGCGCCACGCGGCTCGGCGACGAACCTGGACGCCTACCTCTTCGGCGCCATCACCACGACCAGCGCCGAGGACCTCGCCGTCTTCGCCGCCATCACGCTGGCGGTGCTCGCCGTGGTCGGGTTGCTGGGGCAGCGGCTCTACGCGGTGAGCGACGACGAGGAGTACGCCCGGGCCGTCGGCCTGCCGGTGCTCGCCCTCAACATCGTGCTCGCTGCGCTGGTCGCCTCCACGGTCGTGCTGTCCATGCGCGTGGTCGGCCTGCTGCTGATCAGCGCCCTGATGATCGTGCCGAGCGCGGTGGCCCAGCTGGTGGCCCGCAGCTTCCGGCAGGCGCTGTACCTCGCGTGCGGCATCGGGCTGGTCGTGAGCGTCTCCGGGACGACGGCGTCGTACTACACCGGCACCCCCTCGGGCGGCACCATCGTGCTGCTGGCGATCGCCGTCTTCCTGGTCGTGGCCGCCGCCGTTGCCCTGCGCGAGGCCACCGCCCGCCGGCGGCACCGCCGGCGAGGCGACGTGCACGCCGCGCACCCGCACGAGCACGGGCCGGGCTGCGGCCACCAGGCCGTTCCGCACGGCGACCACGTGGACTACGACCACGACGGCCACCTGCACGCACCGCACCTGACCGGTACCGGCGTGCACTACGACGAGCACGGCACGGACGCCGCCCCGGCGGACCGGCCCGCGACGGAAGGTGCCCGATGAGCGCGGCCGAGCAGCCGGAGGGCGGCGTCCGCCGCCAGAGCCGTCAGCGCAGTGCGGTGCTCACCCTGCTCGACGAGCTCGACGGGTTCCGCAGCGCGCAGGACCTGCACGCCCTGCTGCGCGACCGCGGCGACTCCGTGGGTCTGGCGACGGTCTACCGGGCCCTGCAGGCGCTGGTCGACGACGGCCAGCTGGACGTGCTGCGCAGTCCGGACGGCGAGGCGGCCTACCGGCGGTGCTCCCCCAGCCACCACCACCACCTGGTCTGCCGAACGTGCGGCCGGACGGTGGAGGTCGCCGACCCGCCGGTCGAGCGCTGGGCGGCGCGGATCGCCGCCGAGCACGGCTTCGTCGACGTCCAGCACGACGTCGAGGTGTTCGGCACCTGCGCCGCCTGCGCGGCCGCCCACGGCTGAGGTCGGACGCCGCAGAGGTCGGCCGCGGCTCAGCGGTCGCGCAGCGCGCGCAGGGCCGACTTGCGGGCCTCACCGGTCAGCCGGTCAAGGAAGAGCTTGCCGTCGAGGTGGTCCACCTCGTGCTGGAGGCAGCGGGCCATCAGCCCGCTGCCCTCGACCCGCACCGGCTTCCCGTGCACGTCCACGCCCTCGACGACGGCGTGCATCGCCCGAACCGTGGGCGCCCAGATGCCCGGGACGGACAGGCAGCCCTCATCGCCGTCCTGGATCTCCTCGGAGAGCTCGACGATCCGCGGGTTCACCACGTGCCCGATCACGCCGTCGACGTTGTAGGAGAACGCCCGCAGGCCCACGCCGATCTGCGTCGCCGCGAGTCCGGCCCGACCGGGATGGTCGACGGTCTCGAGCAGGTCGCGGACGAGCGCGGCCAGGTCGCGGTCGAACGAGCGCACCTCGTCGGCCGGGGTGCGCAGGACCGGGTCACCGACTTCGCGGATGGGGCGGATGGTCACCCGGGCAGTCTCTCAGCCGCCCCCCGGACGTCAGCGCAGGCGTCCGACCAGCACCATCTCGTCGCGGTGCACGACCTCGCGGCGGTGCTCCGGAGGCAGGTCGCCGGTCTTGCGACCGAGCAGTGCCGGCATCTCGCGGGCGTCGTAGGCCACCAGCCCGCGGGCGACCACGGTCCCGTCCGGCCCGACCAGCTCGACCGGGTCATCGGCGAGGAACTCCCCCGAGACGCCGGTGATGCCGGCGGCCAGCAGCGAGGCGTGCCGCTCCGCGACGGCGGTGACCGCACCGGCGTCGAGGATCAGCCGGCCCCGGGGGCGGCTGGCGTAGCGCAGCCAGAACTGGCGGGCGCTGGGCCGCTTCCCCATGGGGGCGAACAGGGTGCCCATCCGGTCGCCGGCGAGCGCGCCGGCGGCCCGGGGCGTGGAGGTGACGACGACGGGCACCCCGGCGTGGGCGGCGATGAACGCGGCCTCCACCTTGGTGGCCATACCGCCGGTACCGACGCCGTTACGGGTCGCGGAGCCCAGCGTGACCGCCGCCAGGTCGGCCGGCCCGCGCACGGTGTCGATCAGCTCGGCCGGGCCGCTACGGGGGTCGCCGTCGTAGACGCCGTCGACGTCGGACAGCAGCACCAGCGCCTCGGCACGGGCGACGTGCGCGACCAGAGCAGCCAAGCGGTCGTTGTCGCCGAACCGGATCTCCTCGGTTGCCACCGTGTCGTTCTCGTTGACGATCGGCAGCACGCCCAGGTCCAGCAGCCGGTCGACCGTCTGGCGGGCGTTCCGGTAGTGGCTGCGCCGGGTGAGGTCGTCGGCGGTGAGCAGCACCTGTCCGACGGTGATCCCGTGCCGGGCGAAGGCGTCGGCGTAGGTCTGCACCAGCCGCAGCTGGCCCACGCTGGCCGCCGCCTGCGCGGTCGCGAGGTCCCGTGGGCGACCGTCCAGGCCCAGGGGCGAGAGCCCCGCGGCGATGGCGCCGGAGGACACCAGCACCACCTCACGCCCCGAGGCCCGCACCGCGGACAGGACGTCGACCAGGGCGGTGAGCCGGTCGACGTCGAGCCCACCGGGCAGCGTGGTCAGCGACGACGAGCCGACCTTCACCACCACGCGGCCCGCACCGGCGATCTCCGGGCGCGCGGGGACGTCGACGGGGGCCTGCGCGGTCACCGCTCGCCGTCCACCAGCGCGTCGTCGGCCGGCTCGTCGCTCTCGGCGGCGTCGAGGTCGACACCCTCGAGGTCCTCGTCGGTCCAGCCGTCCTCGGCCGCCTCGAACGGCATCCGGCGCGCCTGCTTGGCGGCCAGCCGCTCAGCTGCGCCCACCCGGGCGTTGTCCTCCAGGCGGTTGTCCGTGCCTCGTCCACCGAGGCCGGCCGCCTCCTCGGCGGTGAGGGTGCCGGCGGGCAGCGTGGGCGACCAGTCGAAGGTGACCCCGCCGATGGTCACGGCGTCACCCTCGCGTGCGCCGGCCTTGGCCAGCTCCTCCTCGACGCCGAGCCGGTTGAGCCGGTCGGCGAGGAATCCGACGGCCTCGTCGTTGGTGAAGTCGGTCTGGCGGATCCAGCGCTCGGGCTTCACGCCGCGGACGACGTAACCCTCCGGGTCGTCCGGGTCACGCTCGACGGTGAAGCCGCTGTCGTCGACAGCGCGGGGGGTGAGCGTGAGCCGCACCGGCTCGGGTGCCGGCAGCGAGGCACGGTGCTCCTCGACGGCGGCGGCCAGGGCGTAGCCGAACGCGCTCAGCCCCTCCCCCGTCGCGGCGCTGACGGGGTGGACGGCGAGGCCGCGGGACTCCAGCGTCTCGCGGACCAGGTCCACGAGCTCGCGGGCGTCCGGGACGTCGATCTTGTTGAGGACGGCCATCCGCAGCCGGCCGACCAGGTCCAGCTCGTCGCCGCCGTACTCGGCGAGCTCGTGCTCGAGGGCCTCGATGTCGGTCTCGGGGTCGCGGCCGGGCTCCATCGTCGCCATGTCGACCACGTGCACCAGGACGGCGCAGCGTTCGACGTGCCGCAGGAACTGCACGCCCAGGCCCTTGCCGGTCGAGGCGCCGGGGATCAGGCCCGGGACGTCGGCCATCGTGTAGACGGTGTCGCCGGAGCGGATCACGCCCAGGTTGGGGACCAGGGTCGTGAACGGGTAGTCGGCGATCTTCGGTCGCGCCGCCGACATGGCGGCGATCAGCGACGACTTGCCCGCCGAGGGGAAGCCGACGAGGCCGACGTCGGCGATGCTCTTGAGCTCGATGACGGCGTCGAAGGCCTCGCCGGGCTCGCCGAGCAGGGCGAAGCCGGGAGCCTTGCGGCGGGCGTTGGCCAGTGCGGCGTTGCCGAGGCCACCCTTCCCGCCGTGAGCCAGGACGACGCGGGTGCCGGCGCCCATGAGGTCGGCGACCACCCGTCCGTCGGGGGTGCTGACGACCGTTCCCTCGGGGACGTGCAGCACGCGGTCCTCACCACGGGCGCCGTGCCGGTTGCTGCCGGCGCCGGGGCGACCGTTCGCCGCCTTCTGGTGCGGGCGGTGGTGGAAGTCCAGCAGGGTGTGCACGTTGGGGTCGACCTCGAGGACGACGTCGCCGCCGTCCCCTCCGTTGCCCCCGTCGGGCCCACCGAGGGGCTTGTACTTCTCGCGGTGCACCGAGGCCACGCCGTGCCCACCGTTCCCGGCGGCGACGTGGATGGTGACGCGGTCGACGAATGCGGCCATGGGTCAGCTACTCCTGGAACGCCACGAGCGCACGGGCCTCGGCCCGTGCGCTCGTGAGCAGATGGAACGGCCCCGTCGCGGGGGGCAGGGGGTCCTTGTTCAGGCCTCGACCGCAGCGATGGAGACGGTCTTGCGTCCCCGCCGCGTGCCGAACGTGACCGCACCGGCGGCGATGGCGAACAGCGTGTCGTCGCTGCCGCGACCGACACCCAGGCCCGGGTGGAAGTGGGTCCCCCGCTGGCGGACGATGATCTCGCCAGCCTTCACGACCTGGCCACCGAAACGCTTGACGCCGAGGCGCTGCGCGTTCGAGTCACGACCGTTGCGGGAGGACGATGCGCCCTTCTTGTGTGCCATGTCGGCGTCAGCCCTTCGAGATGTCGCGGACCACGACGCTGGTCAGGGGCTGACGGTGCCCCTGCCGCTTGTGGTAGCCGGTCTTGTTCTTGAACTTGTGGATGTGGATCTTCGGGCCCTTGCCGTGCTCGACGATCTCACCGGTCACGGTCACCTTGGCCAGGGCCGCCGCGTCGCTGGTGACGGTGTCGCCGTCGACCAGGAGGATGGCCGGGAGAGCGACCTTGTCACCCGCCGCACCAGCCAGGCGGTTGATCGTGAACGTGTCGCCCACGGCCACCTTGTGCTGGCTGCCGCCGGCCTTCACCACTGCGTACACCACTGACTCCTCGTTTTGCTTCTTCACGTCAAGCTCGATGTCCGGCGCGCACGACCGGGGGGCGCCGGGTGCTTGGACGAGCTGCCGACGCCGTTCCGGCGGCACCCGGAGGCGCCAGCGCGGGGGCGCAGCAACCCGACCAGCGTACCCGACCGGCGGACCCCGTCCCACTCACCCCTCGCGAACTCGGGGCGGGCCTCCGGACGAGGCCTCAGGCGGGCGGGCCCGCAGGTCGGCTGGCGGCCCGGCGACGGCGCGGACGGGAGGCCGCGACGGGCACCTCGTCCGCTCCGCCGGCCGGCGGGCCCGACGCATCGGCGCCGGCGTCCGTGCCGTGCCCGACCCCACCCGGGGTCACGTCCGCAGCGGTCGTGGTCGGGGTGATCGGCACCGCGTCCTGCTCCGGGGCCTCCACCGCGGCGACCTCGCCGGCCGGGAGCACGTCCTCGGCCTCGGGCTCCTCGACGGCCGGCGCGGGGGCCGGGACGCTCTCCGGCTCGATGGCGGCGACGGCCATCGGCGGGTCGATCGCGACGACGGGTGGCGCGGCCTCCTCGGCGGTCTCCCCGGAGCCGTCGGTGGCGGGCTCGACGGGCATGTCCTCCTCGGCACGGGCGCCGGCCAGCACGGCGGCGTCCTCGGCCGCGCGGTCCTCCCCCGACTGACCGCGGTTGCGACGGCCCCGGTTGCGGCGGCCTCCGCTGCGCGTGCCCTCGGCCGGCTCGGCGTCGGCCCCGGGAGCTCCCTCGGTGCTCGCGTCGGCAGTCTCGTCCGTCACCTGCTCCGGCGCGGAGTCCTTGCCGGCGTCCCGGTTCTGGTCCCGGCCGCCGCGGTTCCGACCACCGCCGGGCTCCCGGCCCCCGGACTGCTGGCCGCCGGAGTCCTTGCCGCCGGAGTCCTTGCCGCCGGAGTCCTTGCCGCCGCCGCCGCCGTTCCCGCGACGCTTCTCGTCGACCGGGTCGGTGCTCACGATGATGCCGCGCCCGCGGCAGTGCTCGCAGTCCTCGGAGAACACCTCGAGCAGGCCCTGGCCGACCCGCTTGCGGGTCATCTGGACCAGGCCCAGGGACGTCACCTCGGCGACCTGGTGCTTCGTGCGGTCGCGTCCCAGGCACTCGGTGAGCCGGCGCAGCACGAGGTCGCGGTTGCTCTCGAGCACCATGTCGATGAAGTCGATGACGATGATGCCGCCGATGTCGCGCAGCCGGAGCTGGCGGACGATCTCCTCCGCGGCCTCCATGTTGTTGCGCGTGACGGTCTGCTCGAGGTTGCCCCCGGAGCCGGTGAACTTGCCGGTGTTGACGTCGACGACGGTCATCGCCTCGGTGCGGTCGATCACCAACGAGCCACCCGAGGGCAGCCACACCTTGCGGTCCAGCGCCTTGGCCAGCTGCTCGTCGATCCGCAGGTCGTGGAAGACATCGCCCTGACCGGTGTAGCGGGACAGCCGCTCGGTGAGCTCCGGGGAGACGTGGGCGACGTAGGCCTCGACGGTGTCCCAGGCGTCGTCGCCCTGGACCACGAGCTCCTTGAAGTCCTCGTTGAAGACGTCACGGATGACGCGGATCGCCAGGTCCGGCTCGCCGTAGAGCAGCGTCGGCGCGTTCGAGGTGGACTCGGCCTTCTTCTGGATGACGTCCCACTGCGCGGTCAGCCGGTTGACGTCGCGGGTGAGCTCCTCCTCGGAGGCGCCCTCCGCCGCGGTCCGGATGATCACGCCGGCGTCCTCGGGGACGATCCGCTTGAGGATGTCCTTGAGCCGCTGGCGCTCGGTGTCGGGCAGCTTGCGGCTGATGCCGGTCATCGAGCCGCCGGGCACGTAGACCAGGAACCGGCCGGGCAGGTTGATCTGCTGGGTCAGCCGGGCGCCCTTGTGGCCGATCGGGTCCTTGGTGACCTGCACGAGGATCTTGTCGCCGGACTTGAACGCCGTCTCGATCGAGCGCTGCTTGCCCGAGAGGCCGGCGGCGTCCCAGTTGACCTCACCGGCGTACAGGACGGCGTTGCGCCCCTTGCCGATGTCGACGAACGCCGCCTCCATGCTGGGCAGCACGTTCTGCACCCGCCCCAGGTACACGTTCCCGGCGAAGGACGTCGCCGACGCCTGGGTGACGTAGTGCTCGACGAGCACGTCGTCCTCGAGGACGGCGATCTGCGTCCGCTCGCCGCGCTGGCGGATGACCATCTTGCGGTCCACGGCCTCGCGCCGGGCCAGGAACTCCGACTCGGTCAGGATCGGCTGACGTCGGCGTCCGGTGTCCCGGCCGTCCCGGCGGCGCTGGCGCTTGGCCTCCAGCCGGGTGGAGCCGGTGATGCCACGGACGTCGTCGTCGCTGGTGCTGCGGCCGTTGCGGCCGGCGCGCTCCGGGCGGTCGTCGTCGTCGCTGTCGTCGGAGGCGTCGTCGTTCCCGGCGCTGCCGCTGCGCCGGCGACGGCGGCGACGACGGCGGGTGCTCGACCCGGTCGAGGAGTCGTCGCCCTCGCCCTCGGCGTCGTCGTCGGAGTCGGCGGCCTCGTCGGAGCGCTCGGCGTCGTCGTCCTCGTCGGAGTCCGTGTCGGTGGGGCGCTCGTCGGACTCGTCGTCGGAGTCCGCGGAGTCCTCACCGCTGCGGCCACGCCCTCGGCCGCGGCGCCCACGGCGGCGGCGACGGCTGCCCGAGCCGCCCTCCTCGCGGTCGTCGGCGGAGTCACGGTCGTCGGCGTCGTCGGTCTGCTCGTCGTCGTCGACGACGTCGGCCGGCTCGGCCTCGGGCTGGTCCTCCACCGGGCGCCGGCCGCGGGAGCGGCTGCGACGCGACCGGGGCGCCTCTTCGGCGGGCTCGTCCTGCTGCTCGTCGGGGACCTCGTCGAGGAGCTCGGGGTCCGGCGACTCGGCGGGACGGCGGCTGCGGCGCCGTGGTGCAGGGGGCGCATCCGCGGCCGGTGCCACGAAGCTGATGAACGCCGGGATCGCGGCGGCCGGGGCCGGCGGCGTCACGGGCGCGACCGACTCCGGGTCGGGAGCGGCCGCCGGGCGGGTGGCCCGGCGACGGGGGCGGGCGACGACGGCGGTCGGCTCGGGCGAGCTGAACTGCGCACCGAACGGCGAGCCGACGTGCTCGTGCTCGTCGTGCGCGCCCTCGTCCGGGGTCGCCGGCACGCCGGTCACCTCCGCCTCGGCCGGCTGCGGGGTGCCCGGCGCGACGTCGGCGTCGTCCCCGGCCGTCTCGTCGGCCTCCTCGGCAGCGGCGTCCTCGGCGGGCGCCCCCTCGTCCGGGGTCGCCGGCATGCCGGTCACCTCGGCCTCGGCCGGCTGGGGCGTGTTCGGCGGAACGCCGGCCCCGGACTCGGTCGTGTCGGTCTCGCTGGTCGTGTGGTCGGTGTCAGCCACGAGGGTTCTCGCCTCCTGTGTGGTGCTCCCGGGCGCCGATCGGTTCGACTGGCGGCCGCGCAGGAGCACGGGTTGGGCGGGCCGAGCCGCCGCGCGGGGTACGGCGGTCAGGCTCGTCCTGCGGAAGTCTGATGCGGCTCTCGCGCGGCGGTTGCCGCGGCCAGGGCCGTGGAGCGGGGGTGCCCGCACCCGGTGCTGCTGGATGCGGTGGAGCTCGGTGGTGCCGGTGCTGCGGTGGTCTGGGGCGTCCGGGCCGGGTGGCTCGGAACGGGCGCGTCACGTCTGGCAGCCGTGCCGCTCGACGGCGCGAGGCCTCCTCAGGCTCCGTCCGGTCAGACCGTCGCGGGCTCCCCCTGGCAGCGGGTGCTCGCCATGCGGTCGGGACCGAGCGGGTCAGCCACGGTCCCGGTGTCGTCGAGCCGGCCCTGCGCCACACGCACGGCCCGTGGGGGCGACGGCGGGCGCAGGTCGGCGACGGCAGCCAGGGCGGCCAACACGTCGTCAGGTCGTACAGCGGGCGTTCCCTGCCGGACGACCATGTGCAGTATGGCACAACCTGCCTCTTCGGCCGCCGACGCGCTGGCCACGGCCGGGCGGGCGTCGATGTCCTTGAGCCCGTTCTTGGTGCGCTTCGCGACAGTGACGACGTCGCGGGCGAGGAAGCTCGCCACGGCCGACTGGAGCTCGGCCAGGCCCAGGCCGGGCAGCTCCAGCCGCCACACCGACGTGTCGATCCGGTCGGCCAGCGATCCGGTGCCCTCGGCGGCCTCGACGGCCTCCAGGACGGCGATGTCGACCGGTAGCGCGGCGTCCAGCGCCGCGCGGACGGCCTCCGGGTCGCAACGCCGCGCCAGCCCGATCTCCAAGTACTCCGCCTCGCTCGCCGAGCCGGTGGGCGCGGCCCCCAGGTAGGAGATCTTGGGGTGCGGGCTGAACCCGGCCGAGAACGCCATCGGCACCTGCGCCCGCCGCAGCGCCCGCTCCAGGGCGCGGGCGAGGTCGCGGTGCGAGGCGAACCGCAGGCGGCCTCGCTTGGCGTACCGGATGCGGAGCTTCTGGACCGTCGGCGGCGGGGGCGGACCCTCGGGCTGACGGGCCATCAGACGACCGTCAGCGGGAGCAGGCTGCGCCCGGTGGGGCCGATCTGGATCTCGGTCCCCATGGTCGGGCAGACGCCGCAGTCGTAGCAGGGGGTCCACCGGCAGTCGGCGACCTCCTCCTCGGAGATGGCGTCCTGCCAGTCGTCCCAGAGCCACTCCTTGTCCAGCCCGGAGTCCAGGTGGTCCCAGGGCAGGATCTCGTGCTCGGTGCGCTCGCGGGTGGTGTACCAGTCGAGGTCGACGCCGAACGCGGCCAGCTCCTCGGCGGCAGCCTGCGTCCAGCGGCCGAAGGAGAAGTGCTCGCTCCAGCCGTCGAACTTGCCGCCCTCGCGCCAGACGCGCTCGATGACCCGGCCGACCCGACGGTCGCCCCGGGAGAGCAGTCCCTCGATCACGCCGGGCTTGCCGTCGTGGTAGCGCAGCCCGATCGAGCGGCCGATGCGACGGTCCGCGTTGATCGCCTGGCGCAGCACCCTCAACCGGTGGTCGATGGTCTCGGCGCTGGCCTGCGCTGCCCACTGGAAGGGCGTGTGCGGCTTGGGCACGAAGCCACCGATCGAGACCGTGCAGCGGATGTCCTTGCGGCCGCTGGCCTCGCGGCCGGCGCGGATGACCTCGACCGCCAGCTCGGCGATCTCCAGGACGTCCTCGTCGGTCTCGGTGGGCAGACCGCACATGAAGTAGAGCTTGACCTGCGTCCAGCCGTTCGCGTACGCCGTCGTGACCGTGCGGACGAGGTCCTCCTTGGACACCGTCTTGTTGATGACCCGGCGGATGCGCTCGCTGCCGCCCTCGGGGGCGAAGGTGAGCCCGGAGCGCCGGCCGTTGCGGGACAGTTCGTTGGCGAGCGTCACGTTGAAGGCGTCGACGCGGGTGCTGGGCAGGCTCAGGCCGGTGTTGGTGCCCTCGTAGCGGTCGGCGAGCTCCTTGGCGACCTGGCCGATCTCGGAGTGGTCGGCGCTCGAGAGGCTCAGCAGGCCGACCTCCTCGTAGCCGGTCGCCTTGAGCCCCTGCTCGACCATCGAGCCGATGCCGGTGATCGTCCGCTCCCGCACGGGGCGGGTGATCATGCCGGCCTGGCAGAAGCGGCAGCCCCGCGTGCACCCGCGGAAGATCTCCACGCTCATGCGTTCGTGGACACTCTCGGCCAGCGGCACCAGCGGCGTCTTCGGGTAGGGCCACTCGTCGAGGTCCATGACGGTCCGCTTGCCGACGCGCTCGGGCACGTCGTCCCGGGTGCGGGTGACGGCCGCGATCGTGCCGTCGGGACCGTAGGTGACCGCGTAGAAGCGCGGCACGTAGACGCCGTCGACGCGAGCCAGCCGGGCGAGCAGCTCCTCGCGACCGCCGGGGCGGCCCTGCGCCTTCCAGGCCTTGACGACGTCGGTGATGTCGCCGACGGCCTGCTCGCCGTCGCCCAGGACCGCGCAGTCGACGAAGTCGGCGACGGGCTCGGGGTTGAAGGCGGCGTGCCCGCCGGCGACGACGACCGGATGGCTCTCGTCGCGGTCGACGACGTGCATCGGGATGCCGGCGAGGTCGAGCGCCTCGAGCAGGTTGGTGTAGCCGAGCTCGGTGGCGAAGCTGACGCCGAGGACGTCGAAGTCCCGGACGGCGCGGTGGCCATCGACGGTGAATTGGCCGACGCCGTGCTCGCGCATCAGGGCGGCGAGGTCGGGCCAGACGGCGTAGGTGCGCTCGGCCAGGACGTCGGGCCGCTCGTTGAGCACCTCGTAGAGGATCATGAGGCCCTGGTTGGGCAGGCCGACCTCGTAGGCGTCGGGGTACATCAGCGCCCAGTGCACGTCCGCGGTCTCCCACGGCTTCAGCTGGGCGTTGAGTTCACCGCCGACGTACTGGATCGGCTTCTGGACCTGGGCCAGCAGCGGCTCGAGTCGCGGGTACAGCGACTGGCCTGCGGTGGTGCGGAGCTCTGCAGTCATGACCGGTCCAGGGTAGCCGCCCCCTCGCGGCGTGCCCTCCCCTCGCCCGGGAGGTGGCCGGGCCATCCCAGCGCGGCGTGCCGTGGGGTGGGCGGGGCAGACTGACCGTTCCGACCGAGGCGAGGAGATCGCAGTGGAGCAGCGGACATCACGGACCGGCGCGCTCGCGCTGGGAGGCGGGGTCGTCGCACTGCTGTCGGTCCTCGGGCTGATGTGGCTGGGCTTCGCGCAGGAGTCCACGCGCGGCAGCGCCGAGGGCGCGATGCTGCTGCTGTGCTGGGTGGGACTGATCGCGGGGATCGTGCTGGTGGCGATCGCGGTCGTGCGCTCCTCGCGCTGAGCCGCCACGACGTCGTCGTCGGCCGCCCACTTCCACTGTCGTAGCAATAATAGTACGTTTCGTCTCATGGGGCGACAGCCGAAGTCCGAGGCGGACAAAGTCCACGACCGCATCGCGGTGCTGAGGGCCGACCGCGGGGTGAGCCGGAAGGAACTCGCCGACGCCGTCGGCGTCCACCCGCAGACGATCGGCTACGTGGAGCGCGGCGAGTACAGCCCCTCGCTGGCGCTGGCCCTGCGCATCGCCCGCTTCTTCGGCCTGCCGGTGGAAGCGGTGTTCTCACTCGACCCGTTGCCCTCGCTCAGCCAGGAACTCCTCAGGAGGACGTCGTGAGCATCTCCCCCGAGCAGACCTACCTCGCCCGCACCTTCGACGACGGCCGCTACGCCTGGGCCCGCTCGCGGCAGGTCCGCCACCTGGCCGTCGTCGCCCAGGCCGTGCTGCTGGCCGCGCTCGTCGCCTGCACCGTGCTGGCGGCCATGACCGACGACGGCTGGTCGACCTGGTTCCTCGTCGTCTGGACCGCCGGGATGGTGGCCTTCATCCCGCTGCACTCGGTGCTGAACCTCGGCATCCGCGGGGTGTTCGACCGCAGCGACCGATCGCTCGACGAGCACCAGCGACGGCAGCACGAGCAGTCCCTCGGCGCCACGGTCTGGCCGAGCCTCGCGCTGCACCTCGCCGCCTGGTGCGCGGCCGTCGCGGTCGTCGCCCTCACCGGGCACGTCACGCCGGCGCTCTGCCTGGGCTTCCTGCTCTGGTTCGCGGGCTGGATCCTGCCGTCCTGGAACCTGGCGTGGACCGCCCCCGACGAGCCCGCCGACGCCGACTTCTGCTGAAGGACCCCCTCGTCCCCCACCACTCGCGAGCTCGTGGCGGGCCCCTACGAGGGGGCCGCCACGAGCGGAGTCCTAGGCGAGGCCGGGGAAGAACAGACCGATCTCGCGCGCGGCGGACTCGGGCGAGTCGGAGCCGTGCACGATGTTGTTCTGGACCTCGAGGGCGAAGTCGCCGCGGATGGTGCCCGGGGTGGCCTTGACCGGGTCGGTGGCGCCGGCCAGCGCGCGGAAGGCCTCGATGGCCCGCGGGCCCTCGACCACCAGCGCGAGGAGCGGGCCGCCGGTGATGAACTCGACGAGGTCCCCGAAGAAGGGCCGCTCGCTGTGCTCGGCGTAGTGCGTCTCGGCGACCTCGCGAGGCAGCGTGCGCAGTTCGGCGGCCACCAGGCGCAGGCCCTTGCGCTCGAGCCGGGTGATCACCTCGCCCACGAGACCACGAGCGACGCCGTCGGGCTTGACCAGGACGAGAGTGCGTTCAGTCACGGGGCCGGAGCCTACGTGGTGCCCGCACCCCCGCCGTCCGCGTTCCCCGTCCGGGCCGCCGGCACGGGGGCGAACCGGCTGCCGACCAGCTCCTTGCGCACCTGCAGCAGGTAGACCCAGATGAGCACGAAAGCGCCCCCGACGAACCACATGACGGCGTTCATCAGGCCGGTGAGCAGCAACGGCACCTGGAGTGCGGTGCCGATGACCAGGCCGCGCTCCCGCCGCTGCACCCCGCTGGCCACGATCAGGATCAGGGAGAGCACGAGCAGCAGGGTGAGCCGGACTCCCCCGAGGCCCTCCTCGGTCTGCGCGATGCCGCGCGGCACGAAGAGGACGGCCAGGCCCTCCAGCACCAGGACCGCGGCCGCGGCACCCCGCAGCGCCTTCGCGGCCCGCAGCGGATCGGGAGCCGTCACGACCCGCCGCCGGCGAAGAGGCTGCGCGCCTCTCCCGCGGTGATGACGCTGCCGGTCACGAGCACGCCCGAGCCGCCCAGCGCGTCGTCCGGGCCGGCTTCGGCCAGCTCGATCGCCTCGGTGACCGCCTCGGAGAGCCGCGGCGAGACGCTGACCCGGTCGGCGCCGAAGATCTCGACGGCCAGCGCACCCAGCTCGTCGGCCGGGATCGACCGGGCGGAGCTGTTCTGGGTGATGACCACCTCCGCGCACACGTCCTCGAGCGCGGCGAGCATGGCCATGACGTCCTTGCCGTGCACCGCGCCGACGACGCCGATGAGCCGGGTGAAGTCGAAGGACTCCCGGATCGCCTCGACGGTCGCCGTCATGCCGGCCGGGTTGTGCGCGGCGTCGACCAGCACCGTGGGGCTGGTCCGCACCTTCTCCAGCCGGCCGGGCGAGCGGACGCCGGCGAACGCCGCGCGCACGGTCTCCTGCTCGATCGGGCCGGTCGCCGCGCCTGCGCCGAGGAATGCCTCGACCGCGGCCAGCGCCGTCGCCGCGTTCTGCGCCTGGTACTGGCCGAACAACGGCAGGAACACCTCGTCGTACTCGCCGCCGAGCCCCTGCAGCCGCACCTGCTGACCGCCGACGGCGACCTTGCGCTCCAGCACGCCGAACTCGGTGCCTTCGCGGGCGACGACCGCCTCGACCTCGACCGCGCGGCGCACGAGCGCGTCGAGGGCCCCGGGCTGCTGGTGGGCGAGCACGGCGATGGAGTCGGCCTTGATGATCCCGGCCTTCTCCCCCGCGATCGTCGGGACGTCGGGCCCCAGGTACTCGGCGTGGTCCATGTCGACCGGGGTGACGACGGCGACGCGTGCGTCGGCCACGTTGGTGGCGTCCCAGGTGCCGCCCATGCCGACCTCGATCACGGCGACGTCGACCGGGGCGTCGGCGAAGAGGGCGTACGCCATGCCCACCATCACCTCGAAGAACGACATCGGGACCTCGCCGGCGGCGTCGACCATCTGCACGTACGGCGCGATGTCCTCGTAGGTCTCGACGAAGCGCTCGGCGCTCACCGACTGCCCGTCGAGGACGATCCGCTCGCGCATGGACTGCAGGTGCGGGCTGGTGAAGCGGCCCACGCGCAGGCCGAAGCCGCGCAGCAGCTCGTCGATCATGCGCGCCGTCGTCGTCTTGCCGTTGGTGCCGGCCACCTGGATCACCGGCATCGCGCGGTGCGGCGACCCGAGCAGGTCGACCAGGGCGTTGATGCGGGTGAGCGAGGGCTCGAGCCGGGTCTCCGGCCACCGTGCCAGGAGCTCGTTCTCCACCCGGGCGAGGTCACCGGTGCTGCCGTTGCTCATCCTGCTCAGGATGCCAGGGGCGCAGTTCCTAGACTGAGCCCCATGGCTGACGACATCGCGATCCCGGACACTGCTGCCCCGGCTGCGACCGTCGCCGTACCCGAGAAGCCGACCCTCGACGGCCTCGAGGACAAGTGGATCGCGCGCTGGGCGGAGCAGGACACCTACGGCTTCGACCGCGAGGCCGCGCTCCAGGTCCCGCGCGAGCAGATCTACTCGATCGACACTCCCCCGCCGACGGCGAGCGGCTCGCTGCACGTGGGCCACGTGTTCAGCTACACCCACACCGACATCGTCGCCCGCTACCAGCGGATGCGGGGCAAGCACGTCTACTACCCGATGGGCTGGGACGACAACGGCCTGCCGACCGAGCGCCGGGTGCAGAACTACTACGGCGTGCGGTGCGACCCGGGGCTGCCCTACGACCCGTCCTTCCAGCCACCGGAGAAGCCCGGCAAGGACCAGATCCCGGTGTCCCGCCGCAACTTCGTCGAGCTGTGCATGCAGCTGACCGAGGAGGACGAGGCCGAGTTCGAGAGGCTCTGGCGTCGCGTGGGGCTGTCGGTCGACTGGTCCAACGTCTACCGGACGATCTCGGAGAGCTCCCGGGCCACCGCTCAGCGGATGTTCCTGAACAACCTGGCCCGCGGGGAGGCCTACGCCCAGGAAGCCCCCACGCTGTGGGACGTCACGTTCCGCACCGCGGTCGCGCAGGCCGAGCTCGAGGACCGAGAGCGGCCCGGCGCCTACCACCGGATCGCCTTCCACGGCGCCGATGGCCCCGTGTTCATCGAGACGACCCGCCCCGAGCTGCTGCCCGCGTGCGTCGCGCTGGTCGCCCACCCCGATGACGAGCGGTATCAGCCGCTGTTCGGCACGACGGTGACGACGCCGCTGTTCGGCGTCGAGGTGCCGGTCGTCGCCCACCGCCTCGCGGAGCCGGACAAGGGCTCGGGCATCGCGATGATCTGCACCTTCGGCGACCTCAACGACGTCACCTGGTGGCGCGAGCTGCAGCTGCCGACCCGGCCGATCATCGGCTGGGACGGCCGGCTGCTCGCCGACCCGCCGCAGGGCGTGGGTGCGTCCCCGTACGACGAGCTGGCCGGAAAGACCGTGTTCAGTGCCCAGCAGCGGATCGTGGAGCTGCTGCGGGAGTCGGGCGACCTGGACGGCGAGCCGAAGCAGATCACCCACCCGGTGAAGTTCTTCGAGAAGGGCGAGCGCCCGCTGGAGATCGTCACCACGCGCCAGTGGTACATCCGCAACGGCGGCCGGGACGCCGACCTGCGCGACGCCCTCATCGCCCGCGGCCGGGAGATCCAGTGGGTGCCCGAGCACATGCGGCACCGCTACGACAACTGGGTCGAGGGCCTCAACGGCGACTGGCTGATCAGCCGTCAGCGGTTCTTCGGCGTCCCGTTCCCGGTCTGGTACCGGCTGGACTCCGAGGGCGAGCCCATCCACGACGAGCCTCTGCTCGCCCCCGAGGCGTCGCTGCCGGTCGACCCGTCCTCCGACGTGCCCGAGGGCTTCACCGAGGACCAGCGCGGCAAGCCGGGCGGGTTCATCGCCGACCCCGACGTCATGGACACCTGGGCGACGTCCTCGCTGTCGCCGCAGGTCGCCTCGGGCTGGGACACCGACCCGGAGCTGTTCGCCAAGGTCTTCCCGATGGACCAGCGGCCCCAGGCGCACGACATCATCCGCACCTGGCTGTTCTCCACGGTCGTCCGGGCGCACTTCCAGCACGGCGCCGCACCGTGGACCCACGCCACGATCTCCGGCTTCGTGGTCGACCCCGACCGCAAGAAGATGTCGAAGTCCAAGGGCAACGCGACGACGCCGATCGACGTCCTCGAGCGCTACGGCACCGACGCGGTGCGCTGGCGCGCGGCCGGCGCCCGCCCGGGTGCGGACTCACCGTTCGACGAGGCGCAGATGAAGGTCGGCCGGCGGCTGGCCATGAAGATCCTCAACGTCGGCAAGTTCGTGCTGGGCCTGGGCGCCTCGGCGTCGCTCACGCCGGCCGACGTGACCGAGCCGATCGACCGGGCGCTGCTCGCCGGGCTGGCCCGGGTCGTGGACGAGGCGACCGCCGCGCTGGACGCCTACAACTACACGCGGGCCCTCGAGGTCGCCGAGGCGTTCTTCTGGTCGTTCTGCGACGACTACGTGGAGCTGGTGAAGACCCGGGCGTACGGCTCCGGCCCGGAGGCGGTCTCCGCGCAGGCGGCGCTGGCGGTGGCGCTGGACGTGCAGCTGCGGCTGTTCGCGCCGGTGCTGCCGTTCGTCACCGACGAGGTGTGGTCGTGGTGGCAGACCGGCTCGGTGCACCGTTCGCCGTGGCCGGCCGCGTCCGAGCTGCCGGTCGACGGCGACCCCGCGGTGATCCCGGCCGTCGCCGCCGCGCTGGCCGGGGTGCGAAAGGCCAAGTCCGACGCCAAGCAGTCGATGCGCGCCGAGGTGGAGACCGCCACGGTGACCGCACCGGCCGAGCAGGTGCCGCTGGTCGAGGCAGCCCGGACCGATCTGGCGAACGCCGGCCGGATCAGCTCGCTGACGATCGAGGCCGGCGAGGGCGAGCTGCGGGTCGACGTCGTCCTGGCCCCGGTGGCCGAGGGCTGAGGCTCCCCGCTCCCTGCAGGCGATGTGCGGCGAGGGCGCGTTCTCTCTGCGGGAACGCGCCCTCGCCGCTCATCGGCTCAGCTCGACCAGCTTCGTGACCGTGTTCCAGTTGCGGTTGGTCCCGGCCACGCCGAGCAGCCGGTCCCACTTCCAGCTGCCCATCGCACTGGCGTGGAGCCCTCGGGCAGCCAGAGGTAGATCTCGCGACCACGCAGCACGTATTGGCCGCCGCCCGCGGGCGGGAGCGCCGTCAGCCGGTCGGGATCCGGCGGCTCGGGGAAAAGGTGACCGAGTGCCGCGCGTGGTCGGTCGCGAGGCGACCCAGTGGGTCCGCGGCGAGGACGTGGGCGGGCTCGTCCGCCGTCCGGACGACAACCGGCACGTCGAGGGGGAAGTCCTCGTCGATCGCATTGCTCAGGTCGGCGGCCAGCTCGGCCTCGGACATGTCGCTCTCGAGCAGCACGTTCCCGCTGGCCAGGTGCGTACGGACGGCGCCGTGGCCGCGGGCGGTGAGCACTTCGCGGAGCCGCGGCATGGACACCCGGCGGGTGGCGCCCAGGTTGATGGCCCGCAGCAGGGCCACGTAGCGCGTCGTCACGCGCCGAACGGTAGCGCCGGGGTCAGCCCCCGCCGCGCGCCGGCGCTGTCCCGGGCGAGGACATTCCTGGCCGCCGGATGTCGCGTAGTAGGACAACGCCGGACCCCGCCGTCCACAGATTGGTCCGTTCGGCCCCGCACGAGTCTCGGCTCCCTGCACGGTGCACTCATGCACGACCTTCGCGCGCTGCTCGGCCCGACGAGCGTGGCCTCGACCGCATGGCTCCGGAGCCAGGTCACTCCGCGGACGGTGAGCCGATGGCTCGCCTCCGGACGACTCGTGCGGCTCCATCCCGGCTGGGTCACTGCCGCCGACCTCGCGGATGACTGGCGCGTCCGGGCCGAGGCGGCCACGTCCTACTGCGGAGGGCCGCTCAGCCACTGGAGCGCCCTGACGGCGCACGGACTGCTCCACGAGATCCCTCGGCTGGACGTCACCGTGCCGTCGGGTTTCCGGGTCCGATCGACCCCGCGGCTACGGATCCACCGGAGCAGGACGCCGTTCGCCCTGACCACCGCCGCAGGGCTGGTGACCACATCGGTGGCCCGGGCACTCGTCGACACCTGGGACGACGCCTACCGGCACGGGGCGGCGCACGGCCACCACGACGCCGCGCGGGCGGCGTTGCTGCGAGCGGTGCAGCGCCGCCGTGTGCACGCGTGGCAGCTCGCGGCCGAGTTGGGCCGGCGACGGAACCTGGCCGGCCGAGCAGCACTCGAGGAACTGGTACGGCTCGTCGAGGGCGGCAGCCACAGCGAATTGGAGATCTTCGGCCTCCAGCACATCCTGAGCGTGCCGGGGCTGCCGGAGTGCCGGCGCCAGTACCGCGTCCTGCTGCCGGACGGGCCGGTGCTGCTCGACGCCGCCTGGCCCGAGGTCCGCCTGGCAGTGGAGCTGGACGGCGCCGCCTTCCACGGCTCGGAGGAAGCGCGGGAGCGGGACCTCCGCCGGGACGCTGCCCTGGCTGTACTCGGGTGGCAGACGCTGCGCTTCAGCTACCGACGAGCCACGTCGAGCCCGGCGGGATGTCGCGCGCAGATTGCGGAGATCTACCACCGCCGGCTCGGCCTTGTCCCCCAGGCAGACATTCGGTAGCCCGAAATGTCGCCTCACGGGGCAACGCCCCGCTCGGGCTGCGCTCAGCGGACGGCGGGGCCGGCAACAACACGGGCCTGGGAACGCAGCGAGCCCGCCCCCGGATCGGGGACGGGCTCGGAGCGGAATAGCTCAGGCAGACTTCTCGCGGGGGGCGCGGGTCGGCTTGCGCGGGACGATCGTCGGGTTGACGTGCTCCAGCACGACCTCCTTGGTGATCACCACCGAGGCGATGTCCTCACGGCTGGGGATGTCGTACATGACCGACTGGAGCACCTCCTCCATGATCGCGCGCAACCCGCGGGCGCCGGTGCCGCGGAGGATCGCCTGGTCGGCGACGGCCTCGAGCGCGTCGTCGGTGAAGTCCAGCTCCACGCCGTCGAGCTCGAACAGCTTCCGGTACTGGCGCACCAGGGCGTTCTTCGGCTCGGTCAGGATGTTGATCAGCGCCTGACGGTCGAGCTTCTTCACACTGGTGATCACCGGCAGACGGCCGATGAACTCGGGGATCATGCCGAACTTCAGCAGGTCCTCGGGCATGACCTCGGCGAAGGAGTTGGCCTCCTCGATCTCCTTCTTGCCGCGCACCTCGGAGCCGAAGCCGATGCCCTGCTTGCCGGCACGCGCCTCGATGACCTGCTCCAGACCGGCGAAGGCACCGCCCACGATGAACAGCACGTTCGTCGTGTCGATCTGGATGAACTCCTGGTGCGGGTGCTTGCGGCCACCCTGCGGGGGCACCGACGCCGTCGTCCCCTCGAGGATCTTCAGCAGCGCCTGCTGCACGCCCTCGCCGGAGACGTCGCGGGTGATCGACGGGTTCTCGCTCTTGCGGGCGATCTTGTCGACCTCGTCGATGTAGATGATGCCGGTCTCGGCGCGCTTCACGTCGTAGTCGGCGGCCTGAATCAGCTTCAGCAGGATGTTCTCGACGTCCTCACCGACGTACCCGGCCTCGGTGAGGGCGGTGGCGTCGGCGATGGCGAACGGCACGTTCAGCATCCGCGCCAGCGTCTGCGCCAGGTGGGTCTTGCCGCACCCGGTGGGGCCGATCAGCAGGATGTTGGACTTCGCCAGCTCGACGGCGTCCTCACGGGAGGCGCCGGCGCCACCGGCCTGGATCCGCTTGTAGTGGTTGTAGACCGCGACCGAGAGGGTCCGCTTGGCCTTGTCCTGGCCGATGACGTACTGGTCCAGGAAGTCGTGGATCTCCTTGGGCTTGGGCAGCTCGTCGAACTTGAGGTCCGACGACTCCGAGAGCTCTTCCTCGATGATCTCGTTGCAGAGGTCGATGCACTCGTCGCAGATGTAGACCCCGGGGCCCGCGATGAGCTTCTTGACCTGCTTCTGGCTCTTCCCGCAGAACGAGCACTTGAGCAGGTCACCGCTCTCACCGATTCGTGCCACCTGCTGACCTCCACCTCGGATTCGCTGGTCCTGGTGCCAGGTACCGGCGGGTTTGATTCTGCTGCTTGTCGTGCCCCTGCTCGACCCCGCTGACAGGCTGCCCCGCGAGGCTCTCCTCCCGGCGCTGTCGTCCGGGGATCGGGCGTTCGCCGAACGTACCTGCCGCCGTCGACGAGCCCGGGCAATGACTCACCCGGAACGTCGCGGCCGTCCCACTCGTGTCCCGTCGTGCCCTCAGGCCCCCGACGGTACGGGCCGAGCACACGTCACGCGCGTCCCGGCCCGTACCCATCGGATCAGCTGGGGAGGGCGTTGAGCTTGCGGCTCTGGATCACCTGGTCGACGATCCCGTACTCCTTGGCCTCCTCGGCCGTCAGGATCTTGTCGCGGTCGATGTCCTTGCGGACCTGCTCGGCCGAGCGACCGGTGTGCCGCGCCAGGATCTCCTCCATCTGCGTGCGCACCCGCTCGATCTCGGCGGCGTGGATCTCCAGGTCGGAGACCTGACCGCCGGCCTCGCCGGAGGGCTGGTGGATCAGCACGCGGGAGTAGGGCAGCGCCAGGCGCTTGCCCGGGGTCCCGGCCGCAAGCAGGACGGCGGCGGCCGAGGCTGCCTGGCCCATGCAGACGGTCTGGATGTCCGGGCGGACGAACATCATCGTGTCGTAGATGGCCATCAGCGAGGTGAAGGAGCCACCGGGCGAGTTGATGTAGATGGTGATGTCGCGGTCCGGGTCGTTGGACTCGAGCGTGATGAGCTGCGCCATCACGTCGTTCGCCGACGCGTCGTCGACCTGCACCCCGAGGAAGATGATGCGCTCCTCGAAGAGCTTGTTGTAGGGGTTGGACTCCTTCATGCCGTAGCTCGTGCGCTCCACGAAGGAGGGCAGGATGTAACGGCTGGAGGGCATCTCGAAGCTCATCTGCGTCTGTCCTCGAAAGCTCAGTTGTCGGAGACCGGGTTGGCGCTGTCGGTCATGGTCGCCCGGCTCACCACGTGGTCGACGAAGCCGTACTCGAGGGCCTCCTGCGCGGTGAACCAGCGGTCGCGGTCGGAGTCGGTCTCGATCTGCTCCACGCTCTGCCCGGTGTGGAAGGACTGCAGCTCGTTGAGCTCCTTCTTGGTGCGGCGGAACAGGTCCGCCTGGATCGCGATGTCGGCCGCGGTGCCGCCGACGCCGGCGGAGGGCTGGTGCATCATGATCCGCGCGTGCGGCAGGGCGTAGCGCTTGCCCTTGGTGCCCGCGGTCAGCAGGAACTGGCCCATCGAGGCGGCCAGGCCCATGCCGTAGGTGGCGACGTCGCAGTCGATGAACTGCATCGTGTCGTAGATCGCCATGCCGGCGCTGACCGAGCCGCCGGGCGAGTTGATGTAGAGGTGAATGTCCTGCTTGGGGTCCTCGGCGGACAGCAGCAGCATCTGGGCGGCCAGCTGGTTGGCGATGACGTCGTCCACCTGGGTGCCCAGGAAGATGATGCGCTCACGCAGCAGTCGCTCGTAGACCGAGTCGCCGAGGTTCATCATGCCGCCGGCGCCACGCAGCATGGGTGCGCTCGCCAGGTTCGGGTCGGTAGTGCTCACGGGTGCGGTGACCTCCGTAGAACTGTCTGAGCAGTCGGTCTCGGTGGGTGGTACGGGCTTCGAACGGCCCGTCGGGGAGCGGTGCCCCCCGGCGATCGCCTGAGTCCTGTCGACCCTAACGCGGACCTCCGACGAGGCAGTCCCGAACAGGGCGGTGTTCGCCGTCGGCGCAGCGCCGTACCCCGGATACGCGACGACGCCGCCCTCCCGGCTGGGGAGGACGGCGTCGTCGACGAGCGGGCTCAGGACTTGGCGTCGTCCTCGGTGCCCTCGACCTCGTCGGCCTCGGCCTCGGCGGCGGGCGCCTGCACCGTCTTGGGGCGCATGGCCTCCAGGTCGACGGTGTTGCCCGAGGCGTCGGTGATCGTCGCCTGCTCGAGTAGCTGGGCCAGCGTCTTGGTCCGGCGCACGTCGGCGACGAACTCGGCGATGTTGTTCGACTGCTGCAGCTGCTGGGCGTACTGCTCCGGGCTCACCCGGTTGCGCTGCGCCTGCGCCATGATCTGCGCCGAGAGGTCGTCGTTGTCGACGGTTACCTCACGGGCGTCGGCGATCGCGTCGAGGATGAACTGCGTCTTGACCGCCTCCTCGACGTTCTTCTTCTGCTCGTCGTCGTAGGCCTCGCGGCTCTCGGCGCCGGTCATCTGCAGGAAGGCGTCCCAGTCCATGCCGGCCTGGCGCAGCTCGTTCTCGAAGGAGCGGTTGCGCCACTCGATCTCGCGCTCGACCAGGTTCTCCGGGATCGGCACCTCGATGGTCTCGAGAAGCTTCTCGACGATCTTGTCGCGGGCCTGCGCGCCCTGCTGGATCACCTTGGTGCGGGCCAGGCGGGTGCGGACGTCCTCGCGCAGCTCGGCCAAGGTGTCGAACTCGCTGGCGGTCTGGGCGAACTCGTCGTCGAGCTCCGGCAGCTCCTTCTCCTTGACCGAGCGCACCGTGACGGTGACCTCGGCCAGCTCGCCGGAGTTGGGGCCGGACAGCAGCGCCGTCTCGAAGGTCTTGGACTCCTCGGCGGACAGGCCGACGACGGCGTCGTCCAGGCCCTCCATGAGGCTGCCCGAACCGATCTCGTAGGACATGCCGGTGGTGGAGCCGTCCTCCAGCACCTCACCGTTGAGCTTGGCCTCGAGGTCGATGGAGACGAAGTCGCCCTGCTGTGCCGGGCGCTCGACGGCCTGCAGCATGCCGAAGCGCTCGCGCATGACGGTGACCTGCTGGTCGATCTCCTCGTCGGTGACCTCGACGTCGTCGACGGTCACGGCGATGCTGTCGAGCTCCGGCAGGGTCAGCTGCGGGGCGACGTCGACCTCGGCGGTGAAGGCGAGGGACTCGTTGTCGTCGAGGCGGGTCACCTCGACCTCGGGCTGGCCGAGGACGCGGACCTGGTTCTCGCGGACGACCTCGGAGTAGATCTCCGGGATGGCGTGCTGGACGACCTGCTCCAGGACGACGGGGCGACCGATCCGCTGGTCGAGGACGCGGTTGGGCACCTTGCCGGGGCGGAACCCGGGGACGCGGACCTGCTTGCCCAGCTCCTTGTAGACCTCACCGAAGGCGTGGTCCAGGTCCCCCCATGCCACCTCGATCGCCATCCGGACCCGCGTGGGGCCCAGTTCCTCGATGGTGCTCTTCACAGCGGCAGTGCTCCTCGGTAAGACAGCAGATGGGGCGCCAGCGTGCTCCGACGGCGCCGGTCGACCCCCGAGTCTACGGACGTCGAGGGCACGGGCGCGGGGGCGGGATGCGCCGCCCGCAGCGCCCACGGTCGGGGTGACAGGATTTGAACCTGCGGCCCCCTGCTCCCAAAGCAGGTGCGCTACCAAGCTGCGCTACACCCCGTAGCGAGCGTGAGTCTAGGCGCGGCCCCGCGCCGGCAGCCGTCCGGCGCTTGCAGGGGCGGAATGCGAGGCCGCCGGACGGCAGCGGCTAGGCTGTCCGGGCACCTCGCGGGTGTAGCTCAATGGTAGAGCCCCAGCCTTCCAAGCTGGCCATGCCGGTTCGATCCCGGTCACCCGCTCCACGCACAGCGCAGGCCACGCGGCATGTTCGGCGTACTGGAGGAGTCCTGGGGACTTTCTCCGCAAGGCTCGGTATGACCCCTACCGTTCCCTCTGAGGTTCTCGGCAATCGTCGTGCTGCCCTGCGAACGATCGGAAGTCAGGCTGCCGTCGGTCTACGCGACCAGATGTTGGCGCACTGTTCGCAGGCTTCTTCTGGCACGAGACCGGCCTTGATGAGGAGCGGGAACAGGCGGCAGGCGATGCAGAAACCGGCGAACGCCTCGAGGGCCGCCGCCGCAGTCAGTGCGGTGACGAGGCCGTAGGCCAGGCGCTTCCGCCCGAACCCGTAGTGCAGCAACAGTGCGGTGCCGGACATCGTCAGGCCCATGCCCTGGGCGAGGCGTTTCGGCGGCCCCGGTACCAACGTGGGCTCCTGCTTCAAGCGCGGCGCGACCATCCTGGTGACCAACTGTCCGAGCGGGCTGAGCGTCGGGCCGGTGAGAACGCGAGCGGCAAACCCATAGGTCAGCGGCACCATCAGCACCGGCTTGTCCATGAGCACCGTCGTAGCGGACATGGTGACGACCCCGCCTGCCACCAGCCGGGCCGCCGTCTCGTTCACCGGGTTGGGGAACTCGAACAGACCCACGACGGTGCACCTCCAATGGACAAGTGAGTGGTTGGTATCAGCGAGCCTCCCAGGCTGACGACGCCGCCGCCAAGCAGGTGCCCGCCTTCCGGGCCTCCGTGCGCCGCCCGGAAGACAGAGAAGTCGCTGTTCGAGCGAAGAGAAGTGGCCGCGGGAGCACGCCCCGACGCCCCTTCGGTGTCGCTGACGACATGGCCTCGCGATCCACCCGAGGGATGTCAGCCGGCCGCGCGGTGCAGCACGGCGGTCAGTGCGTCGCGCAGCCAGTCGAAGGCATTCGACGGTGAGGACGGCGACGACAGGTGGCGTGCCGCCACATACATGTCCGGCCGCACGAGCAGCACGCCGCCGTCCTCGATCTCGCGGAGCTCGGCCCAGGTGCCGTACGGGTCCTCGAACTCCCGACCCGGACCGATCGACACCGGCGTGATCGTCAGCCCCAACTCCTCCCCCAGCGCCCGCCCCGCATCTGTCTCTTATACAACTCT
>NZ_POQU01000031.1 GCF_002938425.1 Blastococcus atacamensis | reverse complement strand
CCTCACCGCCACCGTCCAGCCCGACCGCCGGGTCGTGCTCGACTGGAGCGACGTCGAGAACGCCGACGCCTACCCGGTCTACGAGCGGCGCACCGCCGGCCGCGTCACCACCGTGACCCAGTCCACCCGGACCTCGTCGCCGCTGGCGCCGGGCGACTACTTCTACGCGGTCAGCGCGGTGGTCGACGGGGTCGAGTCCCAGCGGTCCGCCGAGGTGAAGGTCACGGTCCTGCCCGAAGGCAGCACGCAGCCGCCAACCACGGACGCCGGGTCCGAGCCGGACGAGCCGGTGGCCCAGCCGACCCGCGTCTGGGACTACGAGGACGGCAAGCTGCTCCCCCCGTGGTCGGAGGTCCACGCCCTGAGGAGCGACCAGTACCGCGTCACCACCGAGAACCCGTACCCCGGCACCACGGCCAGCGCCGAGTTCAACGTGCGGCGTGGTGACACCGGCTGGAACGGAACCGTGGGCACCCTGCGCTCGGAGGTGCGGACCACCATCGCGGAGTCCGGATCGCCGGGTGAGGGGACCGACCAGTGGTGGGCCTGGCCGACGTTCTTCCCGGCCGACTTCAACTGGGACGAGCGGGGCCAGGGCCTCATCTTCACCCAGTTCCACCAGACCTCGAACTCCGGACAGCCCAACATCCACTTCTGGTCCGACGTCAACGAGGACCTGCGCCTCGACGTCCGGGGCGGTACCGGTGGCCGGACTTCCGGGGATGCGCAGTTCGCGCGGTCCTACAACCTGGGCGACCTGGCGCTCGGCGAGTGGAACGACTTCATGGTGCACATCGTCTGGTCGAGCGACCCGGACGTCGGCCGGGTCGAGGTCTGGCACCAGGGCGACCTCGTCCACTCGGCCAACGACGCCACCCTCTACGTCGGTCAGTCGGCCTATGTGAAGCAGGGCATCTACAGCGCCGCCGGGACCTACCGGCAGCACTTCGTCAAGCACGGCCCGCTACGCCTCGGGGACTCCCGTGCGGCCGTCGAGAACCTGCCGCCCCTCGACTAGTCGCATGACCGCTGCCCGAACATGAGCCGGCCCCCGTCGCGGAGCGCGACGGGGGCCGGACGGGTCAGACGACGGCGGCCGTGAGGAAGTAGGCGATCGCCGCGACGGCGCCGGCGGCGGGCAGCGTGACGACCCAGGCCACGACGATGTTGCCCGCGACGCCCCAGCGCACGGCCGAGAGCCGACGGGTCGAGCCCACACCCATGATCGAGGTGGTCGTGATGTGGGTGGTCGACACCGGGACCGCGAAGACCGTGGCGGTGGTGACCATGACGCTGGAGGCCACCGTCTGCGCCGCGAAGCCGCCCGCCGGGGTGAGCTGGATGATCCGGCGGCCCATCGTCCGCATGATGCGGAAGCCGCCGGCGTACGTGCCGGCGCTGATCGCGGCCGCAGCGGCGAGCACGACCCAGAACGGGACCTCGAAGCTGTCGATCTCGCCGGCGGTGAACAGGGCGAGGGTGATGATGCCCATCGTCTTCTGGGCGTCCTGCATGCCGTGACCCAGCGCCATGGTCGCGGAGCTGAGGATCTGCGCGTACCGGAAGTTGCGGTTGGCCTTCGAGACGTTGACCCGCCGGAAGGTCCACAGCAGCGCGAGCATGAACAGGTAGCCGAGACCGAAGCCCACGAGCGGCGACACGATCATCGGGATGATGACCTTGTCGAGGACGCCCATCCACTGGACCGAGTGCGCCGCCGCGAGCGCCGCGCCGACCAGGCCACCGATCAGAGCGTGCGACGAGGACGACGGCAGCCCGTACCACCAGGTGATGAGGTTCCAGGTGATCGCGCCGATGAGGGCGGCGAAGACGATCTCCAGCCCGTTGTTGCCCTCGGGCGGGTCGATGATCCCGGCGCCGACGGTCTTGGCGACCTCGGTGGAGAGCAGCGCCCCGACGAGGTTCATCACCGCGGCGAGGGCGAGCGCGACGCGGGGGGTGAGCGCCTTCGTGGAGACCGCGACCGCGATCGCGTTCGCGGCGTCGTGGAAGCCGTTGGTGTAGTCGAACGCCAGAGCGACCAGGACGATGATGATCAGACCGATGAAGGCCGCGTCCATCAGAAGCTGTCCATTCGGGCCTCAGGACTCCTTGACGGCGATCGTCTCGACCACGTTGGCGAGGTGCTCGAACGCGTCGGCGGCCTCCTCCAGCTGGTCGGCCACCTCTTTGAGCTTGAGGATCTCCAGGGCGTCGAACTCCCCGCTGTAGAGCCGGGACAGCAGCCGCCGGTAGAGCTTGTCGGCCTCGTTCTCGATCCGGTTGACCTCGATCCAGTAGTCGGAGAGGTCCTTGAGCGTCTTCAGCCGGGGCATGGCCTCGGCGGTGGTCTGCGCGCAGCGCTGCAGGAGGGCGACCTGCTGGCCCATCTCGGCAGGCAGGGTGCCCAGGCCGGTGAGGATCACCAGGTCCGCGGCTGCCTCGACGAAGTCCATGACGTCGTCGAGGTTGCTGGCCAGCGAGTAGATGTCCTCGCGGTCGAACGGCGTCACGAAGCTCGTGTTGAGCTGGCGGAAGATCGCGTGCGTGTGCTGGTCGCCGACGTGCTCGAGGTCGCGCAGCCGACCGGCCAGTTCCTCGCGCCGTGCGTGGTCGTGGATGAACTCGCTCAGGACGTCGGTGGCCGCCACCAGGTTCTCCGCGGAGGCGGTGAACAAGGGGTAGAAGCTCGAGTCCTTGGGCGACAGGCTGAAGGGCACGCGGGGGCTCCGTCTCGGATGTGGGCACGGACCGTGGCCGCCCGGGGCGGACGCAGGGCCGTCGGGCAGCATAGGTCGCCCGCCGGTTCCCCGTCGTTCACCGGGGCATCAGATGTGAGCGGTATCGCCCCGGCGCGCGTCCTCGCTCCCCCCGGAGAGGGACGCCACGAGGTCCGCGCGAGCGCGCGCGACACGCGAGCGGATCGTGCCCACGGGGCAGTCGGCGACCTCCGCCGCCTCCGCGTAGGAGAGCCCCAGCAGCTGGGTGAGCACGAACGCCTCCCGGCGGTCGGCGTCCAGGCGGGCCAGCAAGTCGGACACGGTCGCGCCCTCGCCGACGGCGTCGTCGGTCGCGTCGGGGGCGAGCAGCTCCAGGTCGGAGGCCTCGCGGACCAGGGTGAGCCGTCTGCGGCGCCGGGCCCGGACGGCGTCGGCGCAGACCCGCCGGGCGATGGAGAGCAGCCAGGTGCGCAACGCGGACCGGCCCTCGAAGCGGTGCAGGGCGGCGAAGGCGCGGAGGTAGGTCTCCTGCGTCAGGTCGTCGGCGGTGTCGCGGTCGCCGAGCGCGGCGCACAGCCGCCAGACGTCGGACTGCGTCTCGCGGACGAGGGTGGCTGCGGCCAGCGGGTCGCCGTCGGCGGCGTCCGCGGCGATGCGCGCCAGGTCGTCCATGTGCTCGTCCTCGTGCGGGAGAAAGTCCCGCGGGGCGGGAACCGGACGGCGTCCGGCGACGACCAATGAACCATGTCCTGCCAGAACTGCCGCGAAGCGCTGTCCGCGCGCCTGGACGGCGAGCCCCTCGGCCTGCCCGCCGACGAGCTCGACGGGCACCTCGCCGCCTGCTCCGACTGCGCCGCCTGGGTGCGGGTCGCGGAAGTGGTGACGCGCCGCGCGCGACTGGCACCCGCGCCGCCGGTGCCCGACCTGACCGCCACGGTGCTGGCCGCCCTCCCGCGGGAGCTCCCCGGAGCCCGCGCGGCCGCCCGGTCCCGGCTGGCGGTCACCGGGCTGCGGCTGGTGCTGCTCGCCGTCGGTGTCGCCCAGGCCGCGCTCGCCTGGCCGGTCCTGGTCTCCGGAGCCGGGGCGATGAGCGCACCGGTGCACATGGCGCACGAGACGGGTGCGTGGAACGTGGCCCTGGCGGCGGCCTTCCTCGCCGTGGCGGCCGCTCCCGGGCTGGCGGCCGGCGCCTTGCCGTTCCTGGGGTCCTTCGCCGCGCTGCTGGCCGCCGTGACCGTGTCGGATCTCTCGGCCGGCCACGTGCACGCCGACCGGGCGGTCGCCCACCTGCTGCTGGTCGCCGGGGTGGCCGCCGTCGCCGTCCTCGCGTGGCGCGGACGCCGTCGGCGCGAGGCCCCCGCGGTGGCCGACCGGCGGGTGACCGCGTGAGGCGGACCGCGCTCCTGCTGGCCCTGCTGGTCACCGGCTGGCTGGGTGCCGGGGTGGTGACCGCCGATCCCGCTGCTGCCCACGCGTCGCTGGTCTCCACCGAGCCGGGCGAGGGCGCGCGGCTGGACGCGGCGCCGGGAGCGGTGACCCTGCGGTTCAGCGAGGGCGTCTCGCTGGGCGCCGGGTACGCGCGCGTGCTCGACGGTGACCAGCAGCGGGTCGACGCCGGAGCTGCCGAGGTCGAGGGCGCCGTGCTCACCATCCCGCTGCGCGGGAACCTCCCCGACGGCGGCTACCTGGTCACCTACCGCGTCATCTCGGCCGACTCCCACCCGGTGGCCGGGGCGTTCTCCTTCGCCGTGGGCGACGCCGAGCTGCTCGCGACCGGCGGCGAGGCGGCGCAGGACGACACCGATCCGGTCGTCGGTGCGCTGCTGCCCGTGGCGCGGTGGCTCGGCTTCGCCGGCCTCGCCCTGGCCGTCGGGCTGCCCGTCCTGGCCGCGACGTGCTGGCCGGCCGGCTGGGCGGCACCCCGGCTGCGGCGTGCCGCCTCGCTCGGTGCCGTCGCCGTCGTCATCGGCGCCCTGGCGACGTTCGTCCTGCAGGGCCCCTACGCGGCCGGCTCAGGACCGGGCTCGGTGGCCGATCCCGCGCTGCTGGGCGCCACCCTGCGCTCCGAGGCCGGCTGGGTGGCGCTGGTCCGGGCAGTCCTCGCCATCGCCCTCCTGCTGGTGCTGCGCCGGATGCCCCGCCGTCCGGAGACGCCGGGGCGCCCGCTGCTCGTCGCGGCTGGTGCGCTCGCGGGAGGGCTCGTCGTCGCCACCGCGGCCACCGGTCACCCCGTGGCCGGTCCGTGGCCGGCCCTGGCGGTCGTGGTGGCCACGGCGCACGTCGCCGCCATGGTCGTGTGGCTGGGTGGTCTGGCCGGCCTGCTCCTGGCCCTGCTGCGACCTCCGACGCCGCCGGCGGAGGTGGCGACGGCGCTGCCCGCCTTCTCCCGGCTGGCCTTCGGTGCGGTCGGTGTCCTCGTGGTCTCGGGGATCGTGCAGTCGGTGCGCGAGGTCGGCTCGCCGTCGGCCCTGGCCGCGACCGGCTACGGCCGGCTGCTCATCGGCAAGCTGCTGCTGGTCGTCGTGATCCTGACCGTCGCGGGCGTCTCGCGGGTGTGGGTCCAGCAGCGGCTGGGCATCCGCCGGCCCCGTCCGCGCCGGACGATCACCGTGCACGCCTTCTCTGCCGCCACCACGGGCGAGCCGGGACCCGAGGAGCTCTCGGCCGCCGCGGAGCGCGACCGCGCCCAGGCGGAGAACGCCGCGGATCACCTGCCCTCGCTGCGCCGGTCGGTCGTCCTGGAGGCCGGCCTGGCGGCGGTGGTGCTCGCCGTGACCGCCGTCCTGGTCGGCACCCCACCGGCCCGGTCGGCCGTCGCCCAGCCGGTCGACACGGTGCTGCCGCTGCAGGGCGGCACCGCGGCCGCCTCGGGCACCGTGCAGGTGTCGGTCGACCCCGCCCGACCGGGGGAGAACTCGCTGCACGTCTACCTCTTCGATGACGCCGGCCGGCTCACCCAGCCGATCGAGATCCGCGTGACCCTGACCGAGCGGAGCCAGGAGATCGGGCCGCTGGACGTCGACCTCGAGCCTGCCGGGCCCGGCCACTTCGTCGGGGACGGCATGACGATCCCCGGCGCCGGCACCTGGTCGCTCACCGTCACCGTCCGGCTCGACGAGTTCACCGCCCTCACCGCGGCCACCGACTTCCCGGTGCGCTGATCCCGCCTCCGCACCCCCCTCGACGACAGGAGTTCCGTGTCCCTGCCCCGCCCGCTCGTCCGTCTGGCCGTCCTGCTGACCGCCGTCGGAAGCGCCCTCGCCGGCACCGTCGTGCTCGCCGCGTCCGCCTCGGCCCACGTGACCGTGTCCTCCGCGGACGCCGTCCCCGGTGGCTACGGCAAGCTGACGTTCCGCGTGCCCAACGAGAGCGAGACGGCCAGCACCGTGGCGGTGCGGATCCAGATCCCCGCCGAGGCCGCCCTGGGCTCCCTGCGCGCCCAGCCGGTGCCGGGCTGGACGATCACCACCACGACCGCCGACCTGGCCGAGCCGCTCGAGGTGCACGGGCAGGAGATCAGCTCCTACGTCTCCGTGGTGGAGTTCCGCGCGGCCGCGGGCGGAGGAATCGACCCCGGCCAGTTCCAGGAGTTCGCCCTCTCCGGCGGCCCGTTTCCCGACACCGACGCACTGGGTTTCCCGGCGATCCAGAGTTACAGCGACGGTAGCGAGTCGGCGTGGATCGAGCCGACCATCCCGGGCCAGGACGAGCCCGAGCGCCCCGCGCCGGTGCTGTCCCTGACCGCCACCGCCGACTCCGGAAGCCCGTCGACGGCGGACACCGCGACCGGTGACGAGGCGGCCCACGAGGGCAGCCACACCGACGACCCGGGTGCGCTCGCCCTCTTCTTCTCCATCCTCGCGTTCCTGACGGCGCTGGCCGGTGTCGTCCTCGGCGTGCGCGCCAACCGACGTACCGTGTCCTCGTGAGTTCCGCCGTCCGCCGCCGTACCCGTCGCTCGCTCCCGGCGCTGCTCCTCGCTGCGGGCCTGCTGGTGGCCGGCTGCGGGACGTCGGCGGAGGCCGACGGCGGCGGCGACCACGACCACTCGGGCGACCCGCCCGCCACGGTGGAGGGCCCCGAGGACCGGTACGCCGGGCTCGACCTCACCGAGCCCTACCGCCGGCCGTCGTTCACCCTCACCGACACCACCGGCGCGAGCTTCGACTTCGCCGAGGTCACCGGGGGGCGCCCCACCCTGCTGTTCTTCGGCTACACGCAGTGCCCCGACGTCTGCCCGACGACCATGGCCGACGTCGCGGTGGCGCTGCGCGGTCTGGACCGGGAGCTGGCCGAGCAGGTGCAGGTGGTGTTCGTGACGACCGACCCGGCCACGGACTCGCCGGAGGTCCTGGGCGAGTACCTGGGCCGGTTCGACGCCGACCTGCCGACCTCGTTCGTCGGTCTCACCGGCGACCAGGAGGCCATCGACCAGGCGCAGCTCTCGGCCGGCGTGCCGCAGGCCGAGGACGACGGCCGGCTGCACTCGACGCTGCTGCTGCTGTACGCCGAGGACGACGAGGCCCACGTTGCCTTCGACGCGGAGAACACCGCCGACGACATCGCCGACGACCTCCGGCTCGTGGCGGGCGCGTGAGCCGCGGGCCGGTGCGCCTCCTCGTCGTCCTGGCCGGCGCCCTCGCGCTGCTGGGCGTGGCCGGTCCCGCGTCGGCCCACGTCGGGGGAGAGGCGGCCGGCAGCGACTTCGACGCGCGGATCGTGTCGGTGACACCGGGCCTGCCCGGCGTCACCGTGCGCATCCTGCAGTTCGGCGACGAGCTCGAGCTGGTCAACGAGTCCGGCACCGACGTCCTCGTGCCCGGCTACTCCGACGAGCCCTACCTGCGCATCGGCCCCAACGGGGTCTGGCGCAACGCGCACAGCCCGGCGACCCATCTCAACCTGGACCGGTACGGCCGGGCGAGCATGCCGGCGGGCGTCGATGCCGACGCCGAGCCGGCGTGGGAGCAGGTGTCCACCGAACCGGAGTACGTCTGGCACGACCACCGCACGCACTGGATGAGCGAGGGCGTGCTGCCGCCGCGGGTGGCGGAGGACCCCACCCGGAAACACCTGGTCTCGGAGTGGCTCGTGCCCCTGCGGCACGGGAGCACGGAGGCCGAGGTCGCCGGGGTGCTCACCTGGAGCCCCCCGCCGTCGCCGTGGGCCGTGTGGCCGGCCGTCGCGGCGCTCGCGCTGGCCGCGGCGGCCGCGGGGCTGCTCGCCCGCAGCCCGCGGCTGCTGGGTGCCCTGCTCGCGCTCGGCGCAGGGGCCGCGCTCTGGCACGCGCTGGCGACGCCGGAGCCGTCGGTGACCGTCGGCTCGCACGCCGGCGCCCTCGTGTCCGCGCTGATGCCGGCCCTCGCCGCCCTGGGATGCGCCGTCCTGGGCGTGCGCGCGGCGCTGCGCGGCCGGGGCGTGATGACCGGGCTGCTCGCCGTCGTCACCGGCTGGCTGCTGCTGGTCCAGGGCCTGCCCGACGTCGACGTGCTGTGGACGGCGAACGTGGCCTCCGCGGGCCCGCAGGCGGTCGCCCGGATCGCGGTCGCGGTCCTGGCGACGCTGGGGATCGGGTTGGTCCTCGGGGGGATCGCCGCCGCCCGGCGGTTCCGCGAGACCGACGCGTCGCCGGCGCGGGTGGCGAAGGCCGCCGCCTGACCGGGCTGCGGCAGGTGGGCGCGGTGACGCGGCGGGGCGTGCCGTCGACCGTGTGGCCGGCCGCCGCACCGCGAACGCGACGTCGCTGCCCGACCCCGGCCCCGGTCCCGACACCGGCGGCGGGGGCGCGCCGCCCCGGAACGCGCGAGGCGCGCGCCCCCGAAGGGGACGCGCGCCTCGACGGCCGACCCGGGGATCAGCTCAGCTCGGCCACGATGTTGGGGGCGTCGCCGCCGAACAGCGAGTTCGCCCGCTGCAGGTCGCCGTCGAAGTCGACCTCGACCGCGGCGTACTGCGAGATGTCCACCGGCAGCACGCGGAGGCCACGCTCGGCGATCGCGGTCTCGATGGCCCGCTCGAAGTAGTCCTCGTGCGAGCACTCGTCCAGGTGCTCGATGAGCGTGGCCTTGTCGGCGGAGGAGATGTAGTTGATCCCCACCGCCTCGCCGAGCCCACCGCGGACGATCTTCGACAGCTCGCGGATGCAGCCGTCCTCGTCGAGGGTGTACTTGACCTCCTCCTCGGCGACCGTGCTCGTGTCGACGCAGACGAAGCTCTGGTCCGCGACGATGTAGGGCAGGGCGACCTCGAGGACGGCCGGGTCGAAGACGACGTCACCGTTGAGCCACAGCACACCGCCCTCGCGGGTGGTGCGCAGACCCCGCAGCAGGCTCTTCGACGTGTTCGTCACCGCGAAGTCGGGGTTGTACGTGAAGAGCAGCTCGGGAGCCGCCTTCATGATCCGCTTGCTGCGGTAGCCGACGACCGCGGTCACCGACACGTCGGTGCCGAGGACGGAACGCAGCCCGTCGAGCTGCCACTGCATGATGCTGCGACCGTCGCTGAGAGGGGTGAGCGGCTTGGGGTCCTTGCGGCCCAGCCGGGTACCCATGCCCGCGGCCAGGATGACGACCTGGACGGACTGCGTCTGCTGTCGGCGGGGCGTCGTGCGGGCCGACAGGGGGGATCCACCCCGACGCTTGGGGTTGAGGACGTGGTCACCGGTCCGCACTGACATCATCTCCTTCAGGGATGTTGCTGGTGGTCTGCGCGGACGCGGGAGCGGCCGGCAGGATGAGGTCGAGGACGCGCTCGGTGGCCGAGCCGTCCTCCAGGTGGCAGAACGTCTCCTGGAAGCGGGCGTAGCGCTCCGCGTACTCCGACCGGATCGAGTCCAGGTCGGCGATGGCGGTCACCAGCTCACGGCTGTCGCGCACCAGCGGGCCGGGCGCGACGTCCTCCAGGTCGAAGTAGAAACCGCGCAACTCGTCGCGGTAGCTCTCCAGGTCGTAGGTGTAGAAGAGCAGTGGCCGGCCGGTGATCGCGAAATCGAACATCGTCGACGAGTAGTCGGTCACCATGAGGTCCGCCGCCAGGTACAGGTCGCGGATGTCGGGGTGGCTGCACACGTCGTGCACCGCGGAGCCCTCGACGATCTCCAGCCGGTCCATGACCATGTTGTGCAGGCGCAGCAGCAGCACGTGGTCCCCGCCGAGCCGGGCGGAGAAGTCCTCGAGGTCGATGGCGAACTCGAAATCCTGCGACCCGGCACCAGCGAAGACCAGGTTGTCGCGCCAGGTCGGCGTGTACAGGACGGCCGTCTGGCCCGGCTCGATACCGAGGTCGGCGCGCACCTTGGCCCGCAACTCCTCGCGCTCCGGGCTGCTGAGCAGGTCGTTGCGCGGGAGTCCGGTCTCGTGGATCGGCCCGGTGAACCCGAAGGCCTTGCGCAGCCGTTCGGTCGTGACGGCGTTCGGGGAGAGCAGCAGGTCCCAGCGGGCGATGTCCTGGTCCAGGTAGGCCAGCCGGCCCTCGGGGGCCCACAGCACGTCGTTGTGGATGCGCTTGAGCATCGTGCCGTGCCACGTCTGCACGTAGGTGGCGCCCGGCTTCTTCTCCCAGTCCAGCGGGATGTGGTCGTTGGAGATGACCAGGTCCGCGGCCTCGAGGGTCGCGATGCACTCCGCCGATCCGAACGGCACCGTGTCGATCCCGGCCGGGAAGGTGGCCGCGGTGTGCTCGGCGGCCAGCCAGGTGTGCGTGGCGTCGACGCCGCGCTCGAGCAGGGCCTCGTAGAGCGCGCGGGGGCTGTCGGAGAAGTGGCCGCGGAAGGCGACGTAGACGATGTTCACCGGGCCACCCCGCTGAGGGCCTCGCCGGTGGACCGGCGACCGGCGAGGACCGGCAGCACGAGATCGGCCAGCTCCTGCCAGGACTCGACGACGGTCAGGGCCCCGGCCGCCAGCAGCGCCTCGGCGCGCTCGGCGCGCTCGTCGGGCAGCACGAACAGCAGGTTGCCGATGGTCGGGCACCCGGCGCTCACGGCCGAGCGCACACCGGCCACGGCGTCCTCGACGGCCAGTCCCTGCTCCGGCTCGATGCCGAGGTCCGCGCAGGCGTGCCGGTAGACCGCCGGGTCGGGCTTGCTGGTCGGCGTGGGCAGCGAGTCCTCGGCGCTGTACCGCCGCGCGGGCGGCAGCAGGTCGTCCAGGCCGGTGGCGGTGAAGCAGGCGGCCAGCCGGGAGAGGGCGCTGGAGCTCACCACGGCCAGTTCCAGGGAGGAGGCCAGCGTGGCCAGCGCCGCCCGGGTCGGCTCGTGCGGCGTGAGGGTGGCACCCAGGTGGGCGGTCACCGCCCGGCGCTCCTCGGCGACCCAGGGCTCGATGTCGGCGTCGGGAACGCCGGCGTCGGCCGCGAGGGTCAGCGCCGTGGTCCGGAAGTTCATCCCGGTGGCCACGGACCGCAGCTCGTCGGCCGTGTACCGGCGGTCGATGCCGACGGAGGCGAGGAAGGCGTTGGTCACCTCGGCCGACGCGTCGAACGCCGGCTCCTCGGACGGGAAGAGGTTGCCGTCGGCGTCGCAGAGCAGGTACTGCACCCGCTCGATGAGCGTCGGCGGAACGGTCGGCACCGGATGGGCTCCCTTCGGGGTCGGACGAGGTCGGGGATCGGCGGTCACCGGGGGAGTGCTGCCGGCTGGAGGGATCGGAGGGCGACCGTCGCCCGGGCGCCGAACCGGTCGAGCGCGACGAGGGTCTCCTCCAGTTCGTCGGCGAAGCCCGGGACGGACCCGAGATCGCCGAACACCGAGGTCTCGCGCAGCAGAGGTCGCGGGTCCGTGCCCCCCTCGCGTGCCAGCGCCCGCAGCCGGTCGCCGAGCGTGTCCTCGAGGGGGAGGGGCCGGCCGGCGTCGTCGGTGCCCCGCAGGTACCGGATCCAGCCGGCGACGGCGAGGGTGAGCAGTGCGTGCGGGCGCTCCTCCTCGAGCGCCTGGCGCAGCGAGGGCAGCAGGTGGTGCGGCAGCTTCGTCGAGCCGCGGCGGCACAACCGGGGCAGCCCGTCGGCGATCGCCGGGTTGGCGAACCGCTGCAGCAGCGAGCGCTTGTAGTCGGACAGGTCGATGCCGTCCGGAGGCGGAAGGAGCGGCGTCACCTCGACGTCCATGAGCCGGGCGACGTAGCCGGCGAAGACCGGGTCGGCCATGACCTGGTCGAGGCTGCTGTGACCGGCCAGCGAGCCGAGGTAGCCCAGGGCGCAGTGGCTGGCGTTCAGCAGTCGCGTCTTCATGAGCTCGTACCGGCCGACGTCGGGCACGAACCGCACGCCCACCTCGTCCAGCGGCGGGCGGCCGTCGGAGAAGGTGTCCTCGATGACCCACTGCGAGAACGGCTCGGTGATGACCGGCCAGCGGTCGTCGACGCCGTAGCGCTGGGCCACGGCCTCCCGCTCCTCGGGGGACGTATGCGGCGTGATGCGGTCGACCATGCTGCTGGGGAACGCCACGCGGTCAGCGATCCAGCGCGCCAGCACCTCGTCGCGGAGCCGGGCGAAGCCGACGACGGCGGTGCGCGCGGCCCGACCGTTGCGGTGCATGTTGTCGCAGGAGACGACGGAGAACGGCGCCAGGCCGGCTCGTCGACGGCGGTCCAGCGCCTCGACGATGAAGCCGAAAACCGTGCGCGGGCGGGACGGGTCCTCGACGTCCGAGCGGATGTCGGGGTCGTCGGCGTCGAACAGGCCGGTGCACGGGTCCAGGCGGTAGCCGCTGTCGGTGATGGTCAGCGAGACCATGCGGGTGCGCTCGTCGGTGAGCAGGTCCAGGACGGCGGCGGGGTCCTCGGGAGCGAAGTGGTAGCCGACCATGACGCCCACGACGCGCGCCCGCTCGCCGTCGGGGCTGCGCTCCACCACGGTGTACAGGTGGTCCTGCGGCGCCAGGGCGTCCTTCATCGTGCGGCTGCGCAGGCCCACACCGATGACACCCCAGTCGGTGCTGATGCGGCGCTCGGCCAGCTCGTCGAAGTACACCAGCTGGTGGGCGCGGTGGAACCCGCCCACGCTGAAGTGCACGACGGCCGGCGTGAGGGCCGAGCGGTCGTAGGTCGGAACCGCGAGCTGCCCGCCGTGGTGGGACAGGGTCGCATCAGCGAGCGGCCGGATCTCGGCGGCCGCCGCGACGTTGAGGGCCGTGCCGGACGCGGTGGCGGTCATCGGGACCGCAGGTGCGGTCCCGGAGGGAAGAACGGTCGCGGTGGACCCGGTGGTGGCCGGGAGGGGCAGGAACTCGGCCTGCGACATCGCATCCCTCCTTCTTCTTCTGTCCTGGGCACGGCGGATCGGACCCGTTCTCGTTCCGGGTACGAGTCGATCAGCAGTACACGGGTGTGCTGGGGTGCCGCGCAACTACACCCGGCGCCGCTTCACGAACGCGGGAGGCGCTGGGGCGGCGCGGGATGTTTCACGCCGGAGAACCGGGATGCCCGAGCTGGACCGTTCGCAAACCAGCACGGCATCGCGAGCGGGGTGCTCGTGATCATAAACGCCCGGACGGGGATCCGTTCGTCATCGACAGAGTGACAGATGTGACGGCAGGGGCTGGTGGTGCACATCACTCCGGCGTGTCCTCGGTGACGCGTCGAACGCGGGGTCACGAACGGGTCACGGAATGTTTCGATGTCTGCGGTCCGACGGGGACCGCGGAGCGCGAGACGGACGGTGCATGGACGCGAAGCTCGGCCAGGAGGCCCGTACGGAGCTGCTCGGAGTCGTGGCTCCCAGCACCGGTCGATCCGCTGCCCGGCGGGCACGGCCAGCGTCCGGGCCCTACCCGAGGCGTCGGCCGGCACTGCTCCTCGGTGCCCTGCTCGCCGGCGGCGTCGCGGCCTCCGTGCTGGGGCTGCAGGGCGCTCCGGTCGCCTCGGCCGACGCCACCTCCGTGATGGAGGCCCAGGACGCGCTGCTCACCACGGACGAGGACGTCGAGATGCTGCCGCAGGCGTCGATCACGGTCGCCGAGGCGCAGGCCCGCCTGCAGGAGGTCGCCGCCTCGCGGACCGCGCGCGACGAGCGCCAGGCGGCGGAGGCCGCCGCGGCAGCGGAGGCTGCGCGACCGAAGGCCGTCCTGCCCGTCGACGGCGCCCGCTTCACGAGTGGGTACGGCGGCCGATGGGGCACCTTCCACTACGGCATCGACCTGGCCGCCCCGATGCGAACCCCCGAGTACGCGGCGATGGACGGCGTCGTGCTGCGGGCGGGCTCGGCCAGCGGCTTCGGCCTGGCCGTCTACATCCTGCACGACAACGGCGACGTGACGGTCTACGGCCACATGGACAAGATCCTCGTGGAGCCGGGCCAGTTCGTGGAGGCCGGCGAGACCATCGCGCTGCTCGGGAACCGGGGGCAGTCGACCGGCCCGCACCTGCACTTCGAAGTGCACCAGGGCGGCGTCGGTGGCAAGAAGATCGACCCGGTGCCGTGGCTGGCGGCACGCGGCGTCGAGGTCTGACCGGCTCGTCGGGTCGGGGCGCGACACCGGCCACCCCTGTGCGGGGTCGGCTCGGGCGCCCTGTACAGTTGCTCCCGGCTCGAACGCACCAGATCGGGCCGGGTTCGGGGCTGTGGCGCAGCTGGTAGCGCACCACACTGGCAGTGTGGGGGTCAGGGGTTCGAGTCCCCTCAGCTCCACCCGAACGAGCAGGCCGTCCTCCTTCCGGAGGGCGGCCTGCTGCGTTTCCGGCGACGACTACCTGTGACGTGCGTAACCAGACACCGTCTCGACCGTTGATCCGCGCACAGTGCCCCCCAGCCGACTGGAGGAGACGTGCGCCGTCTCGCCGCCTGCATCCTGGCCGCCGTCGCGGTCCTGCTCGGTCTCGTCGTCGCCCCCGCAGCGCAGGCCACGCCCAAGGCGCCGCCGGCGCCGCTCCAGTACGTCGCCCTCGGCGACTCCTACAGCGCCGCCTCCGGCGTCCTGCCGCCCGATCCGACCGCCCCGCCGCAGTGCCTGCGGTCGATCCGCAACTACCCGCACGTCATGGCGGCGGAGCTCGGCGCGCAGCTGACCGACGTCACCTGCGGAGGCGCCGACACCGGTGACTTCCGCGCCTCCCAGTACGACGGCGTCGCCCCGCAGCTGGACGCGCTGAGCCGGAGCACCCAGCTGGTCACCATGACGATCGGTGGCAACGACAGCGGCGTCTTCATCAACTCGATCCTGTCCTGCGGCGCCGCCGGCCTCTCCACGCTCGGCCAGGGCAACCCGTGCCAGCAGAAGTACGGCACCTCCTTCGAGGACACCGTCCGGACCACCACGTACCCGGCGCTGGTCCAGGCGCTGCGGGACGTGAAGAAGCGGTCGCCGAAGGCCGAGATCGCGATCCTCGGCTACCCGTGGATCCTGCCGGCCGCGGGCGGCTGCTTCGACAAGATGCCGGTCGCCGAGGGCGACGTGCCCTACCTGCGGAGCCTCCAGGCCACCCTGAACGACGCGGTCCGGCGCGCCGCGGCGGCGACGGGTGTCACCTACGTGGACCTCTCCGCGGTGTCGGAGGGCCACGACGCCTGCCAAGCGCTCGGCGTCCGCTGGGTCGAGCCGGTGCTGCAGGGCACCAACCCGGTGGTCGTGCATCCGAACGCCCTGGGCGAGGCCGCGATGGCTGCCCAGACGCTGGCGGTGCTGGGGCGCGGCTGACCCGCCCGTCCGCGCCGGCCCTCCTCCCGCTTCGCTGCCGGGAAGGGGGCCGGCCGCGCGTCTCACCCGCCCAGATGAGAGGGACACCCCTACTCGCAGGTAATGCCGCTACGCTCGCCCATCGCGAGCACGCCGGACGATGGAGGAACGCAGTGGTCGAGCCGGTGGACACGGAGCCGCCCGGAGCTGCACCTGCCGGTCGTCGTCCGCGCGGCCGGGCCAGTGACAGTGCCGCTACCCGCCGGATGATCGTCGAGGCCGCCGCCACGCTCTTCAGCACCCGCGGCTACGCCAGTGCCTCCCTCAACGACATCGTCGCGGGCACGGGGATGACCAAGGGCGCGGTCTACTGGCACTTCCCCTCCAAGGAGGAGATCGCTCTCGAGATCGTGCGGCAGATGTACGCCAGCTGGCCGCCACTGCTCGGCTCGGTCATGGCGGTTCACGCGAACGCCCTCGACGCGCTCGTCGCCTGCACCTACAAGGCCGCGGAACAGTTCAGCAGCGACCTGACGACGCAGGCGGGGAAGCGGCTGCTGGCCGAGCTCCCGGCCGACGCCCTGGCGAAGCTCCCGCAGCCCTACGTCGGCTGGCAGGGGGCGCTCTGCTCCCTGATCACCGACGGGCAGCGGCGCGGTGAGATCAACGACGCGGTCGAGCCCGAGGGCACCGCGCAGGCCGTCGTGGCCAGCTTCTTCGGCATGCAGCAGGTGTCGTGGGAGCTCACCGGCCGCCGCGACCTGGTCGGGCGACTGGACAACTTCTGGAAGCTGGTGCTGCCTCAGCTGCGGCCGGCGGCCGGCGGCGCGGCCGCCGCGGACACCAGCGGCGAGGCCGGGTAGGCCTCCACCGTCCCGCGGGCGACGACGCCGGCCGGCTGGGTCACGACGATCTGGACGCCGGAGTCCGTCGGGAGGCGACCAGGGTGGTGGCGACGCCGAGCTCGGCGAACCGCTCGAACCGCAGGTCGGACCCCCACTGCCCGGCAGGTCCCCGGTCGGCGGGTCGCCCGGCCCTGAGGGCGGCGTGGATGAGCAGCATGCCTGGCAGGTGGTCGCTCGGGTGGTCGAAGAACGTCGGGTGACGGGGTCGACCTCGAGCAGTGACGCCCCGACGGTCGTGGACGGCAGGGTCTCGCCGGACGGGCGGGGGCCGGGCAGCACCGGTGCGGCCGAGCGGAGCCGGGCGTAGACCTGGAAGACAGGATGGGTGCGCGGCCACTGCGAAGCCAGTGCCACGAGATCCGGCCCGAGCGCTCGCAGGTCGGTGATCAGCACCTCGGGGAGTGCGGTCTTGTGCACCAGGCGCCGGTCGACCGTCTGCCAGGTGCTCAGCGACCGCCCGAGGGCCGCGGCCTTCCCAGGGCTCAGCAGGTCCCGCTGGTCAGGGCCCGTCGCCGGCTCGGGCGCCACCGGAACATCTCCTCGCGGACGGTCGGCACTGGCCGGCGGAGCCTACCGGCCAACCGGTCGGTCGCCGCCGTTCCGACCCATCCTCAGTCCGAGGAGGCGCTGCGCGACCCGTGCCGCCGGGCGAGCTGGGTCGCGGTCGGCGTCGCGGCGAAACCGTTGACCAGCCGGGCTCGGGCGGCGAGGGTGCCGGCTCGGTGGCGGCTGATGGAACGCAGCAGCTCGTCGAACCCGGTCTCCAGGACGTAGTGCGTGCCGTCGGTCAGGACGACGAGGGTGTCGCCGGTCCGCTCGATGCGCTCGATGTGGTCCGGATCGACGGAGAAGTGCTCGCCGTTGCGGCAGGTGACAGCGATCACGGGAGCGGTCCTTCGGGTCGGCGACAGGAGCCGGCGCGCAAGCCGGTCGTGCACCGGGGACATCGACGTCCCTGGACCGGAGCTGGAGACGCGAGCCCGCCGGCACTCCCTTTCGGGTGAGCCGACCGGGCGGCTCAGAACCCGAAGAGGAGGCCCAGACCGCCCACCGTGAACAGGACCATGACGATCACGAGCGGCAACTGGTCCGATGCCCGCGCGTGGCGCTCGGAGAGCAGTGCCCGCTCGTGCGCCAGGGTCACCCCGGCGACGTGCCCGGCGATCACCCCGCCCACCTGGACGTAGGCGATGGTGTCAGGGCTGACGGCGGTGAGGTCGACGACGTTGCCGTACGTCCCGAACAGGTCCACACCGGGGATGCCGAACGGGTTGCTCGCGAGGATCCACGTCGTCTGCCCGTCCAGGAGCAGCAGGCTGAAGTAGTGGGCCACCGTGTAGCCCAGTGCGATGGGGACGACGGTCGCGGCGTACCGGCGCGGCTGCACGCCGAGGGGCTGGCGGGCCAGCCGCCCGGAGAGCCGGGTGCCCAGCAGGTAGAGCCCGCCCACCAGGGCGATGCTCAGCACCAGCCCCGCGGTGCCGGAGAAGGAGTCGTTCGCCGCTCCAGGACCGGTCTGCCACCAGACGGTGCGGGTGAGGCCGTCGAACGCCGTCGAGCCGAGGATCACGACGACGACGGCGGCGAGCCCCGGGGTCTCCGGCGTCGCCGTCGCGTTGGCCAACGGGTTGCGGACCACGATCCGGCCGTCGTCCCGGCGGCCCCACGGGGACAGTCGCGCGATCAGCGTCGAGTAGACCTCGAAGCCGTCGCCCTGGGCGAACCAGCCCGGGCCGAACCAGAGGGCCAGGCCGGTGTGCACCACTCCGTAGGCCATGAGGAACGCCGCCACCGTCGCGGGCTCCGCGCGGCCGGGGTAGACCAGCTCGAACCACAGGAAGACCAGCAGGGACGCCGCCGCGGGCCAGAGCCCCAGCGCGGGCAACCGCCCCCCGCCCGGGGCGGACCGGACGAGGCGGCTCAGCCCGGCGTGCAGGAGCCGCAGCGGGTTCACTGCCCGCCAGACCGGCCCGAGCAGCAGGCTGGCCGGCACCAGCCCCACCCAGAAGGTGATGTAGAGCGCCCAGGGGGCGAGGTTGCGCCGCGTCTCCGGCGGCCCGGCCACGGCGGCGGCGACCACGACCCCGAGGAGGACGAGCGCCATCCCCTGCAGCGCCCGGCGGGTGGCCGCGCTCTCCACGAACCGCTGGACGGCCGGCGGCAGCGGCCGGCCGGACCCCGGCCCGCCCAGCTTGGGTGAGCGCCACAGCAGCAGCAGTGCGGCGAAGCTGATCAGGATCGCCGCACCGGCGCCGTACAGGGCCAGGCCGAGCGGGATCGGGAGGTCGGTGCGTGACCCGACCCCGTGCGCGAGCAGGTTCACGGGGTCGTCTCGCTGTCGCTCGCCGGCTCCGTGCCCCAGGTTGCTCTGCCGTCTCGTGACCTCGCGAGCCCGGTCACGAGACCTGCAGCGTCAGCAGCACCGTCCTGGCGTCGTGCAGCTCGAGCTCGAAGACCCCGGGGATCGTCGCCTCGAAGCTCAGCTCCACGGGTGTGCCGGCCGGGAGGTCCGCGGTCACGTCGTAGCCGTGCAGGTGCACCTCGTCCGCGGTGTCACTGGTGATCGTCACGGTCACCGGGTCCCCCAGCGGAACGGGCACCCGGCCGGTGTCGCCGGCGAGCTGACCGCCCGCGACCTCCACCGTCAGCGCCGTCCCGGCCGGCTCCGCGGGGGTCGTGGCGGCCGTGCTGCCCTCCGTCGCACCGCCCGAGGTGCTGGACGCGGCCGAGCTCGACCCGGCCGCGTCCAGCACCTCGGTGCCGGCGCAGCCGGCGAGGACCAGCGAGAGGGGGAGGAGAGCGGCGGCCAGGACCCGCCGGCTCATCGGCCCACCGTGCCCGTCGCGGTGGTCCCCTCGGCGGGGCTGTCCGCCGGGGCGTCGGCGTAGGGCTCCCGCACGCTGGCGCGGCGGGCGTACCGGCCCACGCCCCAGGAGATGGCGGCGATCAGTGCCAGCGTGCAGGCGAGCACGACCAGGTTGGAGATCGTCCACAGGCCGCCGGTCGCACCGTTCAGCTCGCGCTGCAGGATCTCGACCTCCGGGATCGCCGAGCGCGTCATGCCGTCCTCGGCCGGGACCTCCTCCTCGCCGATGGCCTCGTCGGCCGGGAGGTAGATCGGCACCGCGGTGAGGGTGCGCCCGTCGTGGATGCGCAGCAGCGTCTTCCACGTGCCGTGCAGCGGCACCGGCTCGGCGGTCCGGTACGTGCCCTCGCCGGTGCGCTCGAGCTGGGTGACGACCAGGCCGTCGCCCTGCCAGGCGGTGATCTGCACCCAGGCGGGGTCGTCGACGAAGTCGGCCGGGTCGATCTCCACGGTGACGTTCGCGGTGCGGGGCTCGGTCTCGACGTCCTCGATGCCGAACGTCGCCTCGACGTCGCCCGGGACGGTCGCCATCAGGCCGTTCGCGACGGCGGCGGCCAGGACGAGCACCGAGCCCACGACCACGGTGCGGGCGATCGCGGGGCGGGGCAGCCGGCGGCGCAGGCCCGAGGCGAGCAGCGCGCCCAGCAGACCACCGACGATCCCGCCGACGACAGCCATGAGCGTGCCCTCGACCAGGATGTCGCTGTTCCAGGACAGGGTCTGGGTGAACTGGGTCCAGCCGGCCTCGGTCGCGTGCCCGACGGTGCCGACCAGCACGCCGGCGACCGCGCCGAAGACCAGGGGTCGGCGCGCGAGGGACACCGACAGGGCGAGCAGCTCGACCAGGATCGCCGAGCCCAGGTAGAGCGGGAAGGACGGGGTGATCTCCCCGAACGCCGGTCCCACGATCAGCGAGATGCCGCCGCGGATGACGAGGAAGAAGGCGACGGCGGCGAGCGCGCCACCACGACCCATGAACAGCCGGGCGGCCACCAGGGCGAGACCGGCGGCTCCGGCGATCATCAGCGGCTCGAGGACCAGCCGGAACTGGGGGACGTCGAAGTCGTACTCGCCCTGGAACACCGACAGTCCCAGCAGCAGACCACCCATGGCCGAGGCCTGGCGGAGGAAGCGCGCGGTCTGGCCGACCTTGCGGTCGCCGTCGTCGGTGGAGAGCCCGCCGTGGCCCTCCTGCTCGAGCAGCAGCAGACCGATGATGGACAGCCCGGCGCCGCCGATCAGCATCAGGTGCGTCGGGCCCCACAGCGTGACGTCCTGGCCGAACATCCGGTGCCAGACGTCGTCGAGGGGGAAGCCGAGCAGGGCGTAGAAGCCGGCCGTGGTGAGGATCACGCCGCCGACCGGGACGTCCCAGCCGCGCAGGAAGTGGACGGCGGCGGGGCCCGGCTTCTCGTCCAGCGGCATGGCGCAGGCCAGGATGCCGCCGGCGAAGACGCCGAACAGGCCGAAGAGGATGAGGAAGTGCGCCGGGTTCGCCAGCGGTCCCTCGTCCCGGCCGATGCCGATGTGCAGGCTGATGTCCCACAACATGCCGAGGAGGGCGACCAGCAGCGAGATCGTGGTGAGGACCGTCGGCAGCGCCACCCAGGCGGGCACCCCGGTGGCAGAGCCGAGCCGGTTCCCGATCCGGGTCAGGACCGCCGAGCGCCGCGTGCGGTGCAGGAAGACCAGGGCGAGCAGGACCGCGGTCAGACCGAGACCGATCCCGGTCGCCAGCAGCACCTCTCCGATGGCGGCGCCCCCGGCGGGGCGGGTCTCAGCGGCCAGTGGCATGGCACTCCCTCGAGGCATGGGGCTATGGAACACCCATCACGGTGACATCGACAAGTGATACATAGAATGAGCGGCTTACGGTGAGGTTCCGACGGGAAGGAGGGACGGGTGAGCGCACCACAGGCCGAGCCCGCGGGCGAGCCGTCCGATCGCCAGCTGACGGTCGACGAACTGGCCGCGCGCGTAGGGGTCACCGTCCGCAACGTGCGGGCCTACTCGGCCCGCGGACTGCTACCGCCACCGCGGATGGTCGGCCGGACCGGCTACTACGGCCGGGAGCACGTCGCCCGGTTGCTGCTCGTGCGCGAGATGCTGGCCGAGGGCTACTCGCTGGCGATGATCGAGCGCACGCTGGCCAGTGCCCCGCCCACGGCCAGCTCGGCGACCCTCGCCCTGCACCGCGCGCTGCTGGCGCCCTGGCTGCCGCCGGAGCCGGAGATCACCACGGGAGCGGAGCTCGCCGCCCGCGCCGGCGTCCCCGAGCAGCCGGAGATCGTCGACCAGCTGGTCGAGCTGGGACTGGTGGAGCGGCTCGACGACGGGCGGCTGCGGGTGCTCGACCCCGCGCTGCTCATGGCCGGCCTGCAGGTGGTCAACCTGGGAGTGCCGCCCGCCGCCCTCATCACGGCGCAGGCGGAGGTCAACGAGCACGTGGCAGCCATCGCGCGCACGTACGTGCAGATGTTCGTCGACACCGGCTGGCGGGCGTTCGTCGACGCGGGGGCACCGCGCGAGGGGCTCGAGGAGATCCTGGCGACGGTGACCCGCCTGCAACCGGTGGCGGCGCAGGCCATGCTCGCGGCCTTCCGAACGCAGATGGCGACCGAGGTGGAGGCGGCGGTGGAGGCCGCGCTCAGTCAGCTCGAGGAGGGGTAGGAGCGTCGTCAGCTCGAGGAGGACGAGGAGGGGTGTCGCCGTCGGGCAGCGCCTCGCGGGCCAGACCTTCCCGGGCGGCCTCGGCGGCGGCGTCCCGGGCGCTGAGCCGGCGGTCCCGGACGACCGCGCCGGCGACCAGGGCGATCAGGATCGCTGCGGGCACGAAGAAGCCGACGGTCCCGATGATGCTCAGGCCGTCCATGGCGAGCACGTCGTGGTTCGGCATCCCTCCATGTGACACCGGGCGATGACACGGTGTCAAACGGAAGGCGTCAGTCGCTGTCCCGGCCCTCGCGCCAGTACCCCATGAAGGCCACGGAGCGGCGGTCGATGCCGACGTCGCGCACCAGGTGCCGGCGCAGGTCCTTCACCACCGCGGCCTCTCCGGCCAGCCAGGCATAGACGCCGGAGGACCCGCGCGCGGGGGTGTCGTCCGGCACGTCCCAGAGGATCTCGGAGTCGACGTCGACGTCGGCGAGCTCGGCGGCGGGGGAGGGGGAGAGCCGGTCGCCGAGGGCACGCACCGCCGCCACGACGGCCGCGGTCAGCAGTCGCCCGCGAGGTGCCGGCTCCACGCCCGGGGCTGCCTGCCGCGGCAGCCAGGTGATCTCGCCTCCGCGCGGTGCAGCGACGTCCAGCGCGTCGTCCGCCGTCGGGACCTCCAGCAGAACCCGGGCGTGCCGACCCTCCGGCAGGCTCTCGACGATCGCGCAGATGGCCGGGACGGCCGTCTCGTCGCCGGCCAGCAGCAGGCAGGACGTGTCGACCGGGGGGTGCCACTCGAACCCGCCCGTGGGTCCGGCGCAGCGGGCGTTCGGCCCGACCAGGACGACCTCGTCGCCGGCTCCCGCCCGCTCGGCCCAGGCCGAGGCCGGTCCGGTGGCGCCGTGCAGCACGAAGTCGACGTCGACCTCGAGGAGTTCCGGGCGGGCGGCCCGGACGGTGTAGGTGCGGATCGGCATCCGCTGCTCCGGCGGCAGCGCCCGCCAGGCGCCGTACCAGTCGTCCCTGGCCGGGCAGTCCACGGTGCCGCGGCCGGGCAGCGGGAGGAGGACCTTGATCCGCTGGTCCCAGCCGTTCGAGGCGAACGCATTCAGCTCGGGACCGGTGAACGTGACCCGCAGGAAGCTCTCGCTCAGCCGCCGCACCCGCGCGACCCGGACGGGGAACGTGCGGTACGCGGGGACCTGGGCGGTCTCGACGGTCACGGCGGCTCCTGATCTCGCAGGTGCAGACCGGCTTCTGACTTAGGCTAGCCTCACCTGGCTTCGGCAGTCTGGCACACGGCTGCCGCGCAGGCCAGCGGCGTGGGCGACCTGCTCGCGCCCGGGAGATCGAAGGAGAACGAATGACGACGCGCGTCCTGCGTGCGGTGGCGGCGACCCTCACCGCTGCCCTGGCGCTCACCGCCTGTGGCGGGAACTCGGAACCCGAGGAGGCCGCGGGCGGCTCGTCCGCGGCGGAGGGTTTCCCGCGCACCGTGGAACACGCGATGGGCAGCACCGAGATCCCGGAGCGGCCCCAGCGCGTCGTCGTGCTCGACACCGGGGAGCTGGACTCGGCGCTGTCGCTGGGCATCACCCCGATCGGCGCCGTCACCACCGCCGTCTCCGACGGCTTCCTCAGCTACCTCGCCGACGACGCCGAGGGCGTCGAGGTGGTGGGCACCATCGCCGAGCCCGACCTCGAGGCCATCGCGGCGCTGGAGCCGGACCTCATCCTCTCCAACAAGGTGCGGCACGAGGACATCTACGAGCAGCTCGCGCAGATCGCGCCGACGGTCTTCGCCGAGAAGGTCGGGGCGGTGTGGAAGGAGAACCTGCTGCTCGACGCCGAGGCGCTCGGCCTGGAGGACGAGGCGCGGGCCGCGCTGGAGGACTACGAGGCCGACGCCGCCGCGCTGGGGGAGGAGCTGGGCGACCCGGCCGGGACGACGGTCAGCGCCATGCGCTTCGTCGAGGGCACGATCCGCGTCTACACGGCGCAGTCGTTCATCGGCACCGTGCTCACCGACATCGGGCTGGACCAGCTCCAGCTGCCCACCGGTGAGACCACGACCTTCGCGGAGCTGTCGCCCGAGGAGCTGACCCAGGCCGACGCGGACATCGTCCTGCACTCCTCCTACGGACCGGCCACGGACTCCGGGGAGCAGGCGGTCGTGGCCGGCCCGCTGTGGCCGCGGCTGGGTGCGGTCACCGAGGGGCGCGCCTTCGCGGTCGAGGACGACGTCTTCTACACCGGGATCGGTCTGCGCGCGGCGACCCTGCAGCTGGAGCAGCTGCGCGACCTGGCGCTGTAGAGCCGTTCGACGACGAGGGCCCTCTCCCGGCGTCGGGAGAGGGCCCTCTGAGGTGCCGGGTGGATCAGGCAGGCGTCTCGGTGACGATCTGCGCGGCGAGGTACTGGGGAGCACCGACCCGCTCGATCGCGGCGAGCTGGGCCTCGAACCAGTCGGCGTGCTTCTCCTCGTCGAGCACCATCTCCTCGAACACCGAGGCGGTGCCGTGGTCGCCGAGGTCGTGGCACTCCTTGGCCGAGGCGTTGAACTGCGCGACGGCGGCCTTCTCGCTGTCGAGGGCCAGGACCAGCATCTCCTCGGCTGTCTCGCCGATCCGGATGGCACCCAGGCGCTGCAGGTTCGGGTGGCCGTCGAAGAGCAGGACGCGCTGGATGAGGGCGTCGGCGTCGCGCATCTCGTCGATGGAGAGGTCGTAGAAGACCTTGCCGAGCTTCGGCAGGCCCCACGCGTCGAGCATGCGCGCGTTGAGGAAGTAGGTGTTGGTGACGGTGAGCTCGAAGGTCAACGCGTCGTTGAGCAGTTCGACCACACGGGGGCTAACGGGCTGCACCAGCGACTCCCAGTTCTCGCTCCGCCGGGCGCTCGGTCGTGCGCTCGGCGCGGACCGGGCAATGCTTGCACACGAGCTCGCGCATGGAGTCGACGCAGTTGCCGCAGGTGCGGCCGGCGCCCGTGGCCCGGGCGACGTCGGCGATGCACCGGGCGCCGTTGGCGATGGCCTCGAGGATGTCGCGGTCGGTCACCACATTGCAGTGGCACACGTACATGGAGCGGTCGCCTCACGTCGGGGCAGGGGTCGCGCTGCTCCGACGCGGGGCGCCGGGCAACCCGCGCAGGTTAGCCTGGCCTAAGCCGATCGCGCCAGAGGTGCAGGTGAGCGACGTGGGACGGAGCTCAGCCCAGGAGCAGTGCGCGGGCGAAGTACAGCGCGACGACGACGGCGATCGCCGCGGCCATCCCGACGTAGAGCCGCGGCCGCGCACCGGTCGGCCTCGGTGGTTGCGCACCGCGTGCAGCGGGATGACCGGGAACTGGCCCAGGCCGGCGAGCCCCGGGATCGCGCCCACCGCCACGAGCACGAGCAGGAAGACGGTCAGCGCGGTGTGGCCCACGCCGGCTCGGCGGGGAAGAGGTATCTCATCGGGTTCCCACCAGTCGGGTCGCGGAGGCCGCGTCGGCCACCCAGGAGTAGCGGCCGACGGTCGCGGCCTCGTGACTGTCGGTCGAGCCGACGAGGGGAACCCGGGCGGCGGCGAGCTGGAGCACCACGCGGGGGCCCGGGCAGCGCCACTTCTCGTTGACCTCCACCGTGGTCCCGGTGCGCACGGCGGCGTCGGCGATCGCGGCGACGTGCTCGTCGAGCAGCTCGCTCTCGTGCAGCCCGATCTGGGGCAGCAGGGAGAACAGGTGGGCGAGCTGGCCGCGGCCCGCCCGCTCCATCGCACCCACCGTGGCGGTGACCAGGATGCTCATCGCGTCCTCGGCCGGCAGCCCGGCGGCCAGTTCCTCGATGGTGCGGCGGGGGCTCCACGGGCCGTCCGGCCCGGGGAACTGGTGGTCGGCGATGAGCACCCGGTCCACACCGCCGGCGCCGACGACGAGGTCGTCGGGGACGTCGAGCCGGCCGGAGGCGTCGAGGATCATCGCCTCCACGCCGGTGAGCACCTCGAGGCCCTCGATGCGGGGCAGCGCGGACACCTCGGCGAGGAACCCGGGCACCCACGTCGTCGTCGTCCGGACGTGGTCGACCATGCGGATGCTGGCCAGACCGGTGTCGCGGGCGGCCACCAGGTTCTGCAGAGGGGCGCTCATCGCGTCGTCGGACCAGGTGGAGTGCACGTGGTGGTCGGTGAGCAGCAGATCCAGCTCACCCAGCGCGGCGGTCATCGGGCGGTCTCGTCGGCGACGACCTCGGCCAGCGGGAGGAAGACGTCCTCCAGGTACCGGACGACGGCGAGCTCCCGGAAGGGCACCGAGGCCGGCAGCGGCCGCTCCAGCGCCAGGTCCAGCGCGAGGGAGGGCATGTCGACGCCGGCGGCCACGGTCAGCGGCATCGCGCCGGGGAAGCGCGGGTTCACCTCGAGCAGCGCGGGGCGGCCGTCGGAGTCGCGGCGCAGCTGGATGTTGGCGACGCCGACCAGGCCGATGGCCGCGGCCACCTGGCGGGCCGTGTCCTCGAGCTCCGGGTCGGCGACGGTCGAGCCGGCCACCGAGACCCCGGAGTCGACCCGCAGCCGCGACCGGGGCACGGCGGCGACCACGGTGCCGTCGGCGTCGGCGAGGGTGTCGACCGAGTACTCGTCGCCGGGCAGGTGGGCTTGCACGAGGATGTCCTCGTCGCTGCCCAGGGCGCGCAGCGCGGCGGCGTCCTCCACGAGGTGGACGCCACGCGAACCGGCGCCGCGGCGGGGCTTCACGATGACCGGGTAGTCCCAGCTCCCGGGGTCGGTGTCGCCCAGCAGCGCGGTGCGCGGGGTGCGGACGACGCCGGCGCAGCGCTGGGCCAGCGCGTACTTGTCCAGGCAGACCTCGAGCGTCTCCAGGCTCGGCGCGGCCAGCGTCGTGCCGACGGCGTCCAGGCGCTTGCGCTCGGCGGCCAGCCGGGGCAGCTCGACGTCGACCGTGGAGAAGAGGACGTCGACGCGCTCCCGCTCGCACAGCTCGACGAGGTGGTCGACGAACTCCTCGCTCAGGCCGGGGCGGACCAGGTGCCGGGCACCGGCCTCGACCAGGTAGAGGCCGCTGGCGTAGCGGTCCATGTCGGCGGCGAGCAGCACGACGTCGTCGCGGTGGGCCAGCGAGCGGAGCACGGCGATGCCGGCGGGGCCGCCGGCGCCGGACACGAGGACGCGGGTGGGAGAGTCAGACACCGAAGCGCTCCGGGGTGATCGAGGAGGTGGCCGTGGAGGAAGAGGCGGGCCGGAAGGCGGAGTCGCTCGTGGCGCCGACGACCCCGCCGCCGTCACGGATGACCTCCAGCGGCTCGCAGTAGCGGCCGCCGCTGGTGTAGCGCGACCAGTAGTGGGCTGTGGCCAGGACGAAGTCGTCCTCGAGGTAGGCGCGGATGCCGGCCTGCGAGCGGAAGGCGGCCAGCAGGTCGAGCTTGGTGCGCGTGAACCCGTCGATGTTCACGAAGCGGGTGGGCCGGAAGTCGATGGTGGCCGAGGGGCTCTGGAAGCACGCGACGGTGGGCACCGACCGGGTCGCCACGCTCGCCGCCTGGTGCACGGCGCGGTGGTCCTGGTGCCGGTCGTTGGCCGAGTGCGTGTAGACGAGCGTGGGACGCACCTCGTTGACGACGCGCTCGATGATGGACATGGTCGGGTCCATCGGGCTGATGCGGGTGTCCTCGAGGTCCTCGAGGAAGAGGCGGGCGCCGATCAGCTCGGCGGCGGCCAGCGACTCGTCCTGGCGGGAGTCGACCTCACCTCCGCGGGCACCGCGGGAGAGGGTCAGGATGACGACCTGGTCGCCGGCTGAGCGGTGGGCGGCCAGCGTGCCGCCGACCCCGATCTCGACGTCGTCGGGGTGCGCGCCGATGGCGAGCACCGTCTGCCGCTGCGGAGCGGCGGCGCGCTTGGCCGCGGCGGTCCCGGCCAGCCGGCGGATCGTCGCGGCGAGGGTGTCCTTGGGGACGGGCTTCACCAGGAACTCGTCGGCCTGCCGGCGCAGGGCCTCCACGGCGTAGTCCACCGACGCGTGCGCGGTCATCACCGTGACGGGAAGGTCCGGGCGGACCTGGCGCAGTCGGTCGAGGAACTCCAGCCCGGTCATGCCCGGCATCTCGATGTCGGTGATGGCGGCGTCGAACTCGACGCGGCCCACGAGGGCCAGTGCCTCGAGCGGGTCCCCGCAGGTGGTCACGGTCATGCCGCCGCGCTGGAGCACGGTGCGCACGAAGAACGCGGTGTCGGGGTCGTCGTCGACGACGAGGACGTGCAGTGCACCGTCCACGATTCCGGCTCCCTCGGTCGGGTCCCCCGGTTGTCGCCGGGAGGGAACGGGGCGTCCCCGCTCCTTCTGACGGCGGGAGCGGCCCCCGTCATGAGCCGAGCTGCCCCTTTCCTCACCCCTCCGGGTGGAACACCCCTCCCGGGCGACCGCCCCGCGGCTCAAGCAGGGCTTTCCGCGTGCCGATCACCCGGTCAGGTGACGGAAGGCCGACCGGCCCGCCGCGCCGTGACAGCTCAGCGTGAGGAGGAGATGTCGTGCCCGAACAGTCCGTGCTCGTGGTCGAGGACACCGAGGAGATCCGCGAGCTCGTGGTGACCGTCCTCGAGCGTGCCGGGTTCGCGGTGCGCGCCGTGGGCACCGGCGGTGCGGCACTGGAGGAGGTGCGGCGGAACCCGCCGGATCTCATCGTGCTGGACCTCGGGCTCCCGGACGCCGACGGCACCGAGGTGTGCCGCCAGATCCGGGCCGAGACCGCGTGCTACGTCTTGATGCTCACCGCCCGCGCCGAGGAGGTCGACCTCCTGATCGGCCTGGCCGTGGGTGCCGATGGATACATGGCCAAGCCGTTCTCCCCGCGCGAGCTCGCCGCCCGCGTGCAGGCGATGCTGCGCTTCCCGCGCACCGCGCCCCCGGTTCCGTCGGCAGCCGTCGAGGCGGCCGACTCGGTCCGCCGGCTCGCCGAGCTCGAGGTCGACGAGGACAGCCGGGAGGTCCGGGTCGACGGCGAGATCGTCGACCTGACCCGCACCGAGTTCGACCTGCTGGCCGCGCTGGCCTCCCGCCCGGGCCGGGTGCTGCAGCGGGAGACGCTGCTGCGCGAGGTCTGGCAGACCGACTGGGAGGGCAACCTGCGGCTCGTGGAGGCGCACATGTCCAACCTGCGCCGCAAGCTGGTCGCGGCCGGTCTGAACTCGCCCGAGATCAAGACCGTCCGCGGAGTCGGCTACCGACTGGTGGCCTAGGACCAGGAGTCGTCCTCTGCGGACGACCCGCGAGAGGCCCCCGTCCAGGGGCCCGCCCCGAGCGTGCGAGGGGTGGGGAGGACGGGGGTCCTTCCTCAGGCGCCGGCGAGGGCCTGCAGCTCCTGCACCCGCGAGTGGGCGAGCACGCCGCGGCGGGCGTCGGCGGCGATGGCCCGGCAGATCGAGGCGACCTCGGGGTGGCCCAGCTGGCCGCTGGTCCCGGCCAGGGTGTTGGCGGCCGAGGCGACGGCGGGGGCGTTCCCGGCGGAGGTGCTCGTCGTGATCGCGGAGAGCCGCTCGGGGAGTGCGCTGCGGTACATCTGCTGCAGCCGTTCCATCAGGTCGGCGTCCAGGTCCTCGTCGCCCAGGTCCCCGGCGTGCAGGTCCTCGTCGGCGACGGGGAGGAGTTCTGCCCGCGCGGCCGGCCCCGTGGTCCGGCCGCGCAGGAAGTCCAGGAGGGTGCCGGGGACGAGCACGGCGGAGAGCGGCGCGAGGCGCTCGTCGGCCGGGTCCTCGACGGCGTCGACAGAGTGGACGAGGCTCAGCACGTCAGCACCGCCGATCGCGGGGTCTCCGCCGTCCAGCCGTAGCTGGTGAGCGTGATGACCGAGAGGCGGGGCTGGTAGTTCAGGTAGCTCGCGTTGACCTGCTGGTAGACGCTCCGGGTGGCGGCGTCCGTCTCTGCCATGACGACCGACTCGCCGGTGTTCAGGTGCGCCATGACGCGGTAGCCGGTGACGCCCCGGCTCGTGGTGCTGGCCGGCCAGCTGACGGTCGCCTCGTACCACCAGCCCCGGCAGCTGTCCTCGATGGTGAGGGAGGAGGGTGCCGCGACCCGGCCGGTCGAGACGGGCTCCGTGATCGTGGTGGAGGCGCTGTAGAGGGCCGATGAGGGGATGCTGCTGCCGACCACGACGGCCAGCATCAGGCCGACGACGGTCACGGTTCGCCGGATGGCGGTCATGCCGGGACCTCCTCGTTCTCGTTCCGCTCGGGGCGCCAGATGGTCATGAGCAGCCAGCCCGCCAGGAGGACCGGTGCACCGTAGAGCAGTGCCTGGCTCAGGCCCGGGGTGCGGAAGAGCCGGATCAGCTCGCCGACCTCGGGGATGACCGCCTGCACCTGGTAGACGGTGTCGCCCTCCAGGCTCGCGGTCCACGGGTCGTTCGCGGTGTTGGCATCGCCCTTGGTCTGGACGGTGACGCTGCCGTCGGCGGCGCGGTCCACCGAGACGACCCGGTGGGTCACCAGGCGCTGGTCCCCGACGGGCATGTGGTAGCTGATCACCATGCCCTCGGTGACCTCCGAGACGGGGACCGGGGTGGCGACGGTGACATCGCCGGGCTCGATCTCGGGAGCCATGCTGCCGGTCAGCATGGTCATCGTGCGGTAGCCGAACACGTGGGGCCCGACGGCGAGGACGGCGAATGCCAGGACCGCGATCCCCAGGGCGCCGCGGGCCAGCCACGGGGCCAGACGGCCCCAGATCTGGCGGGCCCGGCCGGCGTTGCCGCCGGCGGTCGAGCGCTCGTCCGTGTCCAGGGGCAGCGCCGTGGCTGCCCCTGGGCGGCGGACGGGGAGGACGGTGGTCATGGCGTGGATCTCCGTATCGGTGTCGGGCCGGGATCAGCGGGCGGTGCCGCTGCGCTGCGTGCCGGTGAAGACCAGGGACAGCTTGGTCGACAGGTTCTGGAAGTCGTTGCCGGCCGTGGTGGGCAGGCTGAGGGTGACCGCCAGGTAGTCGGTCTTGCCCGCACCCATGGCGGGGGACGAGGCGAGGTCGATGGTCCGGACCGCCTGGCCGCTGCTGACGGTGGTCTTGGTGCCGTTGCAGACCGGGACGACGGCGTCGGTCCACGGGGCGCTGCAGGACTCCAGTCGCAGCTGGAGGCCGTTGAGCGCGTCGGAGGTGAGCTTGGTGCTGGTGGAGGACATGGTGTTCAGGTTCAGCGCGCCGAGGGCGGCCCCGTCGTTCTTCAGGCTGACCACGCGGGTCATCGAGTCACCGGGGACGAAGTCGGTGGCGGCGAGGGTGGCGGTGCCCTGCGCGGCGGCGCTGATCGCGACGGTGCCGGTGCCGACGGTGAGGTCGGTCGGGGTGGTGCTGCTGGTGAAGTCACCGAAGGTACCGAGGCCGGCGATGGCAGCCGTGGCACCGAGGATGCCGAGCGAGGCGACGACCTTGCGGGCGGTGGAGCTGGTGGCAATGCCGGTCGAGGTGCTCATGTCCATGTCTCCTGTGTCCGTGTGGTGCCACCGGTGTTCCGGCGACAACACAGACTCTGGAGGGCCAACCGCAGGCCACCCGCCAGCGATCCGCAAGGAATCCGCAAGGAATCGGCCCGTACTCCGCAGATCGGCCGGTTGCGGGCCCCGGACAGCGCTCGCCGGCCCCGGGACGCCCTACGCCCCCCGTCCCGGGAGGGAGCGAGGGGCGCGGGGCGGGTCACGGTCAGGCCGCCGGCCCGAGGGGCAGGGCCATGGTGAAGGTGGTGCCCTGGCCCTCCGCGCTGACCAGGTCCAGGGAGCCGCCGTGGGCGGTGGTGATGGCCTTGGTGATGGTCAGCCCCAGACCGACCCCGGGCACGGCGTTGCGCTGGGCGGTGGAGGAGCGGAAGAACCGGGTGAACAGCTGTCCCTGCTCGCCGGCCGGGATGCCCATGCCCGTGTCGGCCACCGACAGCAGCGCCACGGGGACGGCGCCGGGGCGCTGCTCGGCCACGACCTCGCCGTCGGCGGTCTGCCAGGACCGCTGCAGCGAGAGCCGCACCTGGCCGCCACCGGGGGTGAACTTGACGGCGTTGGAGACCAGGTTGTCGCATGCCTGCCCGAGGCGGACGGCGTCCCCGGAGACGACGAGGCCGTCGGCCGGCACGTCCACCACGATCTCCACGCCGGCGTTCGCCGCGGCGACGCGGGCGGTCTCCTCGGCGGCGCGGACCACCCCGGCGAGGTCGACGTCGGCCGGCTGGAGGGTGAATCGTCCGCTCTCCACCTGCGCGGTGAAGAGCAGGTCGCCGACCAGCCGCAGCAGACGCTGGGCGTTGCGCTCGACCGTCGAGAGGTACTGGCGCTGCTCCTCGGTGAGCGGTGACTCCTCGTCGTCCATGACCAGCTCGAGGTAGCCCAGGATCGAGCTCAGCGGGGTGCGCAGCTCGTGGCTGATGAGGCTCACGAACTGGTCCTTCATCCGCTGCGTGGCACGCGTCTCGGTCATGTCGGTGCCGACGAAGTTCCAGCCTGCATGCACGCCGCGGTCGTCCGACCGCGGCGTGATGGCCACCGACACGGTGCGGTGGCTGCCGTCGGCGGCGACGTAGGTCCAGTCGCGGACGTCGCTGCCCTCCACCCGGGCGGCGTGCACGAGCGCCTCGAGCGGCGTGGTCGATCCGATGCTCTCGGCAGCGGCAGCGAGTTCGTCCGGCTCGTGGAACTCGAGGATCGACCGCTTCCGGACGACATCAGGCCGCAGCAGACCGAGCATTCGCTCCGCGCCGGGGTTCCAGACGCGGATGGTGCCGTCCCGGTCGGTGCCGATGATCGACTGCTGGGTCACCGCGTCGATGACGCTGGTCATGGTCTGGGCGCGCGCGGCCAGGATCCGCGAGGCGGTGTCCAGCTCGTCGGCGCGGCTGCGCACCTGCTCCAGCAGTGCGGACTGCTCGCGCTGCAGCCGGGCGATGTCGCCGGCCTGGGCGATGACGCGGCGCTTGTCCTCGTGGACGGCGAGGCTGCCCACCGCGACGGCCAGCGGACCGAGCAGCAGCGCCCCGGCCGGCGGGTGCGCCGCGGCGAACGCGGTGCCCATGAGCTCGGGGACCAGCAGGACGACCGCCGTGCCGCCCGCAGCGATCGGGACCCCGGCGCGGGTGGGGTGCGACGACAGCACCAGGAGCGGGCCGAGGAGCAGGAAGAGCATGGTCGCTGACGCGGTACCGGCGTACAGGAGGGCGACGGCCACCAGGTGCGCCGCCGGGACGGCCAGCGACCGGAGGCTCGCCCGCGACCGGCGGACCGCCCAAGCGGTGGCGGAGGTGGCGACCGCGACGGCCACCCCCGCGCCGGTCAGCAGGCGGTCGACGACCGGCACCCAGCCGGCCGCCAGGACCGCCGCCGTCGCGGCGAAGACGACGGTGCAGGGGAGCGGCCCGCGGAGCGTGGCCTGCCAGGTGGCGGGGTCGGTCAGCCGGTGCGTCCGCGCGGGCACGGGGGCGGCGGGACGGTCCAGGACGGCGAGGCTCATGCCGGCACCCCCACGGTCAGCGCCCGCACCTGGGAGACCAGGCCGGCGACGGTGAAGGGCTTGGCGAGATAGGCGTCGGCACCGGCCGAGAGGCCGCGGGCGACCTCGTCGGGGGAGGCGCCGGCCGAGAGCAGCAGGATGCGGATGCCGGTGGTGACCGGGTCCTCGCGCAGCGCCGTGCAGATCTCCAGGCCGGTGGCCCCGGGCATCGAGACGTCCAGGACGGCCAGGTCGGGCAGGTCGGTGCGCGCGGCGACCAGCGCCTCGGCGCCGTCGTTGACCGAGCGGACCACGTCGCAGCCGGCCTTGCGCACGGCCACGCAGACCAGGTCGCGGATGTCGTCCTCGTCGTCGGCCACCAGGACCCGGGACCGACCGGGGGAGGGGTCGGTGGCGTGCAGGGCCGAGTCCACGAGGAGCTCCCGTCGGTCGTGGCGTCCGACCGCGGTCGCGGCCGCCGCCGCCTGGCGTCGTCCCCGGGAGGAACGGCGCCACGGGAGGGGCCCTGCAGCGGGGGCCGGGACGTCTCACCCGTCGGGGGGAGGGCGTCCGGACAGCACTGCGCCCCGCCGGGAGTTCCCGGCGGGGCGCAGGCGTACGGAGCGGGTCGGCGACCCGCTGATCAGCTGATCAGCTGGAGGCCTGGCTCTGCACGGTCTCCTTGGACTGCTGGGCCTGGCCCTGCACGTCCTGGGCCGCGGACTGGCCCTCCTGCTTCACGGTCTCGGCCGCACCCTGAGCGGTGGACTTGACCTCCTCGACCGCCTGCTGGGCGGCGGGCTTCAGCTGCTCGCCGATCTCCTGCGCGGCCTGCTTGGCCGGCGCGAGAAGGGCATCCTTGTTCTCGCGGACCGCGGACTCGGCCTGCTGGGCCAGGTCCTGCTCCTTCTGCGAGGCGGGGAGCAGGCTGGAGACCAGCCAACCCACGCCGAAGGCGATGAGGCCCGCGGCGAGGGGGTTGCCCTGCGCCTGACGGGTGATCGTCTCCGGCGCCTGCTGGACGGCGCCCACCGCGGACTGGGCCGCGTGCTGGACGCTGTCAGCCGCGGTGGAGGCGGAGTTCTGCACCGAGCCGGCCGCGTCGGAGGCCATGCCGTGCGCCGAGGACCTCGTGTCGTGGGCGGTGCCCATGACCTTGTCCTTGAGATTGGTCACGCGGCCCTTGGCCGCGGTCACCCGACGGTCCATGACGCGGGACGGGTTGACCTTCTCGTTGAGGGCGTCCACGTCGTAGCTGAGCTCGCGCCGCGTGTCCTCGATCTGCCGCCGGATGACATCCGGGTCACTGCTGGTCATGTTCGGCTCCTGCCGTTCAAGAGACCTCAGCGGTCTGCTGGTCAGTTGGGCTTGAGTGCGCCGGGAACCTGCTGGAGGGTCTCGACGGTGCGCTCGGGCTTCGGGTTCACCTGCTGGAACTTCTTCTTGCCCATCAGGCCGGCCACGGCGGCGACGACGCCCCAGAGGATGGCCACGATGAGCGCGGACCAGCTGTGCCCCACGAGGTGGGACAGCGCCCACCAGAGGGCGATGGAGAGGAAGAAGATCGCCATGTAGGCGGCGAAGCCGGCAGCGCCGAAGAGCCCGGCACCGGTGCCGGCCTTCTTCGCCTCGGCCTTCATCTCCACCTTGGCGAGCTCGAGCTCCTGCCGCATCAGGGTGGACATGTCCTTGGCGACCTCACCGATGAGGGCACCGACGGAGACGCCCTCGACGTCCGGGTGGCCCGCCTCGGTCATGGGGGTCCCCATGCCGCCGCTGTAGTCGGCCGCGTAGTTCTGCGGCGTCGGGTCGGCATAGCTCTGCGGGGTCCCCGCGGGAGTCGCCCCGGAGTAGGGGGAGCTCATGTCAGCCCACCTCACCCGGGCGGCGCGCCGGGTCGTCCCAGCCCGCGGGCGTCGCCGGCGGGACCATGCTGCCGGCCGGCGGCGTGGTGCCGTACGGCGGCGGGGGCAGCGGTGCGCCGGTTCCCGTGGCGACCCCGGTGCCGGTGGTGGCGCTGGAGTAGTCGGAGTAGGTCGGCGCCGGGTCCACGTAGTTGGTGGGCGTGGTCCGGTAGGAGGCACCGCCACCGGTGGAGCCCGAGTCGGTGTGCGCGGCGCGGACACCGCTGGTCAGGCGTCCGGCGAGCACACCTGCGGCGGCCGCACCCAGCAGGAACATGCCGGGCTTGCGGCGGGCGAAGGCGCGGACCTCGTCGAGCAGCTCGGCCGGCTCGCGGTTCTGCAGCTTGTCGGCGAAGCCCTCGACGATCCCGGAGGCCTGGTGGAGCAGGTCACGAGCGGGGCCGGGGGCGCCGCTGCCGGTGCCGTCGGCGAGGCCGCGCAGCTCCTGGGCGAGCGACGTCAGGCCGGACGCGGCCTTCTGCTGCTGGCCGACCGTCTGCTCCTTGAGCTGCGAACGGCCCTGCTCGAGCAGGTCCTTGGCCTGACGCTGGGTCTCGTCGACCACCGTCTTGGCCTGGTCGGCCGCGGTGGCCGCGACCTGCCCACCGGCCTGGGCGGCGGTGTCCTTGACGTTGCGGGCCTCGTCCTTGGCGACGTCGGCCTTCGACGTGCTGGAGCTCGAGGTGCTGGCGGTCGTGGCGCCCGTATCGACGGGAGCCGGGGGCGGGAACGGGGTGTCGATGGAGTGAGTCATCGGTCCTCCTCGGCATGCATGTGGTCGGTGGAGGCGCTACCCCAGCGGCAATGCCGCACACATCCGGACGGTTGCTCACCGGCCCGGACGGCCGCAATGACGGTGGGTCAGCGCACTGGTGGTGCACAGGAAAACTGACGTCGTCCACCCGGCGCATCCGTGCGTCCCGGGGCGGGATCGGGTGGCGGACGTCGGCCAGCGACCTGCGCTGCGCCGTCCTCCGCCGCTCCGCAGAGCACCGTTCCTCGCGGAGGGTCAGGTACCCGCGTCAGGGGGTGGACGAAACGGGGAAGATCAGTTCGGCCAGGGGAACCGCGGCGCGCGGCGCTCGGTGAAGGCCTGGACGCCCTCCGCCAGCTCACCGGCGGCGATGGTCTCGCGGTACCGGGCCGCCGCCATCGACTCGGCGTCGTCACCGACCGTGAGCGCGGCGACGACCTCCTTGGTGGCCCGCTGGCTGAGTGCCGAGCGCGACGCGAGGACGTCGGCGAACCGGCGCACCTCCGGTTCGAGCTCTACGTCGTCCAGCAGCCGGTCCACCAGGCCGGTCCGCAGCGCGGCGTCGGCGTCCAGCAGTTCCCCGCTGTAGAGCAGGTACTTCGTCGTCGCCGGGCCGACGAGGTCGAGCAGCGCGCTGGTCGACGAAGGCGTGTAGACGATGCCGACCTTGGCCGGGGTGACGCCGAAGACCGCGGTCCTGTCGGCGAACCGCAGGTCGCAGCAGGTGGCCAGCTCCACCCCGCCGCCGATGCAGTGGCCCCGGATCATCGCCAGCGTGGGCTTCGGGAAGTCGCGCAGCGCCGCCTGGGCGGCCAGGTTGTGCCGCCGGACGTCGGCCATCGGGTCCGCCGGGTCCTCGCCTCGGAGGAGGTCGGTGATGTCGGCTCCCGCGCAGAAGCTGGGGCCCGCGCCGGTGACCACGAGCACCCGGACGGCGGGATCGACGGCCAGGGGGGCCAGCACCCCCGGCAGGTCCGCCCACATGCGCAGCGTCATCGCGTTGCGCTTCGCCGGGCGGTCGATGGTCAGGGTCGCGACGTGACCGTCCCTCGAGACGCGGAGGTGCTCGGCCGGCTCGGTCGGCGTCATCAGCCGAGGTCGTCGGTGCCGAAGGTGTCGCAGGCCCGCGGGTCGCCGGAGGCGTACCCGGTGCGGAACCAGCGCTGGCGCTGCTCGGAGGAGCCGTGCGTGAAGGCGTCCTGGTCCACCGTGCCGCCACCCAGGTTCTCCTGGATGAAGTCGTCGCCGATCCGCCCTGCCGCGTCGAGGGCCCGGTTGACGTCGTCCTCGGTGATCTCGGCGATCAGCGGTTGCCCGGACTCGTCCGGCACGGTCTCGGCATGGTCGGCCCAGGTGCCGGCGTAGCAGTCCGCCTGCAGCTCGAGCCGCACCGTACCGCTGGTCGGGCCGGTCTCGCCGGGGGGCACCTGCCGGTTGGTACCGAGCAGGTTCTGCACGTGGTGGCCGTACTCGTGGGCGATGACGTAGGCGTTGACGAACAGGCCGCCCTGGGCGCCGAACTGCTGCTGCAGCTGGTCGAAGAAGCTCAGGTCGATGTAGACGAGCTGGTCGGCCGGGCAGTAGAACGGCCCGGACCCGCTGCTGGCGCCGCCGCAGCTGGTCTGCACCGAGCCGGAGAAGAACACGGTGTCGGTGCGGGTGTAGCTGTCGCCCAGCGCCTGGGACCAGAAGTCCTGGATCGAGTCGATGTCGGCCACGACGGCGCAGTCGACGGACTCGTTGGCGTCGGCGCCGGAGCGGCAGCTCTGCGCGAGCTGGCCGTTGTCGGCGGTCTGGCCGTCCCCGAGGCCGGACAGCCCTCCGAACCCGGCCCCCGATCCGCCCTCGCCGCCGCCACCGCCCAGGACCTGGCTCTTATACACATCGGGCGCTGCCGACTAACTGTTCAGGGGAAGTCTCGGGTGTCGCCGGCCTCATAAAAAAACAAATAGACACAAGATAACAATGAAATAGATAAGAAATAAAATGCAA